>NZ_JBSFVZ010000005.1:52853-327245 GCF_053592575.1 Streptomyces sp. NPDC002640 | reverse complement strand
TGGGGTTGATTGTTTTTAATACGTGTGTTTTTGCGTTTTTGTTGCGGGCCCCGTTCGAACGGGGCCCGCAACAGAGGGTTGGTTCCAGGCCGGCCGCCGGACAGCTCCTGCACGTAGGCGCATAGGGGGGTTGCGCCGCCCCTGGAAACAGCGCCCCTAGCTCTCGGTGAGCCCCCTTCGGTGGGGAGGGGTCACGCCCCTCCTCGCTAGGCAGCCATGACCAAGGACGAGCGGACCATGACCAGCCGGGACCCAGACATGGCTGACGCCGGTACCCAGAGCGCTCTCGATACCGGCGTCAATCCTCTACGACGCTCGATCAGGCCATGACGGAGCGCTTCCTGCTGGCCTTACCGTAACGACCCAACCAGCGGGATGGCCAGCGCACCTCTGCGCCCTGATGATCTACGCCGCCCGAGCCTCAACAGCGGCAAGCCCCGGCCGGACCTATCCGACCCTGTTGGCACACCGCTCCGCCCCGGTCGGTCTGTTCTCTGCCGGCCTTCGCCACGCGGTGGCCCGGTGGGCGGGCGTGGAAGGCAGCTCGGCCGGAACCCAGTGACAGCTGTCTCGCTGCCCGGTCGTGATCAGACTGGCCCGACGCAAGGTGACCAGGTTGGCTCAGCGCGGGCGGCAACGCCAAGACGCGTCAGCACCAAGTACGGATGGGCGGCTTGAACGGTGTGCACTGCCTGTATGTAACCACCGTGCTTACCGGGGTTTCCGAATGGACGGAACCCAGTGATTTTCGCTCAAGCGACCCAGCCCGACCGCCCCTGTAGAAGCGGCCGGCACCGAGTGTCGCACCCGCGGATGCCAAGGTGGACAGGCGGCGAGGGCGGAGTGGGTCCCTGTACGGACCGCTCGGCAGTTGCACAGCGTCGCCGAGCGCCAGCGGGAGCTTGCCCGCCGGCGCCTGGCACCGCGTCGTCACGACAGGGCGGCCACCACGGCATCCAGATCGACGACTTGCAGCTCGGTTGTTGGGTCTCGCGCCCAGAGCGTCGGCAGCAGTTCCTGGACGTCCTGGCCGAGGTGAGTGCACCAGCCTTCGAGGTCCGATCGGGCGTCGTCGTCGAGACACGCCCGCCAGCGGCCTGCCTGCTCGGATTCCTGAAGCCAGATCCGCCCGGCCTCTGTCCGGCCCGTGTAGGTCTTCATGCTGACGGTGAAGCCCAGCTGAAGGTATCGAGCTGCGGGGTGGTCAGCGCGGATGCGGGCGGTGATGAGGCCGAGGCTGGCCAGAGCAAGGCGTGTCCGAGCCTGCCGGACCTGCTCGGCGTCATGCTCTACTGCGGCAAGGAGGGCATCTGTGTCGAGTGGAGCGGGCTGCGAAGGCACGGTGTGGGGCTCCTCGTAGAGATCAGGGCTACCCAGAGGGCGCTCGGGAGAGCGAGACGGCAGGCCGGGGGCCGTCGCCCGACGGCCCCCGGCCTGCCGTCAGCTCCAGGTGATCGGCTGGCCGGTGTCCTGCGTGCGGCTTGCCAGCGTGTGCAGACGCCGCATCGCAGAGAGCCGCACCGCGCCCTTGGCGCTTCGGTCTGCGGATGCGACGGTCATGGCCGACAGCAGACGGCTGACGAACTGGTCGGCCGGGAGGCTGCGCACCGTGTCGTCGAGGTTCATGCGGCGCAGGATGTTGTCGGCCGCCGCGGTCGTCAGCGTGGTAGTCGTGCCGGGCGCGGAGAACGTGGTGTGCATGGCCGAGTGGTCCGTTCCGTGAGGGCTGGTGTGATGGCTGCACTGCACCATGAGCTCTCGCAGTGATCGACCGGGCGCGAGTCTGGGCGTTTGAGAAGCCGGCCTGTGCCTTGTGCCGCGGGCGTCGAGGTCTGGACAGGTCGACCGGCGGGAGGTGAGTCACCGAGCCTCCGACCCGTGCGGCACTGTGAGTGGCGGAGGCTCCGGGCGTACCGAGGTACGCCCGGAGCCAGTGCGGCCAGTGCGGCCAGTGCGGGTCACTTCCGCAGGCGACGCGTCACGTCCGAGAGGTAGGTTTCCCAGCGCGAGCTGCCGAGAGGCCCGGATATCTCACGCTTCTGGAGGTCGTACGGGTAGACGCGGACCTCCGCGCTGAACAGGCGGGCCAGTGTGACGACGTCCTCCAGGAGCGCGACCTCGTTCTCCTCTTCCGACGCCCACACGGGACGGCAGACCAGGTAGGCCCATTCCCGGCCCTCGCCGAACGGCCACCCTCCGTACCAGCGCAGCTCACCGGAGGGCAGGAACCCCCAGACCTCCTTGAAGTTCTCCCAGTACGCCTCAACGGTCGCCAGAGGGTGGGTTGCGTACCGCTCGCGGTGGATGACCGCGCGGGGCCGGTCGAGCATCCAGGTGATGCCCTGGGTGTTGTTGCCCAGCCCGCAACCGTCGAAGTCGTCGACCGGGGCGGTGACCGTCCATACCTCCTCCTCTGTCCAGGGGCCGCCGTCCATGCCCGGGCGCTGGGCGGGACCGATGCCACCGACGACGACGGTCTCCGTGCCGTCCCCGTTGTCGCGGACGAACGCGGTGTTGGTCGCTCCTTCGTTGTTCAGCGCCCGGAAGCCGGGACCGGGCGTCCAGGTCGGTGCGTCAGCGAATGCGTTGGGCGGGAAGATGAGCGCCACTCCGACCGTGCCGCGATCATCTCGGTCGGTGGTCTTCCAAGACTGATTGATCGTCCGTTCGATGCGACGGCGAAGGCTGCGCTTCATTGGTCCGCTCCTGGAAGGGGTTGGTGACTCGGTGGCCGGTGCGAGCTGGCAGTGAGGAAGTTACGAGCTCGCCAGGCACGTGCCGAGCTGCCGCGAAACCGACTGAGGGAGCAGGGCTGAGGCTGCGGCCGCAGGCCTGTTTGGCAGGGGGCGGGCCGAGGTGAGGGCGCGGGCGCATGGTGGACAGGATCCATGTCCGCTTCATGGAGCCGCCCGGTGAGCACTCGGCCGGCGGCTGGGCGTCCCCCATGCGGACCATGAGGCACACTCCCGGACCGAGGCCCCGGTCCCGGCAGGGGGCCAGCGCTCAACCAGATGCCGGGACCGGCACCGGGTCGTCAGCAGTAGAAGCGCCCGGCCCTCAGTGAGCGTGCGACGTACGGCACAGCCGCGTCCTTGTGCAGCTCGGCGACGTGGCGCAACGCCCGGGCCCGGGCTTCCTCTGGAGTGCGCGCGATGCCGCTTCGTGTGCAGTCGTAGGACAGGCGGGCATCGGCGCGGTTCCCGTTGCGGACCGGCACCATGAACACGTGGACGCCGCATGCCCATCCGTACGGGTGGGAGTGGTTGAAACGGTGCCGGTAGGCGACAGCCAGCGGCCCGGGAGCGCGAGGCTCGGTGAGCCACGCGCTGATGACGTCACCGCGGTCGGGGTTGAGCACGTGCGCGGTGACCAGCCGCCACGACAGGGCGAGGGCGGGCCACTGCTCAGGCGGCAGCGGATGGTCGGTGACCAGCGTAGGAACGGCAGGGAACTCGGGCCAGTCGATGGGGGCCCCGTGGGGGCGTGTGAGGGTGTCGGGCATAGGTGCAGAGCTTTCGGTTCGCGGGTGGCAGCGCTGTGTCGCTGCGGTTCAGAGGTGAGCCGCCAAGGCGGTGATGATGTCGGCCTGTTCGGTGAGCAGGTCGGCGACGTCTTCCTCGATGGCGGAGAGGGTGACGGGGTCCTTGGTCTTCTCGTAGTGCCCCTGGATGGCGGCCAGGTCGTTCAGCACGCACTCGTAGTCGTAGAAGGAGATGGGCCTGCCGTCGCTTGCGCTGCTGGTGGCCCCAGCAGCGATCAGGGCACCTGTCAGCGCTGCCGAAAGGCCGGTCCACGGGGCGCTGTAGCAGAGGGTCAGGCAGGCCATGTCGGCTCCTTCGTCTTCGGTGGGCTCGTCGGCGTTCGGCGATGCTGCGCACGGTAGGAGCCAGACAGCGGCTTGATCACGTGCCCGCGAAATGCGCGGACGCTGGCTCCGGGAGGCACCGGGACGCTGCCATCGAGGGGAGCGTCCGGACCGGACAGGGCTGGGTTGCTGACCTGGACGCGCCGCCGGCCTCCCACATCGTGTGCGCGGGGCCAGCCGATCCGGGGATCAACCGCGCTGCGCGCGCCGATCTGGGCAATGCGATGGGGCGCATTGCCCAGGTCGGCGCGGAGCCTAGTCACGGACGAGAGCGTCCGGTTCTGCCCTCTCGAATCCGCCCGGCTTCGGCCAGACAACGGTGATGTCGTTCCGGCCGCACAGGTCGGCAAGGTCGGGGCGCGGGCGGGACGGAAGGAGCATGACTCGCCGCGGGGTCGGGCTGAAGAACCGGCGCATGTCGAGGAGTTCACCGAAGGCTGCGCGTACGTAGGTCCGGGCGACGCTCCCCGCGCACGCGACGATCTCGTTGGTGCTGTGATCGACCAGGTCGACGGGCAGGGGGATGAGCTCACGAGCCGGAGTGACCGTGTGACGGCGGACGTCATGGCCCATCGACCGCAGGTGGGAGCTGTAACTGCGCAGCAGCTGCTCCGCGACGTCCTCCATGAACGTGCGCTCACGTCCCCGTTCGTCGCCCGGCCGGGGGCGGAAGGGAACGTCGAGGTCACGCTCCCGGACGATCGTGTGATGGCTGAGCGGGTCCACGGTGAAGACACCGCTGGGTGGAGGAGTTCCGTCCTCGGGCGCGAGCCGGAAGACGTAGCCCGTGCGGTGAGGCTGGTCCGGGACGCCGATGACCGGCAGCGACGTCCGCACATAGGGGACGTCGCTGTCGAGCCGGTAGGCGCCGAGGTAGTGGACTGAGGGTCCGGGCACCGTGGAGAACAGCCGCAGGGTGCGGCCCTCGTTCTGCGCGTGGTCGACGAGAGCACGGTTGCCGTTCTTGATCGCCTGTTCCCGGTCTCCCTGTCCCTCCCCCTGGAAGTGGTAGTGATCCCCGGTCCAGCCGTCGTGCTGACTGTCGTGGGCTCCTGGGGATGTGAAAAGGCAGATGTTGGGTGTCGTCTTGCTCGGGCTGATGCGGCCGTGGGGTCGACCGCCAACGAGCTGGTGAAGGTCGGACCGGCTGATGGTGGCGCCGGGACTGAGAGGGAAGGTCATGGCAGGTCCTTGCCTGGGAGCGGGTGGACGCCCGGACCGTAGGCAAGAAGGTGTCGGTGTCACGACTGCTGGCGAATCGGCTCCTGCCCGCGGGACCAGCCGCGTTCGGACAACGAGAACCGGCCCTGTTCACGGCGTCGGCGGCCGCCGTCTACCTATCCCTGCGGCGCGACGGTGGCAACGTCGTCGGTGTGCCGAGAGCAGAGAAAGCCCAGAGCGCTGCTCACGTAGTCGGCACTGTGCAGGCCGTCGAGGTCTGTCAGGACGGCGGAGCTGGCCGGCTCCGCCGAGGGCGTCAGCGTCCACCTTCTGACGCCCTCGGCGTTGTCCATGGCGACGGTGAACCGTGGGCCATGCGGGCACGTCACCTCGATGTCGTTGAGGAACGACCACACTTCCCAGCCCTGCGGGGCCAGAACCTTGTGCAGGGTGTCGGCCAGCGCGTCCAGCGGGTGCGGGGGCTGCGGAGCGGGGCGCTGCTCAAGGCTGAGGAACCAAGTGCTCATGTCGCGCTCCCGTGACTGCCGATGGCTGCCAGGAGGCGCACTGCCTGACCTGCGGCAACGTGATCATCAGGGGTGGTCGCTGCGGTGTCGATCACGTCCTCCGGGCGAAGGGGGGTGAAAGCGGCCTCCTGCTCGGTGGGGAAGTCGGCAAGGTCCACGAAGCGGCTGGGGTCGTAGTCGGGGTAGTCGAAGTCCTGCACACAGATGGGGATGACACTGCCGCTGTTGCTCAGGTAACGGCGGTAGTGGACCTCGCGCTTCCATCTGGCAGGGTCGGTCATGTCGAGCGGCATCGCGGTGCTCCTGATTGGTGATCTTGGTGTGGGTCAGAAGCTACGAGCGACACGGGGAACGATGCGCGGTTCGGCGAGATGAGGTGCCGGAGCCTGCTCGCTACCTGCGGCGCAGGCCCGCCGACGCGGACACCTGCGGACTGCCCGGGCGGGCAGCCCAGCCGCCCGCCCGGGCTGTCACTGTTCGAGCAAGGCCATGCACTTCTCGGCTTCCTCGAACTGCTCCTCGGTGATCAGGCTCGCCGCCTGAAGGCCCAGGAGGTAAGTGCGCAGTCGGCCCTTCGAGGCCAGCCAGCCGCTCAGCGAACCGGCGCCGTCGCTGCCGCCGAAGTCGGCCCAGTACACGAGCTGGTCCCCTGCGATCTTGTTCAGCCGCTCGACCAGCTCACGACGGGACTCTCGCCGTGCCACGATCTGGTCCCATATCGCCTTCGCGGCGGCCCGCTCCTCGCTTTCCTCGGCTTCGGCCGCCTCGTAAGTCCGTTCCCACTCCCCGAAGAGGTGGTGGCCGGTGATCTGCTCCCGCAGGGCATCCATCGGTCCGAGCCGGCCGATCTGGCGCTTCGCAGCGGGGATGTAGAACTGCCTGGAGGGTGCGTCCTTCACCCACGGTTCACCGAGCCGGGCCAGATCGGGCGTCCCGTTCCAGGTCCCGTCAGGCACTGCGACCGGGCGGACTCGTACCGTCCTGGCGCCGGTGGAGACCACTCGCCACACTCGGGTGCCGACTTCGCGCACGGCGTCGCGCGCGCTGAGGTCCGTCAGCGTGGCCGCATCCGGTCCAGCGCCGAGGGTCACGATGAGGTCGTCGTCCTGGAGCTGCTGCGCTGACGTGACACGGCTGATGCCCGGCGTGGGTGCCGTCAGCCAGAGGTCCAGCCAGACCTGGTGGGTGAGAGCCGCGGCAGCGTCCGACGCCTTGGAGTGGATCACGGGGGTTCCTAGCGGATGAGGGGTGGATGTGTTGGCGCAGCGGACGTTAGCGGGCGGCATGGCGCGTCCCGCGCTCGCGCGAGTTGAGGCCGGGTCCGCCGGCGGCCGTGCCGTCGCGGGCCTGGAGCCGGCGGACAGGAACGCTGGCCAACAGATACCGCGCGGGCCCCTCTTTCGGTCAGTACCGGAAGGGGTCCGCGCGGTCCCTGCTGGTCAGCGGATGAAGTCGGCTCCGACGATCACGTGGTCCGCGGGCAGGTTGTCGAGGTAGGCGTTGACGCGCTGGTGGTACTCGGCGGCCGCCGTCTCGGGAGCCCGGGGGTCCACCCAGGTCGGGCTGACAAGCCACGTCCCGTCGAGCTGAAGCAGGCTGTTCCCTGTGACGGCCTGGACGCGGGCACGCTCCACGAACGCATCCCGGTCCAACGCGGCCAGGGCCTCCTGATCAGCCCAGGAAAGCCGCGCGTCCGCCAGACTGACGGCGACCTTGATGTGCGGCTGCTCCCTGAAAGCGAGCCCGGCGTACACGGAGTCCTTGGCGTCAGAAAGGTAGTCGGCGAGCGGCCTGACCGGCGGCATGGTGGCTACGGCCTGGGTCCAGGTGTCGTGCAGGCGCGCGGCACGATCAGCGGCCCGAGTACGGCACGCGTGCAGGTCGAGAAGGCCGACCGGGCCGCCCGCGTAACGGGTGGTGGTGCCGCCGCTGACGCGTATGAGCTGCGGGTGGTTCGGGTCGGCTCCGTTCCGCAGAGGGAAGGTCCCGGCGTATTGGTTCTCGGGGTGGGTGACCAGCACCCGTTCCCAGCCGCCAGGCAGGTCCCAGAGGGTGTCTTCGGCCTCGTTGGCGAGGTCGCTCGCGGTAGCGTCCGGCTCCGGGGCCAGGTGAACGAGGGCGTGCTGACTGCTCACTTACTGCTTCCGTTCGGTCGAGAGTCGCGGGGTCTTTGCCCGCCGCCGGGTACGGCCCGGCGGCGGGCGCGGGGGGCGTGTCAGGCGGTCGGCAGGGCGTGGTGCCGGTACGACAGGCTCCGGAGCGCGGTCGCCACGTCGGCGGTCAGGTCGGCGTCCGGGGTCTCCCGCACGGTCTGGGCGGGGATAGTGCGGCGGACCGGCACGAGCGTCCAGGAGATGTCGGTGTAGCTGTAGGCCAGCGGCGTGATGTTGATGCGGTCGCACAGCGGGGTGGTGGCAAGGATGTGGTCGAAGCGCGCGGTGATCGTCCAGCTGCTGCCGAGGGCGTTCTGCAGGGCGGTGGCCAGGGTGTCGATGGTGGCCGTCTGCGTGGTCTGCGTGGCGGTCTGGGTCATCGCTTCTCTCCTTCGTGCGGTCAGCCCGTGGCGGCTGGCACGACAGAAGTTAGGTTTTACAGCGGTCTGGCTCGATTTCTCGCGAATCTGCCGCTATGCGGTGACCGAAGCCGAGGCAGCCGAGGAGCGGAAAACCCCAGCTCACAGCCGCAGGCAGGGGCATGCCGGAGCGGACAGCGAACGGCCACGTCACCTCCTCGTTCAGCGCTCAGCCCGTCGAGGTCGCACGCCGCCTCTTGGCGGCTCCGATGACCACCTGGAAACGTTGATCCGCTGGCACTGACCGTGCACACGAACACCCGGCACGTCTCGAACGTGGACGTACCGGGCTTGACCATCGCGGGGGCGGTGACGGGCACCAGGCAGGCCCCAAGCACTCCCCGCTCGGCCAGGGTAAGGGCGTCGCGAGCGGCTCTGTGTGGATGCCCTGTCAGGGATTGCCGACGGTCAGGCCGCCGACGGCCGACGGCTTCAGGCTGCCCGTCCAACGAGGGTGCGTCATCCGGTGAATCTCCTTACGGCACTTGCGGCACACGTGCGTGTCGATCGACCGCGTATGAGCGAGGCGGCGCAGACGGCGACTGTGGAAGTCCGCGAGCGGGCGGTGGCTGCCGTAGGTGCGCAGGTGGCCGCTCCTCTGCCACATCGCCACCGACCAGCCGAACCCGAAACGGACCTGCGCCGGGACGGGAGGCATCTCGACAAGGGCCCCGCACAGTGCCGGCGAGCGCGTCCAATGCCCGCTGTCGTTCTCGTATCCCAAGGGCAGGGCGTGGAGAAGTCCACGCGCGCCGCGGCCACTGTGAAGGAGCGCAGCAGTGTCGCTCTTCGTCATCCCGATCTCCTCGTGCGTTCAGTTCGTGGTGACTGGCACGGCGGAAGTTAGGTGCGCGAGAGGCACCGATCCCATCTCCCGCGAGACGTGGGAACGCGCTCCATGTGCCTGGCGTACTCCGGCCCAGGCCGCGACGATCACGGCCTGGGCCAAGGGCGTTGCCGCTGGCGGACATCTGCTCCCGGGTCGACCGCCGTCATAAGGCGTCGCGCGGCAGCCGTCGGTAGCGCCAGCGGCTCATCGGACTGCCCCGGTCGGCGCGGTGGGCTCGGTCAACGCGTCGGCCCACTGGGCGAGCGCCTCGAAGTCGTCCAGGTCCAGTCCGACGGCGGGGTCGATGTCGTACAGCAGCGCCGCCCCGGTGTGGTGCTGCAGAACGTAGGCTCGGTCGGCTGCGCTGAGCTGGTCATCGAGCCAGACGAACGGGCGGCCAGCGGCGTGACGGATGACGTCGGCGGTCTTGAAGTATGTGCCGTCCGGGCCGTACCCACCTCGGGTGCTCCAGGTGACGACGGGTAGCTCGGGCAGGCCGATCCGCGGGCTGACGTACGTGTTCGCCTCGTCCTCCCACGTTGTGGCCCAGATCAGCTCATACGGAAGGTCGAGGAGTTCCTCTCCGTGGTCCGGGTGCAGCCACACCGCCACGTGGGGGACGTCGCGGGGGCGCAGGTGCGGGTGCTGGTCGATCCAGCAGGTGGGGCGCAGGTAGTGACGTACGAACCCGTGGCCCTCAGAGGCGGGGCCAGATTTGAATGGGTTCAAAACGCCGTCGATGTCGATGAAAAGCAGAGGTCGGGACACTATCGCTCCGTGGGCGCGCGGCTAGTAGGGACGCTCGTACGGGCTCATCCCGTTGGGGCAGGTCGGGGTGCACGGCATCCCCACAGGCGCCTGGCAGTCCTCGCACGGCTCCTCGTCGTCGTAGGGCTCGTGGGGCTCGTAGAGCTTCGGCAGCATCGGACTCGATTCCAGTGATGGGGGCGGGTGCGGTGCTGAAGGTAGATGTGCGGCAGCGCCCGGCCGACTGCTGGCGAATCCTGCTCACCACTACGCGAGAGCCGCCGGCCCACGCACGCCGGATACCAGGTGGCACATGGCCACCGCGGGGCGGCACGCCGCGGCAAGGAGGACAGCAAACGAGAGGGTGCGCCGAGCTCGGCGCACCCTCGGTCTGGGGAAGGTCGGTTACCGCGCGCGGCTCTCCCACGGGCTCGATCCGCGCGCCGGTGCCGTCACTCCCGGCACTTCGACGATCTCGTCGTCTGCGTCCGTCAGCGGCGGGTGCTCCAGACGGCCCCCCGCGAAGTCGAAGAGGAACACACGGCCATGTCCGTGATAGCCGAACACCTGGTAGTACTCGGGGCTCTCCCCAGCGGGCGGACAGGCCGGCGTCTGGCCGGCCGCGCACTGCCACATCGCCGCCTCAGGGCAGAGCTCACCGTCGTGGGCGTTGTCAGCCGGGGACTGGACGTGGCCGCACGTCCCGCAGCGGAAGCGCCACTGGGTCCAGTCATCGGTGCCGTGAATCCAGCGGCCGTACCGTGACCACACGCCATCGGCGAGCATGGTCCTGGCCGGGGCCACCCTGGTCACTCTCGTGCCGCGCCGAACTTGAGCGCGTGCATCGGTGTAGGAGAGGCCTTGGCCGTTCACGAGTTGCTGCCGCGCGGCCCTTTGGACCTTGCGGTTGCGCTGGGGCATGTCCTTGGCTTTCCCGGCTCCCATGCCGCCGACGAAGGCAGAGTCGATCCAACGAGGTCAACGCTGGGTCAGTGACATCCCCGGCCAGGCCGGAACTCCTTGCGGCTGCATCCCGGACGGCATGGGCGCTAACGGGCGTGCCAGGCAGGCGTTGAACTGCCTGCGGGTACGGTAGCCCCCACCTTCTCCCAGAGCGCGTCGCTTGCCCCGCCGGCCTCCGGCGCGTCCGGGTGAACGTAACGGACGCCCGTTGACCGCAGCGCGCGCAGCCCGTAGACCCAAGCTGCAGCGCACTGCGGTCACCCTCTGAACCTCTTGGCTCAGTAGCCGAGGACCTCAACCTGGAGAAGAGCCTCGGCATACACATCGTCCGCCATAGTCCCGATGGCGTTCAGGCCTGCCAGGTACGTCCTCAAGCGCCCCTCGCCGGTGAACCATTCGTTGACCTTGGGGCCTCCCCAAGGCTCGTACCATCCGACCAGTTCCTCACCGGCGGCCTCGTTCAAGCTGCGGACCGCTTCACGCTGCGGACGCACCTGCTCCGCACGCCTCTCGTGCTCTGCCTTCCAGGCCGCGTTCGCATCGTCCGCTTCAATCCTGGCGGCGGCGTGCGAAGCCTTCCACTGCTCGAACTGCGGGTGCTCGGCGATGCGCTCACGCAGGTCGGTTACCGCGCCCAGGCGCCCGATCTGCCGACGCGTCGTGTTCAGCCTCAGCGTCCGCTCGGCCGCGTCCTTGCGGGGCGTGCCGAAGCGGGAGATGACGCACGAACTCCAGTAGCCCGTGGGCTTGGTGCACTCGACGACGGTCAGCGTGCGTGCCGTCTTAGACGTCACCCGGGCTATGACAGCTTCCCGGCAGAAGACGGCCTCACGAGCGGTCCACATCCCCAGAAGGTCGAACAGAGTACGGCTGGTCTCGTCGTAGATCAGCACCAGGTCATCGACCTCTACGTCGGATGCCGAGGCGACCTGGGTGAGCCGGTCCTTCTGCAGAGGCCTGTCGTCCGGGTGACGTCGGGCCCACGTGGGCTTGAGGTCGTCGGCGTGCGGCCACAGCTCGCTGACGATCTGCGAAGCGAGCTGACCAGCCTGGACGCGAGCGGAGTTGGGGACGTTCATGGGGTTCCTTCCGGTTCGGAGCGCCTCGGTAGGCGCCGTGACGAGGTGGAAGGTAGGTACGTCGCCCTGGAAAGCCGCAGGTCGCGCGAACCCTGCCGGGCACGGGCGGAGGCGGCTCCGTCACCGCAGAAGTGGGGCGGTCGAGCCTCGGAAGCCATATGACCAGGGGTTTCGAGCAGGGTGGTGCAGTGCCTCTGAACTGGCGGTTTCCTCTGTACGAGGGGGCGCCTGAGGTCTCCCGCGGCCGTCGACGTGCCGTGCGGCACCTAGTTGTACATCCAGTCACAGGCTTCCCCGCCTGAGGTAGCTCGAGGGATCGCGGATCCCGGCCGCGGCAGGCGAACGCGGCCGCACTTCCGTGGGAGATCAGACCGTCGACGTACGCCCGGCGGCAGGAACGTCGGAGCGGCGGTGCGAAGGACCGAGCGGCGCCGGGGGGGAGGGCGCACGCTGGCTGGTTCGCACCGCCGCGTTCGGGGCCTGGTCCAAGTCCGGGCGGAAGAAGACCAGGAGGATGTGCCGGGATCTGTCCCGCCCGGTCCGTCCGGGCGGCCCAACAGGAGTGAAGTTAGCCCTGCGGGACGCACCACCCCAGCTCTCGCGAATCTGCTGGCTGGGCGATCGGCTCGTACCCACTCCCGACAGGCCGCCGGCAGCACCGCGGCGCTGCTGGCGTGGACAGCGCCGGTCACCAGAAGTACACACGGGAGCTCCCCGGTGCAGCACACAAGCGGCTCCACCGGACCGTTGGAACCGGTCCGGTGGAGCCGCTGGGCGGGGTTGGTGCTGTTACTGCCGCGCGGGAAGCAAGCCGGCGATGGCCAGCTGGTCCCGAACGAGGTCGTATTCGTCGTCGGTGAACCTGCCCAGCGCGTGCAGTCCAGCCAGGTGCACGCGCAGGTTAACCGCGTCCTGCAGGAAGCGGTGCTGATACCCGAACACGACCTGCCCCCCGGCGTCCATGCAGAACAGGTCGGAGCCGAGGCCCCGGTTGACGATGTCACCGATCTTCCGGAGCGCCTCCTGCCGCCTCGCTTCGTCGGCCTGTCGCTTCATGGCCGCTTCCTGCGCACCCCGCTGGACGTCCTTGGCGTTCTCGTACTCCTGCTTCCACTCGTTGAACAGGGCATGCTCCCTGATCCGCTGCCGGACCTCCTTCACGGTCCCGAGACGGCCGATACGACGGGTCTTGGTCTTCAGCGTGAGCGTCGTGGGGACGGAGTCGTAGGCCCGGTCAGCGAAGTTGGCCAGGTCACACTCCCAGCCATCGGCAGGCGTCGGGACCGTAACTACGGAGATGGTCTTGGCTGCGGTGGAAACGACCCGCGCCACCTTGAGGGTGACGTGACCAAGCCCCATCACCTCCCGGCCGGTCAGGACTCCCAGAATGTCGTAGGCGGCGTGGGAGGACCCCGCCGTATCGATGACGACCACGAGGTCGTCGGCCTTCACGTCAGTGGTCTCGGAGACGGCCGGAATGCGGACCTCTTCCTCCGGCACGGCTCCGAGCATGATCCGGCTGTGAGGGGTGTCTCGCGGCACGGAATCGTCGGGCCACAGGTCCAGCCACAGACGGGAAGAGATCCGGTTGACCTCGTGGTACGCCTGACGCAGCTTGTGTCCGTATGCCGGATCGTTCAGCAGGCTCTGCATATGCGGTACTCCTTCGAACGGGGCCACGGTCCGGTCGCCGTGGCCTGCCGTCCCGAAAGCTAGAAGCGGCCGGCTGCAAGTCAGCACTCGCGGCGAATCCTCTACCACTGCCTCGTCACAGCCCTCCCTCAGCTGATTGCTGGGTAGCGTGGCTGACGCCCGCAGCTGAGCCATCGGGGTTATGCGCTCTCCGCCGGCCCCCCGTTCCGCCTCGTCCAGCACCTCCAGGGCCGGACAGTCCCCGCGCGTTGCGCGGCCGGCAGCTCTGAGCACTACGCGCAGATCGCTACACGCCAAAAGGGCCCCAAGGCGCCCGAACCACCGCTGCAAATGCCTGCGTTGATGGGAGGCGCGCAACGGCTGAGTGGCGGCGCCCGAGATCCGTGGGATCGGGTTCCGCCACTCAACCTGCGGCCAACCACGTGTCTACAGAGCGGTGTTGATGACCTCGGAGCCGTAGACCGCCTCCAGGCGACGGAGGGCTTTGTCCCTCTCCCTCAAGACGTAATCGGTCCGCTCGTACGGGTCCAGCTCCAGGTCAGCTCCGGTAGCCCACAGAGGGCCAACCACCGCTGCGATCTCTGCCGCAGCAGCGGCCCAGTCCGCATGGGCGTTAGCCGGAACGTCCAGGAAGAGCAAAGTCGGATGCGGCTGGTACGGGCCGTGCAGCAGCTTCCCCGTCTTCCGGGCCAGCTCGTCTGCTCGGCTGCGGAGGTCCTCGTGCGGGCACCGCCCGGTGATGAACTGTTCCCTCACCTCGATGCCGACCTCCGTCAACTCGGCCACCCGCTCAGCCGAGTACTGGAAGTCCCGGTGCATGCGGGCGCACGTGTCCTCCTCGGGAAACCGGCTGACGACTTGGCCGTCACGCCACTCGTACCCGGCGCCGAGCACTACAAGGATCTGATGCAGAGCTTCCGTGCGGTGCGGGTAGCCGCACGGGTAGCGCTCGATCAGCTGACGAACGGTTTCGTCGACGCTGGCCATGGATGGGCTCCTGGAGTTTTTGGTGCAGGGCGGTGTGTGGGGAGACAGCGGCAGGTTCAGCGTCATCGCTGGTCTGTCGCGGTGATAGGTAAGCACCGCGTCGGTGCCCTCCCCAGAAGTGGCGAGTTGCCGTATGAGGTACCGGGCATCAAGGCTCAAGCGCTGGCTCCGCACGGTCTTCGGATGGTGCGGACAGCAGGGTTCTCGATGGAGGCCGCGGTCGAGGGGCCGCACGAACTGCCGCCCGCACCGTGAGGGGGTCACGGTGCGGGCGGCAGTCATCGACCGGCTGAGGGGTAGGCCGGTCGGCGGTGCCGCGCCCGCAGGGGAATGCAGGACGCGGCTGGCAAGGAGGTCAGGTTGTGAAGATCAGCGTAGGAAACCGGCGCTCGATCAAGCGCCAGGCCCACGAGGAGACCTGAGCAGCCTGCTGGGGTTCCACTCCAGACTCCCAGCGCAGAGCGCTGGGCAGGCCGTACATGATCAGCACAGCCCGGATGGCACCTTCGATCTGCTCCTGGGTCAGGTCGGAGGGCAGGCAGTCCGTGTGGCCGCCGTAGGCGTAGCAGAGCAGCGCGTGCACATCATTGGGACCGAGAGCGAGCGGGCCGACATCCAGCCGCAGCCGGTGGTCGGCGCCTACGGTGGCCGTCACAGCGCTGCCTGCACGTCGATGCTGGCGGGCAGAGTGACGGTGACGTCCACCCGGACGCCCTTCCACTGCGCGACCACGGTGTGCGTGCGCACGAGGCGTCCGTACATCTCCACCGGGGCACAGCTCGTGACCTCGCCGCCCAGCGCCTTCACGTACGCCTGGAACGCCTCCAGCGTCTCGTGTTCACGCTGGAGGTACCCGTACAGCGCCCGGTCGTCCTCCGGCTGCGGGATCGGGATCGACCAGTGCGGCGTCGGCAGCTCCGGGAACTCGGTGAGGAGCTGCGACAGTGCGAACGCGACGGCACGCTGGTGGCCTGCCGGGGTGGTCTCCCTGATCGTCTCGGTGTACGCGGTGGTCATCGCTGCTCCTGGGTCGTTCGATTGCTGACGACCCAGAAGGTAGGAAGCGGAGCGGCCACAGTCCCGTTCCCGCGAATCCGGCGACTCCTCAGCCCAGAGTCGAGGTCCGCTTTCTCAGTCCGGCGGCAGTTGACTGCCGGACCTGTCGCCCTTGTGGTGGTCCAGGTCGGGCGCGTAGCCCTCCGCTCGCAGGAAGGCGTCGAGAACGGCCGCAACGAGGTTGCCCACGCCGAGGCCGCCGCGTTCGACGTTGTACGCGTTGAGGCGGCGCTTCAGCTCTAGCTGCTCAGGGACGGCGTAGTTCAGCTGTTCCCTATCCACTCCCCGGCGCATCAGGAGGGCTTCGGTCTCAGGATGCGGGCTGAAATCCGTGACTGCACCGCCCTCGCGCTCTTCCTGAGCCTTCAGGGCGTCGGCCAGCTCCTGGGCTTTGCGGGCCAGGGATACTCTGCGCGGCACTTCTTTCCTTCCACGTAGGGACACCTAGGGATACGGCTATGGAAACGGCTATAATTCTAGGCGTTCGGACGGATGAAAGCCTAGTACTACCTAGCGACGAATGCCCGCCACCTGGGCAGGTGGCGGGCATTCGTCCTTCCATAAGAGCTGGTCAGAACCGCATGACCCTCAGCCACCGGTCAAGAGCGACCGTGACGATGTCGGCAGGGGGCATCTTTTCCAGCCGGTTCAGGACTCGGTACATGGCCAGCCGATGGTTCAGTTGCAGGTCCCTCGGCACCTGTGACTTGAGAGATTCACGCGTGATGAACCGCTCGTTGAGCACCACTTCAGCCGGACGGATGTCCTCAGGGGTGCCGTGCCCCGTGTATCGGTTCCACGGCGGCAGCATGTCGTCGGCCGAAGCCTTGCCACCTCGAAGGAACCAGTCCACGGCCACAGCGACCAGGTCGGCCGGCGGGATGTGGTTTATCCGGGACACGACCTTGAGCAGCTGCAGCCGGTGAGGGATCTGCAGCTCGGCAGGCACCGATGCGTTCAGTGCCTCCCTGGTGATGAACCGCTGGTTCAGGATCTCCTCAGCTCGAGGGAACCCCTCGTTGACCGGCGGGGGAACATGCCGGTCCCACTGGCTCGTGACGGTGACAGGGGCCTGCGCCGAGCGGCGTTCGAGCGCGGCGCCGGGGGTGTCCCCGCTGGCACCTTGGGTGCCGTCAGCCGCCGCTTCATCGGCCGTCTGATGCCCGGTCGCAGGCTCTGCCACGGCCGGCTGGGCTGCCTCTACCCGAGGCGGGACAGCAGCAGCCTTCTCCTGGGCATCAGCCACACGATCGCCGTCGGAGCTCTTGGGAGCCTGCTGCGTTTCTGGAGTCCGCGCTTGCACCGGGATGTCAGCAGAACTCGGGGAGCCTCCGCTCTGAGTAGAGATATCCCCGGCGTCCGGCTTGTCGACCGGCAGCGCCGCCCCCTCCGCCGCCGGGGCAGCAGTCGCCACTACCGCCCCTTCGTCGCCGGGGCTGTGCTCCATCTGCTCCTGTGCGGGCGCTTCCTCCGGCCCCGAGGTCGTGACCCGCTGACGCCCGGTATCTGCGCCTTCGACGTCCGTCACCTCAGAATCAGCAGCCGGCACGCTGACCGGCTGCTCCGCCGCCACCTGGGCGACGGAGCGTCCGCCGTTCTGCTCCGCCGGGGCAACGCCAGCATCCCCTGCATCGCTGGAGCCTTCTGCGGCAGATGCCTTCGGAAACTTCGGCGGCGGCGGAGTCCGTCGTGCCGTCTCAACGGGGGCCTCGGCCACCTTGGTGGTGCCTTGGGTTGCAGCAGCCGTCTTCTTGGTGCCCTTACGGGCTCGCAGCGCAGCCATGCCGGCCTGCGGCTGCGTCGACGATTCATCGGCCATACTTCTCCACCGCCTCCGCGACAGCCTTCATCTCCTCGACGAACGGCGCCGTCCGCTTGGACACCGGGCTCGCACAGATGGGCACCCGAAGCCGACGCTGCGGGATCCAGTAGTAGTCACCCACGGCAGGACCGATCTCAGCCTTGTTCTCCTCTGCGAGGCGCTCAAGCTCGTCAAGCAGCCAAGCGGCAGGGCTCCGCCCGACCTTGTACGGGATGAGCAGGAGAGGGTAGTCCGGCAGGTTCTTCAGAAGGCCCTCCAAGGCACGGAGCTCCTCATTCCCCAGCACAGCCGGTACGACGGTCACACGAGCAGCCGCCATCGCCCCGTAGGTGGACTCACTTCCGCCCGGGTGGGTGTCGACCACCAGGCGCCGCTTCAGGTCACGCGACCACTGCAGCAACGACTCGGCCACCGCCTCGGACCGCGGCTGGTTGCGCTCGAAGTCGGTGTGGCCAGGAATGAGGTCCGGCTTCCGGCCTCGACCGGACAGGGGCTTAGGCGTCTCGCCAGTCTGGAATGCCCGAATGAGAGGCGATTTGAGCCTGGCCTCTTCGAAGTAGCCCCATCCACGGGTCACCCCGCCCCAGTCCCACTCGAAGTCGGTGAGAACGCCGTCCAAGAGCCAGGCCAGCTCCTTGGCGGTGCGGCTCTTACCCACGCCTCCCTTGAAGCCGGCCACAGTGACAACGTCCGGCTCCTGCTCCGGCGGCACGTACGCACCGCCGGCGTCAGTCGACTCTCCCTCCTCATCATGGCCCTCGTGCTGAGCGGGAATGGCGGTCGCGCCTTCGGCGGTCGCGTCTTTCAAAGTCTCGCTGGTCATGCGTTGCCACCCCTCGTGAGGTGGCTATCGTTGGTCTTCACGACTCTTGCTCCTTGCAGACGGTTGAGGGTCGAGCACCTTGCGCCCGTTGGGGAAATGCCTCCCCGGCGGGCGCTGTGCGTTTCAGGGGCGACGAGAGCGCGCTCGCGCCTCCCCTGACGGGCTCTATCTTGCCGGACAGCGGCCCGGCATCTGGAACCGGTACAGCGCTGCTTGTGAGTTTTAGTGCACCAGCGGCGCTGAAACCAGCCTGGACAGCCCGCCCCCAAGGTAGCTGTCAGCCGCAGCCCGGCGTGGGTTGCCGCGCGAACCGATCCGACTACAGGTGGCAATAACCGGCCTGAAATGGTCACTTCCATCCGCAAGCATCACTTAGTCGCACAAACTCCTGGATACCAGCAACCAAGCATGCGTCACATCTGCCGACAGTCGACACAGGTGGTAAACCACCGTTGACGGTTGACAACCGGATATCTGCCAACCCAGCGGGCCCCGCCACCATCCACGGTCGCCACAGCTGTCAACGTCCGGCGTGGCAAATGCGGCGACGCCCCTACCCGAAGCATCAGCGTTGCCAAGGGTCCCGAGGCGCCCCTGTCGGTGTTCCTCCCTCATGGATGGAACTGCCGCGACTGGATACCCATGGGTGCTCGCATTGCATCCGGCGCCGCCGCACGGCAGGAAACCGCCTGTCAGCTCATCTGACAACACCTGCCAGCTGCGGCGGCGGTTGGCTACGCCCTTGCCATCGCTGCCAACTGCCGCCCGCCAACCGAACCGCAAGCAGCCAGACTCGGTATCCAGGCGCAACCGGGTCGGCCCAGGACAACCGTCTCCCGCGGGAGACAGTGTGGCGTTCCAGCTACTCCGGCAATCCGTCCTTGGCAGCGGGTATCCAGCCCAGCCGCGAGGGCATATCCGGGCGACCTCCCTCGCAACGGCTACTCCGCCGCCGTATCCGGTGCGCTCCGGATACGGGTATCCATCCCCTCATCGCAGTCTCTTCCTTGTCGGACAACTGTCTCCCGTGGGAGACAGCGAGTGTCTCCCACGCCACCTACGCAGACTGCGCGGCACCTCAGGTCCGCCGCGCCGCCGCCTCGGCCTCCGCGAGATGCCGCAACGCAACCTCGTCGGAGGCCGGCGGCACCCCTTCCAGTGCTGCCTGGGCGCGGATGTCCCTGACCACTTGGCGGAGATGAGCGGCCGTGCTCGCCTGCTCCGAAGGCGTCTCGTCGTTGCCATCGAGGTGCCAAGCGAGGTCGTCCCACCACTCATCCAGGTCCTCTACCGCGATGAATGAAGACCGGACTGACAGCAGGTTGAGCGCGGCCTGGCGGACCCGAGCGTGCCCCGAGGTGACCCGCCGGGTCTCTTCCGCTTCCTGGGCCGCCCGCGCTTTCGCCAGGCGGGGAGTGCGCAGCTCCCACTTCGTCTGGATGGCCAGGCGCAGTCGCTGCAGTCGAAGGGCAGCACCCCCGCGGGACTCGATGCCCAGAATGACGCCCATCTCCCGGCCCTTGAGCCCGTTTCGGAAGCAAGCCTCGAGCACAGCGACCTCCTGGACGTCGACCAGCTCGCGCAACCGCCGGATCAGCCGGAGACGGTCGAGGTTGTTCTCCCGCAGGGCTACCCGGGCGTCGGCAAGTTGCTGCTCTTCTTCCTTCGTCCGCTTCCTCAGAAACTCCAGGCGGTGCACCGGCCGCTCCATGACCTCTTCCCGCTCCCGGAGATAGACCAGGACTCCGAAGATGTCCTCCGGCGCAGGGAACAGCTCCAGGTCGCGATCGCCGGCCTGCCGGTGACGCTTCCTCACGCGCTCGACGACAGGTGCTGTAGCTCGATCCCTCAGGGGTTCTGGCGTTCCTCGTGGCATGGCCAACAGCATGCCGGTTTGTCTTCACAGTAATGACACGCCTCTCCGGAAATGCCCCTGGCGGAAAAGCTGACCTCCTCCTGCACATTCGGGCACGCGTGCGACCAGGAGGAGGTTTCTGCAGCTCAAGCGGCTACCCGGACAGCCCGGCCACCGTACTCCCACTCGCTCCGGACAGCCCCCACCACCCAGAGCCGGACAGCCCGCCACCGAACGCCGCCGACCGCTCCCGCCATCCGCAGCCAGCCACGCTCGCAGCAACCGCCCCTTCTCCCCCCACACCCCCTTCCACCCCCTCCGCCCAACACCCCGCCTCCGGTCTCCCCAGGCCCACCTACGAGGCCTGCTGGTACTGGCCCCGGCGGTTCACGCCTCCGCCATGCCCGGAGCGCCACAGGGCGCTCCGGGCGGGCGGTGGTGAGCCCGGCCTGAATGGCCGGGCTCACCACCGCCCTGCCCGGCCCCGCCCCCCGGGCCCGGCAGCCGCCGGCCCGGACCGACAACGGCGCCCTGCGGGGCACCTCGGGCCCCGCAGGTGCGCGCGCCTCGCTTCCCTTCGTGCTCCTAGTCCCCCTGGTCCCGCTCGGGCCGTCACGGGCCCGTCGACCCTCTGCTGCGCCGTTCAGGCCGCTCCGCGGCGGTACCACCCCGAGTGCCGGCCGCGGTGTACACCCTGCGACCCCAGGGAGCGCCATGGGTACACGGCCGCTCCGCGGCGGCCCCAGCCGTCCGTCCGCCGCCTCAGGGACCGCCAGCGCGCTCAGGAGCACCTTCGAGGCCCTCTCGTGCCCACACCGCTGCCCCGGCACGTAAGGGCACCGGTAGGTGAGCTGGCCGAGCCCCCAGGCGAGACCGCGAACCACCGGGCCCGACACCAGCCCACCATCAGCACCACCCCGCACCCTCGCCGCGCAGCGGCCCGACCCCGCCCGCCGGTCGCCTCCGCCGCGGAGCGGCCCGGCAACCAGCGCGCAGCGCACCACCGCATCCCAGCCGAGCCCGTAGGGCGCACGGCGCCCCGCGCCGACCCCGCCAGGCCCGGAGGGCCGCCCCTCCTCTCTTCCCCCACTCCTTCCTGCCTTTACTTCCGCCTCTAACGGCACCTGCGCCGTGAGGCCGCTTCGGCTCTGACCTGGGCGTACGGCTCCAGAGCGAACAGGTTTCCTCCACCAGGTCAAGGTGTCCGGTCTGGTTGGTACTTCTCGGGCCGTTCGTGTTCGTCGGGACGGTAGGAGAACCGATGCCGAGGCCAGTGTCGAGAGAGGTCACGCTGCTCCCTGAGGGGGTGCCGCCAGCGACTCCGCGGCGGCGTGCGGCGGTGCTGCGGAAGGCGTCGGCCGGCGGGGCTCCGCGAGGTGATGGAACGGCGCGGGGCGATGGGTGGCAGCGCACGGTCGCTGACGAACTGATGCTGGCGGGCGCCACACGGTTCGGCGTCATGACTGTGCGCCAGGCCGCACGCCGGTACTGGCATGGGGTGGAGGAGACGGCTCGGCAGAGAATCCGCTGGCTCCGCGAGGCGGGCTATCTACGCATGTCCTCGGATGTCCGCTGGGCAGGGGCGTGCGTGTGGACAACGGCGCGCGGCGCCCGGGCGGGCAGCACTGAGCTCCGCCCTCCGGAGTGGCCAGGGGAGCGGCTGCTTCACCGCCTGGCCGTGACGGACGCCGCGTTCACGTTCGAGCTCGGCGGCGCCCGGGTGCTCTCGGAGCGCGAGGTCCGACGTGCTGAGGCGACGACATCCGGTCGGGCGGAGCAGGTCGCCGCTGCTCTTACGGGGCAGCCCGGTTCCACGCTCGACGGCCGGGGGCGCGAGCGGTTCCTGTGTACCCCGGTCGGTGCGGGCGGCCGGGTCCACTACTCGGATCTTGTGGTCGCCGCACCGCTGGGGCTGGTGGCTATCGAGGTGGAGATCACGGCGAAGAGCCCTGCGGAGATACGCCAGGTCCTGCGGTCGTACCGGGACGCGCGGGAGATCTTTCCCCAGGTCGTCTACTTCGCCACGGAGCCGGTGATGGCGCTCCTGCACGGTCATGCACACCCCCGCACGGGTGCCTGGTCGGACGGTGTCGCGCAGCAAGTCGGGCTGCTGCCCCCGGGACCGCCGCAGTACCGGCCCGACAGCCCGTTCGTCGTTCGGCACTTCCAGCCGAAGGACCCCGGCGTCGCCTATCAACTCGACCTGCGGCAGGTGCCGGACACCTGGCGGGTGGATTTCACGCGGTGGAAGCAGTTGCGCGAGCGGTGGTCAGCGGAGGCGTCCGGCGTCGGATTCCTGGCCTGGTGGCAGCAGCAGGCGTAGCCGGAGAGAGGGCGCGCGGTGCGGATCAAGAGAGCAAGGAGAGCGGGGATGGCGTGGATCACATGACGGAGATGAGGCGGGCTGAAGACGAGTCCGTAGCCGCGTGGCTGGGTGCGGTCTGGGGGATGACGCTGCTTGCGGTGTGCGCGCCAGCCATCCCGATCGCGGTCGTGGGACGGCTCGCGGTACGGGTGGGTAATCAGGCATGGCGAGTCCTGTCGGCCGCCGCTGGCGTCTGCGCCGGCGTGCTGTTCGTTGTGGCGTGGGTGATGGAAGGAACCGCTTCCGGCGCGGTCGACTGGCACGTCGCGGCAGTGGTCGGACTGTGGCAGGACATCGCGGTCGCGGTGGGGTGGAACCTGCCGCACGAGATGTCCGTGACGGCTGCGCTGGGCTGGATGGTGCCGCTGTCGGTCCCGGTGGGACTGGCTTCGGCGGCCGTGTGGATCGCGGTGGCGGACTTCCAGGCGGGGATCGAGCCGCAGTTCGAACTCGACGAGGTCCCCGCGGTGGCGGAGCTCAGCAAGGCCGAGCGGCGTGCTGCGGGCAAGACCGCCGTACGGATGCAGACCGGCGCGTACACGGACGCCACGACGGTGCGCCGTGACTTCCTCGGCCGGCAGGTGGAGATACCGGGAACGGTCGGCTTCGGTACCGGTCTGGCCGGTCTGCCGGTCGTCGCCGAGCACGATGGGTTCCTGCGCCCGACGTTCGTCCAGGGCGTGCCCGGCTCGGGTAAGACAGCCGTGACCAACTCGGTCGGCGCGCAGCTCATCGGGCTCGGGTCAGGCTGGGTGGTGGTCGACTTCAAGGGCGGCCGGGACGTGGCCGCGCACTACGCGGAGGTCGCGCAGGTCCATGGGCGCCGCTTCCTCCACTTCGATTTGGCCGACCCGAACGGCTCGCCGTACACACCGGTCGCCCCTGGTGCACCGTCGTCGCCGGCGTTCTACGACCCGCTGGTGCGCGGCAACGCCACGTCGAAGTCGGACATGCTCCTGAACTCGGTGGGGCGCGACGGGGACGCTGCGGTCTACTTCCGTAGCGCGTACGAGTACACGCAGCTGGCGTACCAGGTTGCCGACTGGTCGGGCTACAACGTGGGCAAGGGCGGCTTCGAGTGCCTCGTCGACCTGCTCGACATCGAGTTCCTGCAGAAGGTCGCGGACGGGATCGACATCGACGCGGTCGCCTCTCGGGTACCGCCGGCTCAGCACGTCGCGGCCCGTCGGGCGGTGCACGAGGTGCGCGAGCGGGTTGCCACGATGGTGGCGAACTGGCGGCGTGATGAGCTGACGCGGTCCGCGGTCGCGGATACGCAGCGCCTGATCTCGACGTACAGCAACGGTCCGGCGGCCGGGCAGTGGCTGCGCCCTGGGCCGGTGGAGCAGACGATCGACCTGCGCCGAGCGGCGCACGAGGGGGACATCGTCGTCTTCTCCCTGAACGTCTCCACCTACGGGTCGCTCGCCAGGACCCTGGGCACGCTGGTGCTGCTGGACATGCAGAACACCACGGACATGCTGCGGCGCGACATCGCTTCGGGTGTGGCCCCGCAGTGGCCGCTGTACATGCAGGTCGAGGAGTTCGGTTCGGCGACCGGCGATGCGGTGCTCGGCCTGTGCAACAAGGCCCGTGACGCGATGGTCCGGCCGATCCTGTCGACGCAGTCGTGGGCGGACCTGGTGGCCGTGGACGGCACGGGGGTGTGGGCGAAGCGGGTGCTGGAGACGTGCGGGAACTTCCTGTGCCTGCGGGTCAACGGGGCCGAGGACGCCCAGGTGCTGTCCGGTCTCACGAGTCAGGTCACGAAGATCTACGCCCGGATGCAGCACCAGCTCGACCGTCACGGCCGCCGTCGCACGAAGCGCGGCGGGCTGATCCAGCGGGATCCCCGCAGGGAGCCGCGGGTGCCCGCTTCCGTCTTCCAGGACCTGCCCGACCACCACATGGTGTGGATCACGAAGCACCCGACGCTGGCGACCGTGCACACGGTCGAGGAGGGCCCGAACCGGTGGTGGGAGGCAGTCCACACGGTGCTGGTCGACGTCGCCGCGCTGCCGTCGGTCCGGCCACCGGTTGTGGAGTGGAGGCCGGACGGGAGCTGGGGGCGTCCAGGGCAGGAGCCGGTGGCGCTGGTGAAGCCGCCGGCTGCGGTCCCCGTCGTGCCGGAGAGCGGCGTCCCCGGGCAGCAGGCACCCGCGGCCGGGGGGTGGGGCACGGCTCCGGCTGCTCCCGTTCCAGTGCCCGGCCGTACGGCCGTTGAGGTGCCAGGGCAGCCGGCCCGACAGGCGGGCCCCGTCAGCGGCGGGCCGGACCACTCGGACGGTGATGCCGACGGTGGTTGGAGCTCCGTCATGTCGCAGTTCGACTGAGCCTCCCGCCGGCGCACTTCAGCAGGGGTGGCCGGTCGGCCCCCGACACTGCTCGTCGCAGTCACCGCGCCCGCGCCGGGGGCCTTCGTCCCGACACCAACCCTGTCCGCTTTCTGTACTTGGAGATGACGTGACCCATCCGCAGCCCCCGTACGAGGGAACGACCCCTGCCCATCAGCACCCGCCGGTGCAGGATCCTTGGGCGCCACAACCCCAGGGCCCGGCCATGCCGTCCGGGGGGCCGCCCCCGGCTGCTCCGGGACCGTGGGGTGACCACACTGCCCCGGGACAGGCACCCTGGCCCGGCCAGCCGGCACCGGCAGCACCGGCCGGATACAACCCGGTACGCGCAGCTGAAGAGCTGTTCGCACAGGGGGCCCCGCCGCAGGGGCAGCCCCCTCAGTACATGCCGGCCCCGGCGCAGAGTCCGGCCGCGCACCACCAGGCGGCGCCGGCTCAGACGGCCAAGGAAAAGAAGAAGCAGGAGAAGGAGGCGAAGCGGAAGGCCAAGGCCGCGGCAAAGGCCAAGCCGGGCAAGTCGAAGGACGTCGCCACGCCCGCGGCCGCCGGGGAGCGGTTCGATGTCCCACGGCCTGGCGGACGGCTGAGCGGCGGTAGGGCAACCCACGTCGCCGCCAGGATGACGGCCATGGTGACGGTCTCACTCCTGGCGTTGGGCACGGTCGGCGTGATGGCGTACACCGCCGGACACCCCGCTCCGGTGGAGACCGGTATCACCAACGAGCAGGTCTCCCAGTACCGGCTGACCCCGTTCCCGGTGGAACGGGCGATCGCCTTCGCGGACCGCTACGCCCGACTGTGCGCGAACCAGAGCCCCGAGCAGGCCGAGCAGCGGCGTCAGGCCATCGCGCGTCTGTCCTCCTCCGGGGTGGACACCACGTGCGGGTGGGACGGCAAGGGCAGTCAGGTCGTGGCGTACTCGGTGTGGTCCGGCTACATGGAGCCGATCGCCGAGTACCCGCAGCACGGCTACTACATCGGCATCCAGGTTCAGCTGACCACGGGGGCGCTGCGGACCTTGTCCGTGCCGGTGTGGGTAGACGACCTGAAGTCAGGCAACGGCATGCGGGTCGTCGGCGATGTGGGCACGCTGCCGCAACCGGACCAGGCCACCCCGCAGGCGGTGAAGGACCCGCTGCAGGTCGACTCCGAACTCTCGGGAGATCTCCAGGGCAAGCTGTTCGCGGACTTCTTCACCTCCTGGGGCTCCTCGAACGGCACGACGCTGACGCGCTACGTCGCGCCGGGAGCGAGCAGCGCCGCCAGGGCGGGCCTTCGCGGTGCGCTGGATTCCCCGAAGGTGTCCGACGTCAAGGTGCTGCTCCCCAAGGGGGTGGGGGCAACGGACGGCCACAAGTGGAAGGTCGGCGATGTCACCTGGGCGCGGGTGAGCGTGCAGTGGAAGACCGGGAGCGCCCATGTCACCGAGCGGTACCGGGTGCAGATTGTGCTGACGGACCAGGGCTGGTTCGTGAAGGACATCCGGGCCGGCGTCCCGGACGAGGCGGGTGGCAAGGCTCCCGCCTCCTGACGTCCGCGGCAGCCCCGGCCTCCGGTGAGCCCCGCCCCTTGACTGCCGATACCAGCGGGCAAGGGGCGGGGCTTTCGCATGGCCGCCGGCGCCGGCAATCCGCGCCCAGAGGGGGTGTCCGCTTTGCGATCTACAACGTGAGCGTCGGAAATCCGCAGCTCACGCAAGGTGAACGCTCATGTCTCAAACCCTCTCGACCGTCGCGGCCCTCAGCCCGGCGTCTCTGCACACGCTCGCCGCTCCAACCGTGGGCGGCGTGCTGACCAACCTCGGCACCGAGGTGAAGGTGATCGGCCTGGCGCTGGCCGGTCTGATGATCGTGGTCCTCGGCATCAAGGTCATCGTCTCGATGAAGGGTGGCCAGAGCCTGCGCGAGGCGATACAGAACCTCGGCGTCCTCGGCCTCGGCGTCGCGATCATCGTCAGCGGCGCGGTGATCCTCACCATCATCCAGGGCCTCGCGACCAACACGCTCAAGTAGCGGCTGCCCCCAGCAAGGCGCAGCCGACTGGGGGCAGCTCCACACCAAGGAGCTTCATGGACTGGCACGACGGCGACGGGATCGTCGCCCACGACTACACGCGGATGAGAGACCGCCCGAAGCGGATGTTCCGGCTGGGTGGTCCGCTGCCGCAGTGGATGCCAGGCATCAACATGCAGGCCTGCGGCGTGGCCTTGCTGGTGGCCCTGTGCTGGGGGCTGCTGCTCGGGCTGATCAGCCTCGTGATCCCGCCGATGCGTGACGCGTGGTGGGTGACCGCCGCGTTGTTCGCGCCTCCTCCCATCCTCGTCGGATGGATGTGGTCCCGGCCCATCCCCGGCAGTCAACTTCGGCCCGGCTCGGAGCTGGTGGTCCGGCTCGACTACGCCTTCCGGCAACCGCGCCGGGTCCAGGGCCTGGGCCGGTCCGAGGAACCGCAGCGCCTGCACTGGCAGGTCATTCTCTGGTCCCCACCTGGCGGACCTTCCACCCGCAGTACACGAAAGGAGGTCTCCTGATGGGGGCGCTCATCATCGGATTCGTGGCGATCGTGGCCGTGCTGGCCCTCGCGTGGTTCCTCGTACCGTCGAAGAAGGACGACCTCGCCGACGAAGCGAAGAAGGACAAGAAGCCCATCAGCGGCACCAGCACGCAGGCGCGTGAGGACGCCCAGCGGCTGCCGTACCGGTACGCCGACGACACGATGTTCATCCACGGGGACTCCGTGTGGACCGCGATCCGGCTGACGACCCACCCGGAGGAGCTGGCGTCACCGGAGGAGCTCACGGCGATGGCCACAGAGCCCGGCCGGGTCTTCGCTGCACTCGGCCGGTCCGGCCGGCCGGTGGAGTGGCACCTGAAGATCGTGGAGAAGCCGGTCGACGCGGCCGCCGAGACCGCGAAGATCGTCGACGCGGCGTGGCTGCCGACGGCCAACTTCCGTGCGTACGTGGAGCGCATCGCGGAGTACCAGCAGCGGCTGGGTGCCTCCGAGCGGGAGGTCGCGCTGTTCATCAAGCTCGGGTCGCTGGCTCACGGCCCGGCGGTGGACCTGGGAGAGACGGCTGCTGAGGCACCGCGCGCCCGCGGTGAAGCCCGGCCGGGGCTGACCGCGCGAGCGGGAGAGTTCGTCACCGGCGTGGCGGAGGAGGACCTGGCCCCGTCCACGATCGAGCGGTGGCAGGCGGTCGCGGCCTCCGTCCACCAGGCGTTCGGCAGGCTCGGCGAGCCGCTTTCGCGCGCCGATCTCGTCTACCACATCCGCAAGCCGCTCTACGGGCACCTGCCGGTCCCCAAGGAACCGCTGATCCATTCCAGGGCCTGGGGCCGCAGCCAGTTCGACCTGGTCGTCGACTTCCGCGGTGACAACTCAAGGCCGACGCACATCGAGATCGAGCAGGTCGACGAGGAGACCGGGCAGCAGCTCACCTCGTACACGACCACGCTCGTCGTCGCGTCGTGGCCGGAGAACGTGCGCTTCCAGCAGTACCAGGCGTGGGCGCGGCGGGTGGGGGAGCTGGACTTCCCGGTGGACGTCTCCTGGCGCGGCACGCTGCTGCCCGCCGAGCGGTTCACCAAGGAGATCAGCAAGATCCACAACAACCTGAAGGACGAGTACGAGGACATGGTCGCCGGTGGCCGGACACCGGACCAGCAGCTGACCGACCAGGTCGCCGTGTCCAAGGACGCGGTCGACATCGCCGTGGACAACCCGCGTCCCGGGTTCGAGGGCCGGATGCGCTTCACGGTCTCCGCGCCGACGGTGGAGGAACTGAACCGGCGGGCCAGCGAGCTGAAGAAGCACCTGGAGCGGCAGGCCGGGGTGGAGGTGCTGCGGGCCAAGCGGCTGCAGTGGCGCCTGATGCAGGAATCCCTGCCGGGCGACGACCCGAAGCTGCCGATCGCCCCGTACCAGCGCATCCAGTCCCTGGAGACGTTCGGGATCGGCCTGCCCACGGCCGGGGTCAACATCGGCGACCGCACGAGCCGGGACCGCAGCGGTCACGTCCTCGGCTGGAAGGGCCCGTTCATCGGCTGGTCCGGCCGGTTCCCGGTCCACTACGGCCTGCACGTCGGCCCGGCCCGCAACATGGGCGCCGGTGTCGCCTGCGCCGGTGCGTCCGGCGGCGGCAAGTCGTCGCTGGGCCTGCTGAAGTTCTTCCAGGAGTCCGAGTCGGGCACCGAGTGCGTGGCGATCGACCCCAAGGTCGACTTCGCGCAGATGTGCTACTACCTCGCCTTCGGGGCGCAGGTGAACGACCCCGACTTCGAGCGGGAGGCGGCCGAGGGCACCATCGGCACGGCGTACTCGAAGTTCCAGCCGGTCAATGAGGAGTTCTGGGCCGAGACCCGGGTCATCGACCTGCTGAAGTCCCACGACGGTGTGCTGGACCCGTGGTCGATCACCCCGGATGTCCACGCCGGCCGGCTGGTGGCGGAGACGATGTTCGCCGGGTTCATCGGCCAGCAGATGTGGCAGCGGATCCAGGTGCCGGTCACCGTCGCCATGGAAGCGGTGCTCGACCGGTACGACCAGCGGCTGCAGGCCGCCATGTCACAGGGCGCGAGTGCCGCGCAGGCCGCGGACACCACACCGCGGCCGACCGCATGGGAGGTCGTGCAGAACATCGAGGAGCAGCTCGCGGCCGCACAGGAGGACGCCGCGAGCCGGGCCGACAAGCTCGCCGAGCTCGAGCTGGCCGTCACCGTGCTGCGGTCGCTGCGGAAGATGCCGTACGCCAGGTTGGCGTTCGCCAAGGAACCCCGGCCGTTCGAGACCGTACGGCGGCGCCGGACGGTGATCACGCTGCGCGGTCTGGAACTCCCGCAGGACGACAACCCTGACAACTGGCAGGCACCGGACCGGCTCGCGTCGACGATCCTGCAGATGGTCATGCGGATGGCCAGCCAGATGCTGGACGTCAAGCTGGAGCAGCACCCCGTGACGGGGAAGATGGCCACCCGTCCCAAGGCCCTGTTCGTCGACGAGAGCTACGTGGTGACCGCGACCCCGGCGGGCCGGTCGCTGCTGCAGCGCGCCCTGAAGCAGGGCCGTTCGTACGCAATGGTCGTCTACCTGATCACCCAGCAGGTGACCGACCTCATCCGGATCGAGGACGCGGAGTCCCGCGAGGGCGGCACGAACCAGATCCACTCCGCCTTCATGTTCCTGCAGAAGTCGGTGGAGGAAGCCCGCCGGGTCGCGCCGATGCTCAAGCGGGACCCGGACGACCCGCGGGTCATCGCCTCGCTGATGGAGCCGCACCTGGAGACCGGCGTGTGCATGTACCGCGACGCCGACAACCGGGTGGGCACGACCGAGATCGACTTGGTCTTCGCGGAGCTGCTGCGGGCCACCGACACCAACCCGAAGACCAGGCCTGCCCGGCAGGCGGTCGATCCGCCCGCCGACGTGGCGGACTGGTCGTTCCAGAGCGAGATGAACGACCTGGAGGTGGCGGCCTGATGAGCGTCGCACTCACCACTCGGCTGATACCGCCGAAGCCCCGCCGTGGTTCCGCACGGGCGGGCATGACACCCCTCGCCGTCCCCGCGGGCAGCCTCCCCGCGCCCCGCCGCCGCGGTCTGCTGGCCCGCGGTGTCCGCCGGACATGCGCGGCGGCCCGGGCAGGCGTCTTCACCGTGCTGACCGTGCTGGCCGTGGTCCTCGGAACGCCTATGTCCACAGCGCAGGCAGCCCCGTTCGGGCTGGACTGCATCGGTGTGCCGGGCAAAGGCAACTGGGGGCCCGAGTTCTACGCCTCGGCGTCCACCGTGCTGCTGCCGTCGGCTCAGCCCGAGTACGGGCCCGAGCCGACGGCCGACATGAGCAAGAAGACCGTCGCCCGGAACTACACCCTCTACGAGCTGACCAACGGCCGGGGGCTGCTGTGGTCGACGTACAAGAAGAACGTCGACGGTGACGACTCCTGCTCGATCATGGACGTCGCCGGCAACTGGATGGCCCAGACCGTCTTCGAGTTCAGCAAGTCCCTGGGCAGCTTCAGCCTGGCCATCCAGGACCTGGCCATGAACACGGCCCCGTTCCAGGACCTGTACCAGGGCAAGGACGGCACCGCCAACAGCCTGGTGGCGAAGCTGTACGCCACCGTGTGGGCCCCGCTGGGCACCGTCATGATCATTCTCTGTGGCGCGTGGGTGGTGGTGCACAGCCGGACCAAGAGCCGCTCGAAGGTGTGGCAGGGCCTGGGCGGCATGGTCGCCTCCCTGTTCATCAGCGCGCTGCTGCTTCAGGGGTCCTGGTACACGACCGTCACGTCTGAGGCCGACAAGGCCATCAACGGGTTCTCTTCGGCGATGACCGAGGTCATGCTCCCGGAGAACGCCGGCACGAAGACGGCCGACCCCTGCTGGCTAGCCGAGGGTGTCCCGAACCGGGCCAAGCGCATCAGCTCCTGCACCATGTACAAGGCGATGATGTTCACGCCGTGGGCCGCGGGACAGTTCGGGCAGAACGCCAACACCGTCATCGACAGCGGCTGGAAGGGCGACGCGAGCGGCGGGTGGGACACCGACGACTGCTCTCTCGGTTACCGGTGCACCGACATCCGCACGGCTCAGGTGATGGCGCAGACGTACACGCGCGCGGACAACCTCGACTCCCTGGGCAAGAAGAGCGACTACTTCGAGAAGGTCGCCAAGCAGATGGCCAAGGACGACCGGAAGAGCCGGTTCAACGACTGGCGGGGAGCCAACCCGTCCTCCCGGATGCAGGTCGCGCTCGCCTCCGGTGTCTCCAACGTGATCCTCGCGCCGTCAATCGACATCGTCGCCCTGTTCAAGCTGTTCTGGGAGGGATTCATCCTCATCCTGATCATCGTGCTGCCGATCGTCGGCGCGGTGGCAGCGTTCCCGCCGGCGACGTTCGCCGCCAGGGAATGGGCGAACGCCTTCACCATCTCCTTCGTCCTCAAGGCCATCGCCTGGATCGCACTCACCCTGCTGATGGCGATCTACAGCCTGATCCTGGGCAGCAACGCCTCCCTGGGCGTCCAAGTGCTGATGATCATCTTGACGGCGGCCGGACTGTGGCACTTCGCGATCAAGATGGGGAAGGGCGCCAAGCGGAGCGCTGACCAGGCCTTCGAGGCGAAGGCCGCGTACGACGACGTCACCAGCCGTGCCGGGGGCTTCGCGAAGACCCGGGCGCGGTCCGCGGCCCGGCGGGTCATCGGCGACCGCCGGCCCAGTCCGCGAGGGACACGACGGCCTCAGGGACCGAAGGGACCGAACGAGTCAACATCTGGACGCGGCGGTACGGGTCCGTCCCGGCCCGGCACCTCCGGTGGCAGGCGCCCCTCGCCGAGCACCACGGACTCCCCGACGGCTACAAGGCGTCCGGAGCCTGTGTCCGGGCGGCGCCCGGATGCAGCGAGCGGTGGCAGGTCCCGGGCGGACACACGCGGCGCCGATCCGGATGCCACGGCGAAGACCAGCAAGCGGGCGGAAGGAAGCGACAGCAGGGCAGGGACGGGCGACGACGTCTCCCGTCCGGCCGGAGGGCGGGGCCGGACGCCCGCGCCGACGTCCAGGCCGGATGGGAGCGGAAGTCCCGGCGGGGAGGCAGCGACTGCGGCTCCGCCGACCCGGGCGCCGTCCCCCCGGGCGCGTGCGAGCCGTCCCGGGCCGGAGCCGGTGTCCATCTCAGGGCCGGACCGCTCCGACCCCGTTCCTCGTCGGCGTTCACCGCGGCCTGCTCCGGCCTCGGCCCCGGAGTCGGGTGAGCTTCCCCGCCGGCCGACGAGCCCCAGGCCGCCGGTCGACGAGACGCCGCCGAGGCCTCCGGCCCCGCGTGAGGACTGAGCGGGGCACGTAGGCAGACGAAAAGGGGCTCGGCCACGGGATGATCCCGTGGCCGAGCCCCTTCTCCTTGTCCCGGATCCGGTGGTTCAGCGGATCGCCATGGCTGTCGCTGCGACGCCGCGCTGTCGCCGGTCTCCGTGCTGGCGGGCAGCCGCTCGTTGTCCTGTGGTCGCCACCCGGCGCCGCCTCACCGTGAGGTGCTGGAGGTGGCCTGTCGCTTCCGCGGCGGCCAGCAGGGTTACCCGGAGGTCGACGTACTGGTGAGCGGCCTTGTCCCACAGGCCGGCGAGGTCGATGGACAGGGACTCGTCAGCAAGACCGGCGTGCGGCGCCGTGACCAGGGTGACGACGTCGGCCGTGTCGATGCTCAGCGCCCGGGCCAAATCCTGGTCCTCGGCGACGAACCGCCCCAGCACCTCGACGAGTTCGTCTGCGGAGCCGTTGAGCGCGTAGGCCTGCACCCTGGCTCCGGGCTCATCCTCGACGCGCGTGAGGGTGACACGACCGGGCGGCAGCCGGTGCACGACTGCCACCACGCCTCCGTGGCCGACGAACACCTGACGCTCCTTGGGGCCGGACTGCATCGCCGAGAGCCACAGGCGCCCATCGCCGTCGCGGACCTGCTCCAGGCCCCCGATGTCTGCGGACCGGACGCGGTACAGCCGTGCCCGTACAGCCGCTGGGACGCCGGAACGGATCACGACGACCAGGAGGGTCAGCACGGCTGCGGTCGACAGTGAGGATGCGGGAAACACCGCGGCGGTCAGCGCGGTGACGCTGATCGCCGCGTGGCACAGCAGCACGGTCACAGCGCGGGAGCCGCGATGCCGGGTCGGCAGCCAGGCGCCGGCCGGTACCGCGAGGGTGAGAGCCCACATCGGTACGACTTCCCAGGAGGCGATCGCTTCGGGGACGCCAGCGGCCTCTCCGACCCGGCTGATGACAGCGGGGATCCACATCATCGTCAGGCAGGTTGACATCATGGCCGTCGCGACGGTGCGGTTCGCCCTGAGCCACAGGAGGAAACCGCCCAGGGCGCCCACCGCACAGACGACGAGTCCTGCCGTAGGGCTCGCTGCTGCCAGCTGCAGCGCGACGAGAGCGGCACCGAGCGCGCCGACGGTGACGAGTAGACGACGCGAACGCGGTGAGATGCGCGCGGTCTGCGGGATGGTCATGCCGGGGCCGTCCTTCTGCTGCGGGAGTGAAGCCGCCTGGGACGCTAAGGACGGAAGCGGACAGGGTCCCCGAAGACGCGTCTTCGGGGACCCTGTGGCCGATCGGTTCAGGACGTCGTAAGGACCTCGGCGTCCAGCAGCTCGTCCGCCCACGGCCCGATCTTCTTCCACTGCTGGTCGGCGGTGAGGATCCAGCCGGTGGCGGTGTCACCGTTCTCGACCTTGGCCACGGCCTGGCCGTCGGAGAAGACCCACAGCTCGGTCTCGTCATCGCTGCTCGCCGCCGCCGGGAGCGCCTTGGGCAGCTCCTCCAGCTTCAGCTCGGACCCCGCGGTGGTGAACCGCCACATCTTCCGCTCGCTCTTGGCCGCGGAGCCGCTGTCGACCAGGCCGGACATGCCGTCCGGGGTCGAGGCGCCGTTGCCGCCGGCGCTGACGCTCAGCGGGAGGGCCGGCTTGCCGTCGCTTCCCTTGACGTAGCTGAAGGTGACCTTCTCGCTGCCGGTGCCTGAGGCCGGGTTCGTCCAGCCGGTGTCCACCGTGCCGTTGACGGTGCGGTCGTCGGCCGGACCGCTGGCGACGGGGACGCCAGCGGTGTCGACGAGCCAGCAGCTCCACGGGGTGAAGCCCTCCTCGCCTGGGTTGCGGGAGAACGCCGTCTGGCACTCCTGGCTCTTCCAGTACGCCTGCACTTCGGCGGGGACCTCGTGCTTGCGCGCCGTGCGCTTACCCGCCTGCCAGTCCTTGATGTTGACGGACCACAGCGACGTGATCTTGTACTGGTCGGCAGTCGAGCTCGACCAGGTCTCGCCGGCGGGGCTGTCAGCCGCGGTGGTCTGGAACCACAGCTGCGGGGACTTCGGCGTCCCGGTGAACTGGGCCCCGGACACCGCCCCCGTCACGCCGGCTGCGGTCAGCTGCTCGCGGGTCAGGGTCACGACGGCCTTGTCGCTGCCGGCCGCGGCAAGGTCGGCAACCTTGAGCTCTCCCTCGGGGCCGCTGGCGCTCATGCCGCTCTCACCCAGCAGGGCGTACTGGAAGGAGCTGTCGAAGACGCGGCTGCGGCTGCCGGTCCCGGCAAGCTGGCCCTGGGCGGCCGGCTCGGGAACGGTGACCTGCTTGCGGATCTGCAGCGTCTCTCGGTCCAGCGCGGCGACGGCGACGCCCTGGTGGGCGACGAGGTCCTTCCCGGGACGTATCTCAAGGCCCAGGCCCGGCGTCTGTGAGGGTGTCGCGCTGCTGTCCTTGCCAGGTGTGCTCTTACCGTCGTCCCCCGAGCTGGAGCAACCGGCCGCGAGCAGGACGACGGCCGCGGCCGCCACGGCGCGGGTGGGGAAGCGGTTCATGTACCTCTCCTCGAGCTGGTCCGCCGGCACCTCGGGCGACGGAGTGGTGATCACAAAGTCGCGGCCATTTGACCACTGACTGTCCACCCGGGCGAAACCGGCTGTGCCGGTGACCGGTGGATTTCCGCAACAACCGGCGAGAGGGCACTGGCCAGCCGGGCCCACGGGCCAGTCGCCGCGGCGGGGTCATCCGGACAGGATCAGAGCCTGCACCTCCGGGATCGCGAACGCGGTGCTTGCCGCGGTCGAGAGGGCCAGGACGGGAACGAGGACGGTCTTCTCGAAGCTGCCTCCGGCGCGTATCCGCAGCGCCGCTGGCGGGGCGAACTCCCACCACCTCTTCCCTCGATGCACCAGCGGCCAGGCCAGCGGGCACCCCTGCTTGGTGATCATGTCGCCGAGGCAGTGGGTGAGGGACCCGACCGCGACCGCCAGGCCCAGTACCGGATAGCCCCGCCCGGGCGGCAGCCACCAGACGGCACCTGCCGCCGCTGCCGCAGTCACCAAGGTCGTGACCATCCACCCCTGTCGTCTTGCCCAGCGGCCCATCAGGCCCCGGATCGCCAACCCGAGCATCAGGAACAGCACGGTCACCGCCGCCGGCTTGCCGAGCAGTCCGCACGCAGTACTGACCAGGCCGCCGACGGTCGCGGCGAACACAGCGGTGTGCGTCAGGGTGCGGTGCCCGCCCGTCCGCGGAGCTTCCCGGGCCGTACGGGTCAGGTTGTAGACCGCCGTCGCGGCTCGGTCGACACCGTGCGACAACGCCGTGGAGACCGGCCCGAACGTCCTGGCGACGGTCGACGACGGGTGGTCGATATCTGGCAGCAGGGCCGCCCCCGCCGAGACTGCCGCGCCCACCGCGACCTCGGCTCCAGGAAGGGTGACTCCGCACATCTGCAGGCCTGCGGCACCGGCCATCCACACGGCCACGCCCGACAGGGCGTGGGTAGGTCCCATCACCATCGTCAGGCCGCCTGTCCGAAGAGGTCCGACACGAGGCTGGCGAGGAACTCGACGGTGGGCGGCACCCACCGGTAGGTGACATCGGCGATGCCCCCCACGAACGCAGTGACCAGGTCGCGGATGCCGCCCGCTCCGTCATCACGCACGTATCTGAGGACGCCGCATACGAGGCCGATGGTCAGCATGGCGGTCAGCAGCCACCGTGCAACACGTATCACTGGAGGATCCCTTCGAAGGTCCGTTGACGCGTCATCACCCGACCTGGTCGCCGAGCTGACTGATCAGGTCCTTCATCGACTCCCCGAAGTCCGTGACCGTCTCGGTGGTGCGGTCCAGCCAGCCCGGATCAGTGACGTCGCTGCCTTGGCCTGTCCACCGCCAGAAGCCGATGACGACGCCTGCGGCTACGAGAGCAACCAGGACGCGCTTCAGGACCCCGACCGGACCACGAGATGGTGATGACATGCCGCAGATAGTCCATGCGGAAGCGGACAAGGCCGGTGTGGGCCGGCTAAGCGATTCGTTCAGCCTGCGGGCCGATGGGCCACAGTGCTTGCTGCTCAGCTCTGCCAGGGTCTGAAGGGGCTGAAGAGCCGGGTTCACGTCTGCTTAGCGTTGGGGGGACGGACGTAGCGCGGGCTTCGCGCCCGAAGTTCGAAACCTGGAAGATCAGCCCCTTCAGCCCCTGGCGGAGGTAGGGACCCCCTCTGAACTGGGCAGATGTCGTCAGAACTTCAGGGGCTGGAAGGGGCCTACTTCCTTCAGCCCCTGGATAGCAAAAGCCCGGGGCCTGGCAACACGACTCGTGTTGCCAGGCCCCGGGCCAGCTGTGCTGTTCGTAAGGACGGACCCTTATGCGCCCGTGGGGGTTATCGCTCGCCTCTGGGAGCGTTCGGTCTTCTCCCCAGTACGGCGGGCAGCCACGGTGAGTGGGTCGACAGCCTCGCCCGGTGACCCCGTTCGGTAGTCGCCGTTAGGCGCAGAGTCTCGATCATGAGGAACGAGGAAGAAGACACGGCGATGGAACAGACTCGTTTCAGGGTCCCGCTGCACGGTGGGGGCGAGTTCCGCGTAACCCACCAGGCGCCCGAGGCCGTCGAAGGGGGGCTTGCCGACCCGGTAGGGGGTGCCGTGGACGGCCTGACGCACGTACTCCAAAGTCGTGATGTCCTCCAGCCACACGATCGTGGCTTCCCCGGTGACGTCCGTGTCAGTGAGTAGCGAGCTCATGCTGTCCGCGCCCCTTTCTGCTCTCGGTTTCCTCGGGTCGGTCGCTGAAGCCTCACGCCCGCGTCCACCATCCCTCTCCAGTTTAGTGGGGTGCGGCGGCACTGCGTAGTGGCCGCTCACCGCTCCGGTGTACATTTCCCCACAAAGTTCCGTGACTACTCGTCCTCAGTCCGCAGCGCCAGGCCCGGGTAGAACCGGACACCGTTCGACTTGATCATCTCCTCTGCGGACTTCAGCCCGAGTTCCTTCCGGACTCGTTCGGCGAAAGCACGACCAGTGGCCGGCTTCTCCTCCTCCCCTTGGCACCAGAGCTTGTAGAGCTTGTAGAGCTGAGACTGCAGCACCTTCGCGCTCGGGTGCTTCTCCGTGGCCTCGCCGAGGAATCGGCCGATGTGGTCCTCGGTGGCCGCATAGCCTGCCGTCGCCGTACGGACTCTCTCGGGACCGTCAAGATTGTCTCGATCGGCTCCGGGGGCTCGAGTCGCGAGGAAGCGGCGTGCTCCCTCGATGAGCCACGCAAGGATCCCCGGTCCTTCCTCTTCAACCAGGATCCGAGCCAGGTTGTCGATCTTCTTCTCGTCGGGGACCTTGCGCTCGAAAGGAATCAGTCGGAGTCGACGCCAGAAGGCGTGACCGCCTGTAGCAACCTCGGGATAGTGGTTGCCCAGGAGCCAGAGGTGATGGGTCGGCGCGAAGGTGAAGTAGTCCTGCCTCATGCGGCGTGCAGTGACCGGCTCACCACCGGTGAGCTGCTTCATGCGTACTTCGTTGAACTTGTCCGTGGCCTTCAACTCGCTACACACCACGAGGCGGCGACCGTACAGCTCGGTCAGCTCCGTCGAGTGCTCGTTGTACCCGCCACGGTCCATGAGGAAGCCAGGGGGTGCCGCGTGTGCGTAATCACCGAGGATCTGCACGACCAGGTCGAGGAGCACACTCTTGCCGTTGGCGCCGTCGCCGTGACAGAAGGGCAGGACCTGTGCGCCAACATCGCCAGTGATCGAGTACCCAAGCAGAATGTGGAGGTACTCGATCATCTCCTTGCCGTCAGCATCGTCACCGAAAGTGTCGGCGAGGAAGGCGAAGAAGCGCGGGGTGTCCATCTGCGCGAGGGGGGCTACCCGGGTGCAGCGAGAGTTGAAGTCTCGGAACGGATCGGCTGCCCGGACCTCGCCTGTCTTGAGGTCGACCACGCCGGACGGTGTGCACAGCGTGTACGGATCGCCGTCAAGCTGGGTGGCGTCCAGTGACAGGGCAGGTGATGCCTTCGCTTGGTGCAGCATTGCCTTCATGCCGCTGGTCGATGAGGAGTAGCGGCGGTGGCGTACCACATCCTGCTGGGAGAACACGCCAGTCGGATCGACGGTGGGCATCTGAGCAGCCATGTCTCCAGCGGCCCAGATTGCAGCACCCTCGCCGCCGCGCAGCTTCCATCGCCCAGCGTCCCAGACATACCAGCCGTTACCGTCCACATAACGGAACTTTCCGCTGTACATGGAGGCGAACAGTTCCGCATTTGCTCGGTCAGTGAGATCGTGCGGAAGCATCCCTGCCGACCGACGGCTCGGAGGAGGACTGGTGGGCTCGCTGACTTCGAGGCTCGCTTTCTGCACCGGCAAGTTAGGCCGGTCGGCTCCGACAACCGGTGTGTCGAGGTCGAGCATCTGCTGAGCGACGGCTTCTGGGTCGAAGCCAGCCTGAGAGCGGTCGCTGGGGGTACTCATGAGCGTCCTTCGAGATGAAGCGGGCGCAGGGCCCCCGCCGTGAGTCCGTCGCTGATGATCCGGGCGATCTTGACCCGCTGATTAGGTCGAGCTGCTTCCGCGGCGTACGTCAGGCGATCGACTGCTTCGGTTCTTGAGAGGCGGCCGGCCGCTACTAGACCTCCGGCGGTGAAAGCGGCCTTGTTGAGCTTGCCGGAGAAACCGGTCCCCTCGTCTGCTACAGCACAAGCTTCGATGTCCTCAAGCAGCCTTCTGAGCCCGTCAACGGGCCCTCCGGTCCGACGAATCAGGGGGCGAACCGTCTGGCTCGAGGGCGCTGGCGAGGAGGCTATACCGTGACCGGTCCGAATCAGCTCTTCCGCCAGCCACTCAGGGAGCGGTGCTGGGTCCCGAACTGTGCCCAACGGCCTGTAGGTGCCCTTCGACGTACATGTGAAGGGTGCTACGACGTAACCCTTATCCGCGCGCACGTCTACCTGCCAGGCCAAGGCCGTCGTAGCGTCCGCTCCCCGGGAGGACCTCAACCTCAGGTCTTTCGGCAGCGAGTACCAGATATGCATGCCTCCAGAAGCCGTTTCCACCCGGAGAGTTGTGTCGTCATGGCAGGGATTCGGCTGTCGACGGTAAGCAGCCAGCAGCGCGAGCGTGTGGAACCCGTTCTCCAGGCCAGTCAGGTCGATTGACGGATGAATGGGGATACCTGGGAGAAGTCGGTCACGTTGTGCTTGCTTGCTTGCGTGCGCGTCCACGTCGAGGACTACTACGTTTGCCGGGCCGCACGACACTGCTACTCCGAAGCGAGGCTGGGTGCCCCACCATGCTCGGATGCGGTCGAGGTCGGTGGTGGCAGCGTGGAAGCCGTGACACCACCGGCCGGCTTGGAGGCACGGACAGTGCGCGGGTTCGTGGTCTTGCTTCTCGCGGCAATGGGAACAGTTGGCAGCCGGGATCTTGCGTCCAGGGACCAATGGATGCACTGGCCAGCCCCTCTGTGCGCACCAGATCGCAGTGTCCACCAGAGATGGCCCTGGTGGTGCCACAGAAGATTCTGGAAGGCAGGGCATTCTTGCTGATCCTTGCTGAGGGTCTGTATGCATTGCACGAGTCATCGGTGAATACGCAGGTCAGGGCTGCTTCGATGGAGCGGATAGGGGCTATAGGGGCTGAAGTCTCACGTCTGCTGCTGCGAGCCTAGCGCAGCGTGGGCCGCACTTTGGGACGGGCGCGCTAGAAGTTTGCGCAATGCCTCATGTTCAGCCCCTTCCGCCCCTGTCGGTACCGGGAGCTGTGAGGCGCCTGAACCCAACCGGCAAGTCTTGGATCGAAGTTACCGCCTGCAATGCACCTTTTGCCGTCTATTTGCTGCTTTGCGAGGGTCCATAGGGGCTCGACTTCCGGCATGCGCCTGCGGGCGCAGGCGGCTGGGCGCTGCGGTGTGCAGCGAGTGACTGAAAGCTCGTTCCATGAAGCTGTTTGGCGCCCTTGAAGAGTCCGTCCGCGAGCAACCAGCGCCCTCTGTGTAAGGCAGGGGCTGACCTTTGGCCCCTCAGGGTCTAAGCGCAGCCCCTGAGCAACTTGGCATTTGTGCAGGTCAAACCGCCTCTAGCTCCTCTAGCAGTGGCTGAAGGGGCTGAACTTCCCAGTTATCAGGCTCCGGAGCATCTCTCGTACGCGCGGGCGCGCATGTGTGTATGCGCGCCCGCGGGCGTATCTATCTCCGTACACCAGATCCTTCGGTACTTCCACGCGGGCGCGCATACGCCCGCCCGCAAGTTCCTTCATAACCTGGAAGTTCAGCCCCTTCAGCCACTGTCAGGGTGGTGAAAACGCTCTGACCTGCTCTTTTGCATAGGGTCAGACGGGCTCATACAGGGGCCCAGGGGGCCGTCCCCGCCCCCCAGGCTCGTTTGAGCCCCTGCACAGATCAAGCTGGTGGACGAAGTTGGAGCCGTCTGCCGCCCGCCCGCCCGCCCGTGGTAAGTCTGCCTAGCTGCCTCGGCCGTATGCGCGGGAGTGATGTGCAGAGAGAGTCCCGCACGGGGCGGGGGCGCCTGGCAGGCTGAGGCCGAACTCTCATGGACAGAAGGATGATCGATGCTGCACGAGGACGCAGAGCTTCTGGACCAGAAGCTGGGGGAGTACTCCCGTGACTCGGTGCTGACGATGCTGCGTGCGGCGTTGGACTCGCCGGGATGCGCCCGAGTACATGATCATCTGCTGTTCGCTTGGAGTCGCGCCCTGGCCAGCCCCGCTGCGGAAGGGCATCAGGCGGGCGCCGGAGACCTCCCCGGAGTTCTGCATGCCGCCCTGCGAGCGGACCCTACACGCGGCATCACCACCGGCCGGATGCCCAACGACCCGGCGGATGCGGTGCGGTTCACCCTCTGGGAGAGGTCCTACCTGATTCACCCTGGTGAACTCGACCATCCACTTATGGTTCTGCGGGCACTCCGTGACACCGCCGATGCCGCGGATGAGCACCTGGTCGCGGTGCGCGGATTCGGCATCCGGGACGTCCTGGAACTCGCGCTGCGACACACCGACCACACCGTCAGGCACCTCTCGCCGACGTGGCCTCCAACCACCGCCGTGGAACCGGCACCCGAACAGATCACGTGCGAGGTCACATCCGCCGAGGTGACCGCTGCGGGCGAGATCGGGACCGACCATGTGACCGGAGCCAACTTCTCGGGGGAACCGGACCGGACAGCGGCCGCGCTCGCCTACCTGACCCGCGACATCACCGAGCTGCCTCTCACATACGCACCGGGTCTTCCTCTGCTCGGCCCGACTCTGCTTGTGAGGAGCATCGACGGCCGCACAGAACCTGTGCCTGCATCGACTGCCCTGGAGGCCGCGGCCGCGGCAGCAGGCGATCTGTTGCAGGGACACCCGATACCGGACGATGCCCAGTCGAACCTGCGCCTTCGCGCCGTCACACGCGTCGCACGACTCCTCGGTCTTCGGGAGGCACCCGCCCAGCCCGACGAGGTGTGCCGGATCAGCTCGCCGTCGCACCGACTGGAGATCGCCGTCGTCGCCACCCTCGCCGACGATCTGGCCGCCCTCGTGGAGAAGGCACGCGCCGAGCTCTTGAGGACCCCATCAGGGGCGGGCCGGCTTGTCGTCTACGCAGGGCCACGTTTCCTCGGTCGGGAGGTGGTCACCGACACGGTCTACGTGCATGTGGAGGAGCTCACCGAGATCTTCGCCGCGGCCGGCGGCGACCTGGCCATGGTCGCGTTGTGGGTCCTGGAGCTCACCCAGCACCCCGGGGCGGACGCCGTCGCCTACTACGACGTGCTGGACGCCTGGAGCGCCTGGCACGCCCAGGCGACCCTCCTGCCTCCCGGCCCGCCGCAAGAGGGTGTGGTCCTGGTGGAGCCGTATGGCCGGGACGTGTCGTGGGGGCGCGCTGCGCTGTGGGCATCGACGGACATACTGCTGGACTCGGCCGGGCTGCCACCGGCCGTCGACTGGGACCGCTGCCGTCTCACGGCGGCGCAGCAGGGTGAGGGGCGATGGGCCGACCTGGCACAGAACCTTCCGGAGCGAAGGGTGCGAGTCAGCGTCAGCAGTCACCCGCCGCTGGTCATCGTTACCACCATCAGCCCCGAGCCAGGTGCGCTGCTTGACGAGGCGGCGTTCACCGGCCTCGCCGACGGAATCCGCGGCACCCTCGCCGGCCATCTCGACCTCACGCGCCACTTCACCTTGCCGGGACGCCGGCCCGTCATCTTGCACCTCACCGAGACCGTCGCCCCTCACGATCCGCCTGCGAGCAGCGCCATGGACGTCCCCGCCGACGCGCTGGCCGTGAAAGTGGGTGTGGACGAACAGGCCACTCGGATCGACCTGGTGCTCGATCCTGCTCTTCTGGCGCGGTTCACCGAGGACGGTCACCACATCCTCGGCCGGATCCTGCACCAGACCATCAGCCGGATCCGCACCTTCCACGGCGCCGGCAGTGGTCTGGCAGCCGACGCGTTCAGTACCGCCTGGGACGCAGCCGTCCCGGTGATCACCTGGTACGGCAATGACCCGTTCGCTCCACCTGCCGCGCCGGCCCACTGCCTGCCGAGCACACCGCATGTTCGAGCTCGGGCACTGCGCCTGGCCGCTGAAGCCGTGCGGGACGCAGGTGTACCGGCAGGCACGTTCACCGGGGCCGAAGCGTTGCGTCGGGGAGGCCCGGCCGAGCAGCTGTTGCATGCCCTGGAGGGCGTACTCGACGGACATCTCCGTGTCTACCGTCCGGCCTTGGTCCCGACCCTGACCCGACACCTCAACGCTGCTCTCTCCGCACGGAGCCGCGGCCAGCAGGAGGCCATTCCCGGAATCGTCCGCGCTGAGGGGAGCACCTGGGAAGAGGAGGCCCGCCGCCGGGAGACCGATGGCGCCGCACTCACCACCGTCCTCCAGGCCCTCCTTCAACAGGCCCTCGCCACACCGCCCGCAGGCGATCAGGCTGCCGACCTCATCGCCGTCTCTGATCTCGTCGCCTTCACCGAGATTCTCCTGCGCACCGCGCTGGTGGCCGTCCCAGCAAGCCGGAAACTGCACTCCGCGAAGCTCACCGTCGACACCACAGGCGTCTTCACCTTCGAGATCCCCACCACCGCTGCCACGAGGCCGGCTGAGGCCACCGAGGCTGGACATCTCGGCTTCGACACGCTCGCCTTCCGCCAGGCTCAGGAACAGGCTTGGCTCGCCCGCGCCCGGTCCTCCGACCTGCAACCCATCACCGCTCAGGAGCTGTTCGCGGCGCGGCGTGCCCTTCGCACCCCAACCGAGTTCACCAGTCTCAATCCGCCGGCCGGCAGCACCCTCGCCCGCGCCGACCGGGAGCTGACCGCACAGTGGGGCTGCGGGCTCGACGCCCTGGCCGCCGTCCTCGCCACCGCCTCTGACTGGCCCGTCGAGGCTGACGGCATTGCCGCGACCAGCAGGGAGGACATCACCCGCGAGGCCGCCGCCTGGTCCCAGCTGCCAGAAGGCCAAATCCTGGCCGCCGTCGACCAGCTCCTCCTCCACAGTGGCAACGCCACCGCGACGCACGCACATGCCTACGCCGAGGTCGAACGCCGGATCCGGCCCACGACCCACCCTCTGATCGCTCACGCCGACGGCATCCTGATCGCGCCCTGGCTCGTCCACACCGCCCAGCAGCTCTACGCCGCTTCCCTCAGCGACAGCCGACTGCCCCGGCCCGACACACCGCCGAAGGTAGCCGACCTTCTGGACCGTTACCGCCAGCAGCAGAACAACCAGCTCGAGACGGACCTGGCCGATGCGGCAGGCGGTGCCGGCCTGCCGCATCGGCCCCGCTTCGACGTCGGACCGGCAGCGCGCGCCGGCATCCCCGGACTGCCGGGTGAGATCGACCTGCTCGTCGCCGATCCGACCCGGGGACGGCTCTGGGTGGTCGAGGCCAAGAACCCTCACAGGGCGATCAGCAGCCACAGCGTCGCCCAGCATCTCGACCGGTTCGTCCGCTACCGCAAGAAGCTCCTGGCGAAGGCCCATGTAGGGTCTCAAATTTCGTGTCGGAATCTCACGGCCGATGTCGGATGGAAGTCGGATCCGACATCGGCCGCGAGACACCGCAGTTCAGCGGGGTGCGCCGTCGCAGCCGCTCGTCGGTGACTGCGATTTCCGACACGGGGCTGAGACGCCGACTGTCCGACATGACGTGAGACATCGGACGGACCCGCAGGTCACGAGACCTACGTCCGACACGAGCGGCGAGACCCTACAGCCCAGGTCCTCTCCGCCCATACAGAGGCGGCAGCGCGGGTTTGCGGAGTGGACACTCCGCAGGAGTGGAAGGTCGTCCCGATCTTCGTCACCCGCAACATCGACCCGGCCGCCTTCACCGCAGACCCGGGGGTCGCGTTCACCAGCATCGGCCACCTCGCCGCGGTACTGGGCAGCGCCACGGAGCCGGACATCGGGTGGAACCCCGGCCCCAGCAGGTGAGAACCGCCGACGTGCCCGGCGTGGGGTCCAGGAGCCCCGAAACCCCTCGTGTCCGCCGCCGCGCGGCCGCCCGCGGCCGCGCGGCAAGTGCGCGATCTGGCGAGCTCTCAGGAAGTTGCGGCGCCAGGCGCCTGGGCGAACGTCGAGAACAGGGCCCCAGCGGTCAGCTTGTGGTGGGCCAACTGCTCGGCGACAGCTTGCGGATTGCCCCAACGGTGCTGGCCGTGCGTGAGCGCCTCTGCACAGCTGCGCACCGCGGTGGTCAACGCTTCCCACCGCTCCAGGGTGACGACCCGCATCCCTTCGACAGTGATCGCCTGGAAGTGCGGCGTGCGACTGGGATGGACGATCACGGGGAGCTGCTGGGTGACCTCGGGGTACGCCTGCTTGTCCCAGCGGACGCTGCCACCAAGCTGGTCCAGGTCGTGCTTGTCGATCGTCTCGGCGACACAGCCCGTCTTCAGCTCGATCACCGCGTGCCGGCCGCCGCCGAGTACCCACAGGTTGTCCGGCCCGGTGTCGTACATCTTCTCCGGGCGGGAGCTGGCGAACCCCAGATGGCGCCCCAGGGCTTCCCACGCGCGCTCGGCATCGTCAGAACGCTCCGGGTCTCCCCACACCACTTCCTCAAGCAGCGCCTGCACGCCCAGGAGCAACGCGGTGCCGTCGGCGTACGTCTCGGACAGGAACGCTGCCGCTGCCTCCGCCTGAACAGCCGCGGGGCGGAGCTGGGCGGGGGTGACTCCGCCGACGGGGCGGAGGACGAACGGGTTGTCGTCCAGGGCCTTGGAGAGCAGCTTCTGCGCGGCCGCAGGTTCGACGTGGTGGAGGTACGCGGCACGCTGTTCGATCAGCCAGCCTCGTACCGCGCTCTCGCTGACCAGGCCGATGGCCTTCTGCAGCCGGTCGCTCGCGTCGATGTAGCGGCCGGTCGCCGCGAGGTTGAATGCCTCTCGTACGCCGATGGCTTCGTCCCGGACGGTTCCGGTGGGGGCGTAGTGGACGGCAGCGAGTGCTTCACGGCTCAGTGCCCGCCACTGCGGGTCCCGGCTCAGGCACAGGCCGATCGCTTCCCGGATTCCGTCCAGCCCTTTGCCGGTGAGCTGCTCGGCGAGGCTGCTGCTCAGGTCGATCTGGGCGCGGGTCGCCGGTGAGAACAGGGCCCGCTGCTTCGGGTCGTGCAGAGCGACGGCGAGTTGGCTGCCCAGGAGCAGTACAGCGCAGTGGTCCTCGCTGTCGCGTACGCCTCGTCCCATGCCTTGCTCGATGCGCTGGATCTGCCGGGCCAGCAGGGTGGGGCTGCCCGACAGGAGCGCGGCCTCCCGGCGTTCGGTCGGGTCCATCGGCCGCGGTACGCCGTCGAGGATCAGCAGTTCGCAGGCCTCCCGTGGGAGGTCGACGCCGTCGTACTTGTTCACCATGACGACGAGTCCGACCCGCCCGTCCTTGAGAGCGCGCACGGTGCTCGGCAGCTCTCCGGCGTGTACGACCACGTCCGCGTACGACCGCCACGGCGCAGCCGCCCGGGTGCTGGGGACCAGGACCACCACGTTGACCGGCTGCGCTTCGGCCGTGCCGTCGCCGTCCCGGTCACCGTCGGCGAACTGCCGGGCCAGCTGGCGGACGGCTTCCTCGTCGAGCTGAGGGTTGAGGGCGATGGGCGCGAGGATCATCCGGTCGCCGAGGTCCGCCGCGCTGCCCGGCGTCACCGGCTGCTGCACGTCCTTCGGTCCGGCGTCGAGGTCGGTGACGAGCACGCTGTCGTCCGCGAGCGTGGCCGTGAGGTAGACGCGCCGGCGCGCTCCTGCGAACGCGGGGATCATCGCGATCGGCGGACACGGGGGACTGACCTGGATCTCCTGGCTGGTCACGGTTGCCGAGCACAGGTGCAGCACATCCGCGATCAGGGGCCAGGTGAACTTGAAGCCCTCCTCCCCGGCGTGCGGGTGGAGGATGTCCATGATCCTTTGCTGCTGGCTGATCCACGACCAGAACGGCACGGGCACCGAGGCGGTGTGGTCGTGCGCCCGGATGTCCGCCCAGCCCTTGGGTGACTGCGCCTGGAGCTCGGAGGCGAACAGAGCACTCAGCGCCTCGTACGCGGCATGGCCGGCGGGCACGGTGAGCCGGAACTGCGCCTCCGTCGTGGTGAGTGCGGCGTGCGCGTCGTCCACGATAACGATGCCGACGTCCAGCTTCTCCCGGCTGTCACCGACCACGCCGAACACGGACTGCCCGTTGACCAGCTTCTGGAAGGTGGTCACCAAGATGGACTGCCCGGCCCGGAAGGCCAGGTCGTCGACGCGGTCGGTGACGGCCAGCCCCATCGACTCGGCCTCTGCCCGGACCTGCGCGGCGAGATAGCGGTCCGGCGCGAGGTAGACCGCGGCTCCCACTCCCTCGTTGAGGGTGCTGCGCGCGATCAGCAGCCCGACCGCCGTCTTCCCGCCGCCGGTGTTCTGCTTGATCACCACATCGCGGCGTTCGCGTCGCCCGAACCACCTCTCCAGTACCTCGCCCTGCTCATGCCGCAGGTAAGGCCACGGCCGGCGAGGCAGTGCGGCGTAGATGTCCCGGGGCCGCAGCAGCGGTTCGCTGCGCCCGGTTCCTACGCGGCTCAGGTCCAGTGGCATGGTCCGTTCCCCCTCCACGCGGCGCAGCCTGGGAAGTGGCTGCTGCCACCGGACATCTTCCACCGCGCCGCCGGCCAGTCGCGGCGTTTTCGAGGAGGCGGACCCGGACTGACGAGGGCCGCCCCCGGAAGGTGCTGTCCGCCGGCGCTCTCCGCCTGGGGGCGCGGGACCAAGCGGCAGCCGGCGTGCTAGCCCTCGGAGGCGTTGCTCGTGTTGGCGAGCGCTTGTACGGCGAGCTGATGCCAGGAGACGGGCACGAAAGCAACGACCTCGTACCGGTCCACCTTGATCACGATGTGATGGCCGTGCTCTGCCACGTCCGTGAGGATGCGCGTCAGCTCGGTCCGCGCGTTGTCCGAGCTGAAGAGCTGGACCTCTGGCGCGGTGCCCAGAGCGTTGCGCGCTTGTCCATACCAGCCGGTCGAAACGATCACCGCGGCGGGCCTGTTGTGGCGGGAGACGAGCTGAGGTCTGGGGCCGGTGAGGGTGTCGTTGCAGGACAGCGCCAGAACGTCTCCCCACTCTCCGCGTAGGCGGCCGACGGCGAGCTCCCGCTCGTAGGTGGGCATCGTCGGCGGCTCCATTGTCATGGCGCGCATCGTCGCAGCGTATCGCGTCACCCTGCAAATCTCACGACAACGTTAGAAACTAACGACGTCGTGTTGCGACGTCGTTAGTTTCTGCGCTACGTTCCATGACGGCAGAGATCAACTGCCGGGCCTCAGAGCCACGTTGCTTCAGAACTGCACAGAGCGCATACGAACGGCCCGCTCATCGGCGGGCCGCTGAACTGAACGGATTCAGTCCCGCGCATGCCACCACGGATGTGCGGGAGCTGCGCCCGCTCAGGGCACACAAAGGGCCCTCCGCACCCAGCGATTGCAGCGCTGGACGAAGGGCCCTCCACCCCCCGGGAGCAGACCCCGGGGACCGTCCGCACACCTCAGTCAGCGAGGAGCACGGAACATGCAGCACTCTACGGCCACCGAAGGCGACCGGTACGCCGCCTTCGAACACCCGGCCCACCCCGACGACGAGAAGCCCAGGCTCCTCACCCCTGCCGAGCGCCGCCGTGCCGCCGAGATCCGCCGGGCCGAGGCCGACCGCCGGATGGACCGAGCCGGTCTCGGCCTGGGCCTCAGGGGAGTCTGATGGCTACCAACCAGGTCGCGGTTCTGAACCGTCGACCCCTTGGCAACGCCCGCTCGGTTCTGCGTTCCGACGCAGACCGCGCGGCCTGCGCCAGCAGCGTCGACTTGTTCGAGCGGCTCGGCGGGAACGGCTCTCCGAACCCCGCCGACAAGACGGCGGCCGCCAAGGTCTGCGCAACCTGCGTCCTCGGCGAGACCTGCGCCTTCCGCGTGAAGGGCGGTGACCGCCGATGACGTACGCCGAGCAGAAGCAACGCGCTGACGAGGCGCGCCAGGCCGCCGAAGCAGCGGAACGGCAGACCGCCCGCCTCACCGGAAGGGGCGCGTGATGGCACCGCTGAACTTCAGCTTCTCCGACCCCGGCCGACACGGATCCTCCGGCGGCAGAACCTTCCGCGGCCGGGCACCGAGGAACGCAAGGGCAGCCTCCGACGCGGCAGCCCGCTGGGAAGCCTCCGAGCGCGGCCGGGAGACCGGGCGCCGCGAGCCGGACCCCGGCCGCCGCGGGCTCCGTGGATGGAGGCGCGGCTGATGGATTGGGACCGGTACTTCAACCCGGGCCCCCGACGGTCCTCCGCCAACATCACCCCCACCCGAACCGCTGCCGTCCGCAGCGAAGCCTCCAAGGCCGCCAGCCGTATTGGCATCCTGCGCAAGCTCGACGAGCCCAGCAGGCGAGGCAAGCGCACCTGACACCCGACAAGGGGCGGGGCCTTCAAGGCCCCGCCCCAAGGAGATGAACACCGATGACCACCCATGGCGGCGAACACACTCCAGACCGCCTGCTCGACCTCGCTCGCCGAGCACACTCCCTCGCCCTCGACTCCATCACGAACGGCCACTTCCCGGAGGCGACGGCATGGGCCTCGGTCGGCCGGCTGCGCATGGAGATGTACCGCGCCGCCCTCGCCACCAACTGCCCTGACTGTGAAGGGCGCGGAGTGGTCGCCGTGCCGTGCACGAACTCCCACTGCACCGAAGACCACGGCGACCTCGACAACCACCGCCAGCACTGGGGCCCCTGCCCGAACCGGGCGACCCACCCCTGGATCCCCGACCCGGCGGCGGACACCGCTTCGGCCCCATGAGCACATCCCACGCACACCAGTAAAGGAGCACGCCGGTGTCCGGCATCAACCTGACCAGCCTCGCCACGTCCCCCGTGGTTCTCGTGGCGGTCGTCATCCTCGGACTCGGTGCGGTCATCGGCATCTCCAAAGTCCTCACCCGCGACAAGACCAGCACCCCTGGCCCTCTTGACGAAAGCGAGGACCAGCGCAAAAAACGCGAAGAGCGAGAAAGGACTCTTCGCGTTCACCGGGCGAGGCGAGTAGCCGATATCGGCACCTATATCTTCGCCAGCATCGCCACTTTCGCCGCGCTCCTTGGAATGTGGCCGATCGCCCAGAACAGCGTGAAACTCGCCGGAGTTCCGACCGACTGGGTCAACCTCGGCGCACTCATCGCTGTCGGAATGGTCGAGGGCACCATCATCATCTCCGGGATCCGGGCCCGGGCGAACATCCTGGCCAGCGAACCCTCCGGAGCCGACGGGATCGCCATGTGGGTCGCGGTCACCGTCTCCGCGATCCTTGCCTCGATCGAAGTGGCCGTCGCCGACCACAACGGCCTGAGCGCGGGCGAAGTCTTCGTGGCAGTGCTGGCACGTCTGGCAGCACCCGTCATCGCGGGCTTCCTCTGGGAACGAGGCCTTGCCCCGGAACGGCGTGCGACCGGCGTCGAGAAGGTTCACTCGCTCATCACGCTGCGGCGGCTCCTCGTGCGCCTCGGACTGGCCGCTCCGCACACCGCCGACCTCGGCGCCCTGGACCGCGACTTCCGCCTCGCCAAGGTCGCCCGTCACATCGCCAACGCCAAGCGCCGGCGGCACGGCAGTGTCACCGGAAGCCGGACCAACCGCCGCAACCCGCGCCGACGCCGTGGCCCTTCCACCCGCTGGTCCGAGTGGCGTGCCCGCACCACCCTCATCACTGCCGTCCGGTACGGGGCGATCCAGCCGCCGGACGGAATGAGCCTCGGGGATCACGTCGGACTGCACGCGCTCACGGAGGCGCTCATCGAGGGCGAAGCCGCGGTGCCTCTCCACCTCGCGACCGCACGCCCCCGATCGGGCACCCCGACGGGCCTCCACCCCGACGACGATTCCCTGCCCCCGACTCGGAACCCCGACTCGGAACCCCGACCGGCCGCCCCGATCATCGGGGCCGACGCCCGAACCCGATCATCGGGCCGACCCGATCCCACCCCGATGATCGGGCCGACGCCTGAACCCGACCCTGCCCCGACGATCGGGGCGACGCTGCCGCCCGACTTCGCTGCATCGGCCCCGACGCCCGAACCCGACTCCGATCTCACCCCGATGATCGGGCCGACGCCCGACCCCGACGCTGCCCCGATGATCGGGCCGACGCTGCCGCCCGACTTCGCTGGGTCGGCCCCGACGCCCGAACCCGACCACGCCCGCCCCGACCCGAACGCCACCCCCGACGAGGTACCGATCGGGCACCCCGATCAGACCCCGATCAGCGTTCTCACCAGCGGAAATGAAACCGATCGGGTAGAGAAGCCGTCGCCCCCGACGCAGCCCGCTGGCAATCCCGATCCGCTGGAACCGCGTCGGCCGACCAGCTCGGTCCGCTACCCGATCAACGCCGCAAGTGACGGCACCCGATCGGCCCGCATCGACGTGCCGGTCACCCCCGACGCCACGTCGGGCAACCAGATCGGCAACCCGACTGCGCCCGCGTCGGCCCCGACGGAAGACGCCGAGCAGGCTTCCCGATCGGGGCCGACACCCGACGCCGTCAAAGGCAAGTCGGGGGGCCGACGCACCCGCGAGGAGCTGATCGCGGCGGTGGAGGCGCTCGACCCCGACCAGCCCACCCTCAGTCCGAACTACGTAGCCAACGCCGTCAACTGCTCCTGGAAGCGGGCCAAGGAACTGCTCCAGGAGACCGGCCGGCTCCCCGACCCTGAACCGGCCGAAGGGGAGTAGTCCGCGCCCGGCTTGCCGAACGTATGTACGATTCACGGATGAGGTGAGCCGCCTCGGCCGCCACCTCATCCAGCGCCCCGCGTCGCTTCCCACGGCACGCCCTGGCGCTCGCCCGGGCCCCGGGCACCCTGCTACCCGCCGCCGCCAGCGGGCCCAGTTGTGCCAACAGGTATCCCGGGCCCGCTCCCTCCTTACCGCTTGGAGGCACGCGCCCATGTCCATCCGTATCCCACTGCCTCGAGCGCCTCGCCGTTCGGAACCCACCCCCTCCCGTCCCTCCCCGCTCAGCGCTCTTCCCCAGCAGCGCCACCTGACGGTCGTTCCCGACCTCGGCGTCTGGGACCCCAACGAAGAGCGCATCCGCCAGCGGCTGATCGCCTGCGGGGTGCGCCTGTGAGCAGCAAAAACGCGCCGGAAGACGAGCGGGGGATCGACTGGGGCTCCGTCGGTGACGGAGTGATGCGTGCCTACGACGAGACGCGCGACGAGCTGGCCGACGTCTACACCGAAGCTCGCACCGCCACCGAAATCGCCGTCCGGCAGCGAGCCACCGCATGGGGCTGGAAGACCCACATCCCGCTGAACCTCCAGTGGATGCGGCTACCACTCAACGTCCCCGCCTTGCTCATCGCCGGCGTCACCACCGCAATGGCCGACGACCCCTGGTACCTCCTCGGCCGAGCCCTTCCCGCCCTGGTCATCGGCCTGATCCTCGCGAAGACCCCCCTGGGCGGGCTCGTCCGGCTCGCATGGAGGACACCAGGTCTCGGCTACCTGCTACGCGTAGCCGTCACCAGCACCCTCTGGTTCCTCCTCATCGCCCTCGTCATCGGCTACCACCGTCCCGCCCTTCATTACCTATTCGGAGTCTGACCAGCATGAACACCACCGGAGCAGCACTCGGCGGGACCGGCACCGTCATCATCGGCATCGCCCTGCTGGCCTACCAGGTGGGCCGGTGGAAGGGCGGCGACCCCACCCCCAAGATTCACTACTTCCTCGGCCTGACCATCGGCGTCCTGCTGTTCCTCGGCGGCGGAATCCTCGGCGCCATGGGAGGAGCCGCAGCTGCCCTCGGTGACGGGGTCGGAGCGTACGTCCTGGCGGGAGCAGCCGAGATCGACGTCACCGGCCAGAAGCCGGCCGCCACCGGCGCTGAGAAGGTCGGCCTCGGCGGTGTGGTCACGGGCTTGGTCCTCGTCTGCTTCTACGCCGGACTGATCAAGTCAGGCCGTGCAGACGTCACCGGCTCCCTCGTCCGAGGTGCACTCACCGGCGTGTTCCTCGGACTCGGAGGCGGTCTGATCGGTAGCGCCATCGGCCTGATCACCACCAGCGGCAACACGGTCGGAGACCTCCTCCTCAACTCGGCCTGAGCCGTCCAATGACCTGTCTGCGGCCTGGAATCGGCCTGTCTGGCACCTGCCCCGGCCAGGTGCCAGACAGGCCTCAGAACAGGCTCTGACCTGCTGAAACGGGTCAGACAGGCCGCAGGCACACCCCCACCTGAACCACCGAGAACGGCAGAAACCCACGATGACCCGCCCCGCTGACGAAAACGAGATCGTCGACGCCGAACTCCTCGAAGACAACGACCCCGGCCCGGGCGCCTCCCAGGACGACGAGGACCAGGACACCACTCCGTACGTCCGCATGCTGCTGCACCTGGCTCGGCGACTGGCCACCCGCGAGGCCAACGTGCTCGCCACCGGTGCCCGCCACACGGCCGGTGAGCTCAGACGCTGGCGAACCGCCGAGGACCTCACCGACGCGCACGTCGCCCGTGACCTCCTCAACACCCAGTACCGCCTGTGGCAGACGGCCCAACGCAAGAAGACCGGCCTCGCCAGGGCCCAGATCAGCCGCCTGGAAGCGCACAACAAGCGCCAGATGCAGCTGATGCTGCAAGGCCGCGGCCCTGGGCCCACACCGGCCACCGCGAACGCGATCGAGAAGTGGGCCAAGTTCCAGGCGAAAGTCGAGATGGTGGAGTTCGAGCCCGCCATGCCGACGCCCGTAGCCGTCACCGTGGGACGCGGGCAGATACGCCGACGGCGCGCCCGCCGCTTCCACGCCACGGCTGTGGGCCTCACTGTGGTGGACGGTCTCGGGCTCACGCTGTTCACCGGCCCGGTCGTGGTCACGGATCTCGTTCTGGCGGCGGCCACCGCCACCGTCCTGTGGGTACAGGGACGAGTGCGCACGACGCTGGCCCCCGCGCTTCCACACCTGACATTTCCCTACGCCGAACTGCCCGAGGAAATCGAACCCGCGGAAGAACCTGTTGCAGGGGACGACGGGAAGCCGTTCCCGATCCGGCAGGCCGAGAATGCCGAACAGGTCGAGGAATGCCTTTTCCGTGCTCTTTCCGTCGATGCCGATATCGCACAGGTCACGGATGCCTCACGCCTCGCCTACGGCTGGCAGGCCATCGCCGTTCTCAACTCCGGTACTCCGGCGGACATTGTCCGCCTGCTGCCGAAACTCGATGTCGCGATGCGCGTCGGGCAGGGCCGCACCATGGCCCAGGGGGGATACAACCCCAACGACAGCGCAGAGGTGATGGTCCGGGTCCTCACCGAAGACCCGTTCGCCAACCCGCCGGCCTTCCCGCTGCGGAACCCGTTGTCGTGCTCGATCCTCAAGCCCGTCTCCATCGGCATCAGCATCGACGGCGAGCCCACGGACGTCATCCTCGCCGGCCAGCACATCCTCATCGTGGCCAAGTCCGGCGGCGGCAAGTCAGCGATGGTCCGCACCCTCGCCGAATACGCCACCGCCTGCTCCGACGCCGTGGTCTGGGACCTCGACCCGACCGGCCGCGGACTCGGACCTCTACGGGGCCTGGCCGACCGGACCGCCTACATCGAAGAGGAGATCGAGGCCGCGCTGGCCGACCTGGTCCGCTACGCCGAGAACCGCATCGCCGCCCTCGACGAAGGCGAGGACAACTGGGTCGTCACCGACGAAGAGCCCGCCCTAATCGCGTTCCTCGACGAGTACTCCAAGCTGTCGAAGAAGGCCAAGGAGCACGCCCTCGCCCTCATCAGGATCGGCCGGAAGGCCAGGATCACCCTGGTGATCTGCACCCAGGACGCGACCAGCGACATCATGGGTGACGCCGTCGCCGACTCCTTCGGGATCCGCGTGATGCTGCCCTGCCGCATGGACGACGTGCCGATCGTCGTCGGAGACAGGAGCGCGATCTCCGCAGGCTGGCTGCCGCACCTCCTGGTGCCCAGCCCGGGGGAGTGGGACATCGCCGACGCGGGACGCTTCTACTGCCTGACCCCAAGGCACCGGGCGCCGATCCTCCGCTACTGCCCCCACCTCGACGCCGGCACGGCACTCCTGCGGGCCAAGGAGCGCCTCAACGTCGGGCTGCCCTCTCTGGACGCCGTCACCACAGGCGACGCGACCCGCAGACCCGTCCCCCGCATCGCCCAGCTCCTGCTGGACGCCTTCGAAAGCGAGGGATGGCCTGCGCAGATGACCGTCGACGAACTCCACGGCCACCTGCGGGCCGCCGACGTCGCCACATGGGGACGCTGGGACGACCGGACCGACCGGCTGGCCATGGTGGGACGCACCCTGCAGGCCGAGCTGAAGAAGGCAGCGCTCACGATTCCGACCGTGCGACTCACCGACCGCCCGAGCAAGCCCACCGCATACCGATTCCAGGACATCCAGGAGGAGATCAAGAGATCCAGCCAGTGACCACCACGCAAGCACCGGGATCGGCAGGATGCCGGTATGACAACCCACAACCCCACCATCCATCTGCGCCAGTCCGCGGACGCTCTCGAGCGTCTGGTCCGCGAGTTGAACAGCGGAACGGCCGGATGGCAGCACACCCGCCTCGCGGTGACCAGCGCACATGAGCTCGGGCGGATCGCCGCTGCGCTGCCTGCCGTCACCGAGCTTCTCGGCGCGGCCCTGCACACACACGCAGGGCCGCGCGCGGACACCGCCACGGGAGCTCTTTCACAGGCGACCACCACAGCTCGGGAACTCACCGGGCACCTACAACGCGCACGAACGCACGCGCAAGTACTGCGCTGAACCGTCCACTTGGGGGACCACTTGGAATCGATGCACGACGCCGGGCAAGCCGCCATCGCTCTGACAGCCCTTGTCGGCTTAGCGCTGCTGAGGCTGGCCGGCTGGCGACAACGGCGGATCTCCGCACTGCGCCATGAGATCGAACGCCGATCCGAGATGGTCCGTTCCTACGACAAGGACAGCGAGGCTTACCGGCTGTACCGCGACGAGACCGACGGGATGGCAACCGAGATCCGGCGCTTGAAAGCCGGCACCGGCCCCCTTACCGTCACCATCGCCGTGATCGCCACACTGTGCGGCCTCGGCGCGGCGGGGTACGGCGCCGTGACCGCATCGCCCCTGGCCCTCCTTCTCGGCGGAGTGTCGGTGATCACCGGGTTCCTCCTGCTCCTCAGCTGACCGGGCTGCACAGACCGCCCGCGACGGCGATCCCGCGCTTCCGGCGGTGTACCCCGCGTCAAGGGCGCCCTCTGCAAAAGGGCGCCCTTTCGTCGTTCTGGCCGCTCTCCGTAGCCAGCCGTGCGGTAGCCTCCCGGAGCGGCGTGCACGTACGCCGGAGCTCCCAGGAGACGCGGCCCACGCCCGGCCTCCGAAAGCGGAGCAAGGTTCGAGGAATCGCGTGCTCCTGGTCGAAGCCGTCCTGCACAGAACTCCAGTGCGGTGTATGCGTGGGAAGCGCCGCGGCATGGAGCTGAGCATGACGAAGGACCGCACCCGCAAACTGAAAGTCCGCGCGGTGATGGCGGCATCGGGGCGTACGTACGGCGAGGCCGCGGCCGCGCTGGAGCAGTGGACCGTGCCCGACGCCGGCCGGCGGCCCCCCGCCGGTGTTCCGATGGCACCCGACCCGCTGGGGCAGGCGGACAGCGGGGAGCTGTTCACGGCTCCGCTGATGGTGGTGGCCATGTTGCCGCGCGGCCAAGGCGGCCTTGACGCGGCGCAACTGATCGCTGACGCCTGCGACTACCTGATCTCCCACGAAGGCTGGTACCGAGCCAGGGCCGAGGTGTACGGCCCGCGGCCGACGCGCGAAACGGGCATGCCTCCGCTGACCGGCCACAAGCCGGCGATGCTCCTGGTGCGGGTCTCCGCCCGCCGACGCTGGAGCGCCCAGACCCTGCACGCCTTCCTCCGAGACGCCAGCACCGCGATCCTGACCGCCCTCGTGAACGAGCACCCATGGATCACCGAGCGGCACGTCTCCGTCCAGGCCCTGCCCCCAGAGACGGGTCAGCAGATCGTGGCCGTACAGCAGGGGAAGCCCGACGCGCTGACCACTGAAGCCCATCCCAGCCTGACCGAGCTTCATCCTCTCGACGCTGAACTGGACGAGATGGAGGAGTATCCGTTCCGAGTCGTCGACAGGCAGGACGTCGGCTGGTTCGCGGTCGGACCCGCCCGGTACACCAACACCCTCCTGCAGAGCGGCGGAGGAGAACCGAAGAGCCTTGCCGCCCTGGATGCCGAACGGGGGCCGCTGCGCACCGTCGTGCCCGTCCCGCAGGAGGACCTCGAGCGACTGCGCGACGCGCTCGCCGCAGCAGGTCCCAGGGCAACGGCTTCTCTGCTGGTTGCGCTCTACCGCCTCGCCCGACGGCACGCTGACCAGGAGTACGAACGGTCCGAGCGGCGCCAGAGCAGCCGTCTGTACGCCGGAGGCGATGACACCTGGGAGACCCAGGCCATGCGCAGCCTCATCTGGGGCCTGGGCGTGGACCTGGCGGACAAGGACCGGCGCCTCGACAAGCAGGCGATGCAGGAGGTGATGACCATCGTCGACCAGTGGGTCACGCCCCAGGCCGACGTGTACGTCGAAGTCGCCGGCAGTGTCGCCCGCGCCTTCCAGACCGCAGCCGAGCACGCCGGAGGCTGGGAGGCACTGGCCGACCGTCACTTCCAGTCCGGCGACCGGTTCGCGCACTCCGCGAACGCGGTAGAAGCTGCCTACGCATGGCTGATGGGCGAGCCCCGGCCCGGTGGAGGGCCGGCCCCCGGGCCGGGAGATGCTCAGCGACTGTAGCGACTCACGGCCCCGAGATGGTGCGGGACTTGGGCGCCCACGTCCCGCACTCGAAGGGAGCGGTGTCCTAGCCGCGGCCGCGCAGCGCGATGACGGAGACGGCCGCCCAGACCAGCGTGGCCACACCAACGGCCACCGAGCGGGCATCCTGCGGAGTGCCGGCCGAGACCATCGCTGTCGACCAGACACCCCAGCAGCACCAGAGCAGACGCGCGGGCCATGACCGCAGGACAGCGCTCGTGAGAAAGGCCCCGGCGCCCAAGCCCACCCACCAGTCGACGAGGTCACCGGCCGTCATCGGCAGCCCCGCGCTGTTCGACCGCAGGTACGCGACCACAGGCTGGTGAATCGTCTCGGCGAGCCCACTGCGTCGGGCGTACTCCCACGCCCAGCAGGCCGCTCCGTAGACGAGCCCCACCTTGAGCAGAAAGAGGAAGACCCGGGTCGGCGACAGGTCGATGGGCACGTGCGGTTCCAGCTCCCACCGGCTTACCCGCTCCTCCTGGTCAAGCGGCTCGGTGACATGCGTAGCCATACGGGTCCCTCTTTACGTCCGGAGCAAGGTGCTGCGGCAGACGGCACGTCGGCATCCGACCGGGTGCCGTCAACGCGTGTCCGCGGCAGTGCACTCTGACTTGAAGACCGGACACCGCTCAGGACAGGCACGGCTCGGGAGCTCCAGCGTCGGCGTACGGCCGGTGGCTCCCCAGACCTCTACCGTTCGCTCATGACCACAGCGATCACCCGGTATGCCGCGCGCGACCAACCAGAGGTCGTTCGACACGCAGCCTGGCTGCTGTGCCGCTGGCTGACCGAACACTCCGACGGCGCGACGCTGGCCGAGATCCAGGCCGACCCGTACTTCCGTGAACGCGTCGATCACGCCACGGGCGAGGAAGTCACCGCGGACGTTATCGAAACCGCAGCCCGGGTTCTCGTCGAGGAGCGCCGAGTCGGTACGGAGGGCGAGGTCTACCGGCTGCAGCCCGCGCTCCGCACCCCGCTGGGCGTGACCACATTGGAGTGGAAGGGGGCTGTCGTCCCCGGATTCAAGCGGAAGCGGTACACGATGAGGCTGTCGCTGTGCCCCTCGGGCTGGCCGCTGCCCCCAGAGCGGGCCGGCTATCCCGGTCACGAGATCTGCGGGTCGGTCTTCGACCGCGTCCGTGACCCGAGCGGATTCTGTGACGCCCTGCCGATCTGGCGCATCACCCGGAGCAACGGACGGATGACCGGCACGCAGTACTGGTGCGACGAGGAGCTACCAGCCGACCTCCGGGCCGCCGCTGTGACACTGGAGAACCAGCCTGAAACGGCAACCCGCTCCCTATAGCCCTAGCCCGGCGCCCCGGCGCCGGGCCCCAGTCCTCCGCGACACGGCTCAGGGCGCAGCCGTCCGCCCGCTAACCTTCGGTGCCCCATGAGATGTGCACGAGGTACGGGCGCTGCTCCGGAAGCACCTCGAAGGTCCACTCCAGCCCCGCCGAGTCGGTGACGCGGGACTCGCCTTCCTGAGTGGGCAGCGAGATGCCCGCCCGTGCCATGTAGTCCCGCATCTGCTCGATCACCTCGGCGGCGTTGTCCTCGGTCATCTCGAACCCGAGCTCCAGGCGCGCGAAGAGCCGCGCGGTCATCACGCCCATGCCGAAGGGCAGCTCGGTCTGCAAGGCCAGGAACCACTTCTTCCTCTCGCGACGACGAGGGGACGCCACCCGGCTGGGGACGCCAGCCTTGACCTGGGCGTAGGTCCGATCCAGGTGACGGGCCTTGTAGCCGGTGACGACGGAGGCGTCCCTGCTGAGGGTGACCGAGAACTTGTCCCGCTGGGTACGGAGCCGCCACCGGCCGGTCTCGGGATGCCGCAGCGCCGGGCGGGCGTCGGCGGCGGTGAGCAGATCTTCGAGCAGCGAGCGTATCTGCGCCTCTGCCGCCCGGCGATCCCCTCCGTGCGCGTCGATGAAGTGGTTGAGGGCCGCGTTGGAGATGGAGACCTCGTACGCCTCGTCGGAATCGAGCGGACGCGCACTGGTCTCCCGCCAGCGTGTCTCCTGCCTCAGGTCGGGCTTTGCCTTCGGCTGGGCCGCTCGCGGGCGGCCGAACCCGTCGCAGGACCGACACCAGCCGTCAGCCATCGACGTCTTCCGGGCACAGCGTGAGCCGTCCTTGTTGTATCGGGTGCACTGCCTGGTGGGCGGCTGGGGGATCGCGGCCATCGTGAAGTCCCTGGGCGTAGTGGGTAGGGAGCAGGTGGAGGAGCTCCTGACCTGCGTGTTGACGCCCTGACTGTGTGGCGGACCCCGCCCGATCGCCGCATGCGCGCGAATCCTGCTCCCCTTGTGCCCTACCGGCCGTTTTTCGCCCCACCCGCCGGTGGACAGCCCGCATCTCCTGAAGCCGCGGCGTCCCTGCGGCCGCAAGGTTTCAGCAGGAGAATGGGGTGCTCCGTCCCAGGGCCCGTCGGATCGTCAGGTGGTGCCGCGTACGCAGGCGCTGGAGCTCCCACACCGACAGCAACGTGACGGACACCGGCGGGCCGGCCACGAACAGCGCGTGCACCGCCGGAGGGGCAGCCACCGGCGGGCCGTCCAAGGCCTGGGCGACGAACAGGGACCAGACCAGGACGGGTGAGAGCAAGGGCGGCAGGACCTCTGACACGTCACCGACGCGGAAGGTGTAGTGCACGCTCAGCACCACGGCTGCGGCACTGAAGGGAACGCCGAACAGTACGCCCGCCGTGGAGATGAGCGCGCCGACGATCGGCAGACCGCCAAGCGCCTGGGTCACCTGCACAGCGCCGCCCAGAAGCAGGAACCACAGTCCCGCTGCCGATCCGAGCAGCGCAGCGAACCCCGCGGCCGGCCCGGCAAGACGCCGGCAGTAGACGGCGCGCACGGAAGGCCGCGCGGACAGCACGAAGCAGGCCAGAGCGATGGGGCCCGCGACGAGTAGAACACCAGCACTGAGGAACAACTCGAGCACCTGGTCCGCCGCGACATCGGCCGCCGACTCCTGGAGGGGGTAGGACCGGATCAGCCACAGTGTGGCCGCTCCGCCGACAGTCGTCCGCGCGACCTGCGCGGCCGCGATGGCCGGGTCCGATATCCGGTCCTGGCGGCTCGGGCGGAACAGCCGGTAGGCCGTCCGGAACGGGAGAGTGAGCAGCCGGGGGCACCCAGCAATCCGGGTGCCCCCGGTGTACCGGGTGCGTGCAGCGATGCTCATCGTGTGATTCCTCGTGGAAGCGGTTAGTCAGGTCTGGACGTGCTCGTAGGCCTCGGGCAACTGGCGGCGAACGGCTGCCCGAGAGAGAAGTGCTGAACTTATGAGCAGATGCGACGAATAGCGATGGTTAGCGAGGATTGCCCGGTGAGGTGGCATCGGGAGGGCTCAAGAGCTGGGGAGATCGGCGTAACAGCCGGACAGCGTGCAGGTGAGAACGTCGCTTCTGTGAGAACGCCGCTTCTGATCGAAGGCGCCTGCTGCTGCCCCCTCGGTCCACCGAGGGGGCAGCAGCGACGAGGGCTGTTCAGGGGCAGAGCGCTTCGCCGGTCGTAGGCCGGGCGGGCAGTGTGGCGACAGCCGGTCACATCCAGAACTGGATGAGCCGCTGGTGCTCATGGGCCTGAAGGAACCGGGTGACGTGCGCAGCGGGATCTCGTCCGGGCACTTCGGCATCCGGCAGTCCGAGTGCGGTGACCACCACGGTGCGCAGTGACGGGTCCAGGAGCGGCGCGTCCCAGAGAAGGCGGGTCACCGTTCGGGTGGAGGCGTGGACGGTCTTCTTCGATGTCGGCGATCTGCGGGTCGATGGACCCAGGAATGGCGTACCGCTGCCCCAGGCAGATGCGGTCGGCGTCTTCGATCAGCCGCGCGACAAAGAGGTCGGTGGCGCTCTGGCGGCCAGCCCTCCACAGGAAGAGCGCATCGTCCGGCAGGGGGTACAGATACGTGTGCTTCATGATCGTCTTTCTTGGTCGGAGTGTCTGGTCTCGTCAGCGGTCGCGGACGCCCAGCTCCTCCTGTGCGCGGGGGGCCTGCCGACGGGCGCAGGAGCGGCCGTCTGGGACTGCGGCGGCCGGCACGTCAGGCCCCGCCCGGTGCAGCAGAGGGCCGGAACGTGAAGGAGACGCGGAGCCCGCCCTCAGTGAGAGCGGGCTCCGCTGGATGTACGACCGATCGGGTCAGCTGGTGAACTGAGCGACCAGGATGGCGAACGCCTCCTCGTTCATCACTTCGATCTTGTGCTTCTCGGCCTTGGCGAGCTTGCCTCCGGCGCGCTCCCCGACGACGAGCAGGTGGGTCTTGGAGGTCACGTCGCGGCCGGGCTTGCCGCCCGCGTCCTTGATCAGCTGGTTCATCGCGGCGCGGTCATAGGCAGCGAGCGGCCCCGTCATGGTGCCGGTGACGACGACCGTCTTGCCTGTGAGCGGGCCGCTCACGGGGGCGGACTGAAGATCGGCCGTCAGCTTCACGCCTGCCGTGGCGAGCTTCTTGACCACCGCAGCGACCCGGGGAAGCTGCCGGGCGATCAGCTCGGCCTTCTTGACCCCGATGCCGTCCACCTCCATGAGCACCTGGGTGTCGGCCGTGACGAATGCGTCCATCGAGCGGAAGTGAGCAGCGAGCCGCTCGGAGAGTTCGACTCCGGTACCCGCGATGCCCAGCGCTGCCAGCACCTTCTCCAGCGGGCGGTCCTTCGCCGCGGTGATCTGCTCCAGCAGGTTCGACGCCTCACCGCTGCCCCGGGTCGCCTCGGTGAGCTGATCCAGGGTGAGGTGGAACAGGTCGCCGACATCGCGCACCAAACCAGCCTCGACGAGGTTGCCGATCACCGCCGGGCCGAGACCGTCGATGTCGAACTGCTCGCGTCCTGCGGCGTACAGCAGGGCGGCGGGCAGTCCGCAGGAGCCGCCGCTGGTCGCCGTCTCATCGCAGGTCCAGCGGCCCTTGTCGGTGTTGATCTTCCCGCCGCACACCGGGCAGGACGCGGGGAAGGTGATCGTCTCCTCGGTCCCGGTGCGCAGGTGGGTCACCGGCCCGACCACCTGCGGGATGATGTCGTTGGCCTTCCGGACGTAGACCGTATCTCCCTTCATGAGACCAATTCGGGTGATTTCCGAGGGGTTATGCAGGGTTGCGGAGGTGACCATGCTGCCGTCGATCTCGACCTCCTCCAGCACTGCCCGGGGTGCGAGGATGCCGGTCTTGCCCACGGCCCAGACCACGTCGAGGAGCTTGGTCATTCGCTCCAGACTGGGCAGCTTGTAGGCGACGCTGTAGTGGGGGTGCCGCGAGCCGGTACCTGCGGTGGTCTGCTCGGTGCGGCTGTTCGCGCGGATGACCACGCCGTCGATGTCGAAGGGCAGGCTGGGGCGCATCGCAGCGATCGCCGCAATCTGCTTCTGTACCTCGGCAATCGTCGCGACGACGTGGGCCTTCGGCGGGGTGGCCTCCGTGGTCTGTATGCCGGTGTCGGCGACCCACTTCATCAGGTCGGCGTGCGAGGTGTGGGCGAACACCTCGCCGCCCGGCAGCTCGACGGCCTGGAAGGCGAAGAACGTCATCTCCAGGGTGTAGGCCCTGTTCCTCGCCCGGATGGTGCCAGCGGCGGCGTTGCGGGCGTTGGCGAACGCGTCCCCGCCGTGCTGGGCGCGCACCTCCTTGGCCCGTTCGAACTGCTTGTGGGTGAAGAGGATCTCTCCCCTGACCTCGAAGGTCAGCGGCCGGTTCAGCTGCTGGGGGAGGCCGGTGATCGTGCCGATGGCATGGCTCCAGTCCTCGCCCTGACGGCCGTCGCCACGTCCGACAAGCTTGACCAGGCGACCGCTCTGGTACCGCGCGGCGACCGCGAAGCCGTCCAGCTTCACGTCCACGACATAGCCGCCGGTGACCGGGCCGCCCAGACGCCGCTGGAGCGACGCCTCCCAGGCCAGCAGCTTGGCGGGCGTGTTCACCTTGTCCAGGGACTGCATGGGCACCGTGTGCGGGACCTCGCCCGCAGGGACCGCCCCGTCAGCGACCTTGCCGGAGGGGGAGTTCGCCGCCACGTCCTCCGGGTGGCTCTCCTCCCATGCGACCAGCTGGTCCCGCAGCCGGTCGAAGGTGGCGTCGTCCAGCGGGCTCTCGCCGGTCGCGTAGGCACGAGATGCCTTCTGGATGGTGGCCAGGGCCTGGCGGTAGGCGGCGGTGCTGCTGATCGTGGTCTCGATAACCGACATGGGCACGGACCTTTCTGGACGCGGTTCAGGACCCGTCCGGCAGTGCGGAGCCAGCGCCGCACGGATCGTCTGTGCGGCGCTGGCGGGTGGGGTTGACGGGCTGAGCCTGCGCCCCGGAACCGCGATGGTCCCCACGCTCGCGAATTTCGGCTCGCCCGCACCGCCACGGTCCACACGCGCGTGCCGGCGTTCTCGCCGGCTTCAGACGGGACAGCGGGTCAACGGCCGGCCCGGCGCCGCGCGTCGCTGAGGATCTCGTCCCGCGCTGGATGCGCGTCCACCGCCGCCCGCAGCGCGGCCCACCAGGTGCTCGCATACCTTTCCCGCTCTACGGCTTCCGCCAGGCGTTCTTCGGCCCTGGTCAGGCGGGAGGCGAGGGTTCTGCAGGTGCAGGCGGCGTCGGGGTCGTTGATCCGGGCTAGACACCCTGGCAGCAGGCACAGTGCCCCGTCCGGGTCGGTCCACCAGTAACAGCCCGGCGGAATCTGCTCAGCAGGAACAGCGATGGGCGCCTCTCGATCTCCGGGTCTACTCATCGCAGTGGGGTGGCGAGGTTCAGGGCGGCAGCCAGTGTTGGTGGGAGCATGCTTGACCTTCCGTGTAGCAGAGGCTTTCGCTGGCCAACGGAGACCCATCGTGGACTCGGTAGCGGACAGTCCCGCTGCAGAGCCGATTCGTGGCGCCGAGGGTTGTGGTCCGGGAGCAGTGCTCCCGCCCTACGCAAGGAAGCGCAGAGCCAGGGTGGGGCTGGCCGGGAGCCTGTCGCGTCCCAGGGGCGACAAGAGCGTCTTCCTCTGCGGTGCGGGCGCCGGACCCCTGGCTGCTCCGACAGTCCGGGGCCCGGCACGGAGGGTCTCTTCTACATGGGCTCGCTGATCTCGGCGAAGAATGTGGCGGCGCGCTCCAGCACGTCCTTCTGGGTTTCGCTCAGCTCGTCGTTGACGTCGCCGTGCGTGCCGAACAGCTCCACGGCGGAGTGGGCAAGAGCGGCCAGGTCCCAGCCGTTGAACGTCTCCAGAAGCGATGCCAGAACGTCCTCTCCGCCCTGAGGACGGGAGGTCCGTGCGCGCATGGCTTGGCGGGTGCAGGGCTGCCCGGTGCGGGCCTGGGCGCACTCCTCGGCATCCGTGTGGGGCAGGCAGTCGGCGCAGGCCAACGTGAAGGACTCACAGGCCAGGTGTTCACCGCTGCGGCGCGCCGAGTGCCGCCGTTGCGGCAGGTGGCAGCGGGTGCACCGGCGCTGACGGAGGCGGCCAAGGCCGTCTCGGAGCGCGGCGAGGACGTGGGCCATCTCGTCGATGCTCAGCTCGAAGAACTTCGCGTCCGCTGTGCCGTTGTCCCGGATGAGCAGCGAGTCTTGGTCTGAGGTGTCGGTGTACGAGCCCGGCGCGGCAGTTCGTGGCTCTTCGACATCACTGCCGTCGGCGTCGACCAGGAAGAAGTGCTCGCCGCCGTGCAGGGCGGAAACGGCCGCGCTCCACAGTTCCCAGTGCAGGCCGTCGGCGCGAAGGGTGGCCCGCTCGGAGTGGGCGGTCACGAACACGCTCCCGCAGCCGGCACGCTCGAACGACAGGCCGGGCTGTTCCGCCAGGCCGCCAGAGCGACTGATCTCAAGATCAGGAAAGGCGGCGGTCAGGTAGCGGGCGGCGTGCTGCTCGGCCCGTGAGAGTGAAGCTGCCCATACCCGCCGTGCAGCGGTTTCCGGGCAGTGGGAAGCGAAGGTGATGTTGTGCGGCATTGTGGGCTCCGGCGTGGTCGGGAAGTGGGACGCCGGAAGACTGCTGCCGAACCACGACGGAACCTCATCCGTCGCGAATCTCCATGCCGATTCCGCCACGTACACGAGGCTGATGGCCAGCCAACTGAACTACCTCGTGACCTGCCACTGCTGGAGGAAGAACGGGTCCGAAGGGGCGGCGTCCCTCAGCGGATGACCATCGGCCGAGAGCTCGTCCCGGGAGACCAGCATCGGGACGGCGCGGGTGTCGCCACTGGACAAGTGAGGGCAGAACTCCATCGCCAAGTCCTTGCACTTGGCGTGCAGCGCGGCTTGGAGCACCTGGCCCTCAGGGGTGGCCAGTACCCACGCCTCCTCGGGCAGCTCATCGCCACACACCTGGCAGAGCCACTGGTTGTGCGCGAGGGCGCAACGTGCCCCATCGAGGGCGAGCCAGAAGACGTAGTCCGCGGTCCGGGGAGCGATCCAGGGCACCGGCAGGCCCTTGTGGACCGGGCGGGGTAGCCCGGGCGGGTCCGAAGCAGCGAGCCCGGACTGTTGCAAAGCGCGCCAAATAGGGACTTCCATGCCCATCGCTGAGCACTGGACGTTGCCGCAGACGAAGCGGCGGATCTCCACGTCGTACTGAAGCGGCTCGGCGCACTCTGCGCAGGGCGGTGCAGGGAAGCTCACAAGCCCATCCTCTCCGAAGGAACCTACGGGCGTACCCGTGGGCCCGAGCGGGTCCACGGCTGACGATCACGGATTCTCGGATGGGACGCAGCAGATCCGTGAGTGCTCGCGAGTCCTGCGACGCCCGGCGAAGGCGGAGGGCGAAACCGCAGGGGCACAGGCCCCTGGCCGTCGGACAGGCCGACGGCCAGGGTTTACACCTCCGCCCGCCTGGCGGTGATGGGCGGCAGAAGGTCTCAGTCCAGGGTCTCCAGCCAGGCAACCACTCCACGCTCGTACCGGTCACGGGCCGCGTCGGCGACGGCCCGTAGCGCGGCCAGACCCGGCACGTGGGCGTCTACGGCATCGCGCATGAAGTCCGGCATTACGGCGGCAAGCTGCTCCTTGGTCCGGCCGGCTGCCAGTCCGGGGCCCCGCCGCTGGGCACTGACGGCGAGCTCAGCGAGTTGCTCCGCAGTCATCGTGGTCTGGGCCGTGCTGACCGTGTCGACCGTGTTGTCCGGGGCCATGTTCAGAATCTCGAGTGCGTGCGCCTGCCACAGCGTGACGCCGTGGCCCCGGAACTGCACCTTGCCGGATTCCCACCCGCAGGCACAGAGCAGACGAGCGTCGTCGTCGCTGTGGTGGTGCCAGTTCGGGATGTGCCTGCCCGAGGTCCAGAGAGCCTGCGCATGCTCGGGGCACGCATGACCGCTCAGCGGCCGGTGCTGGAGCCAGCCATCACTTGACCAGTCCTCGCGTTCTGGAGGCGCACCGGAGAGGGAGGCGATCATGTCGAACTGGCGGAGGCAGCCAGGTACCAAACACGAGCGTAGGGACACTCCACTGCGCTCCCACTCCTGGTGAGCGAGCAGCATCTCCTGTGCGAGTACGTCAACGACGGCGGAAGCCACCATGTCGGCCTCACCTCCTGATAGGCGGATCGGCTGCTGTGCCGATGCCATCGCAAGAGCGTTGGGGCCGAGTCTGATGGTGATCGTACGGGCGGCCGCTGCGATGCGGGAGCGTAGCTCGTCGACGCGTTCCGGTTCGGTGAGAGGCATCTGGTCTCCATTCGGGGCGGACTGCATGGTGGCCGGTGAACCGGCCATGTCCTGCGGCGCTCGGTGGGGCGTCGGGTTCACGACTTGCCCGGGCCCCACCGCGGCCGCACGTCGGTGGGAGGGGCGCAAGGTGGTCACCAGCCAGGTGGGGGCGGCGGCTCCCACATTGATGGGGGCTCCTCCTCGCGGGTGTAGCTGGGATCGATGACGCCCAACGGGCAGTCAGGGGGTCGCAGTACTGACCGGCTGCGGCGCGGCAGTAACTGCATCCCTCATCGAGGAGTAGGGCCGTCTCGGGATTGTCGAAGCGGTGTTCGGCGTAAGGCATGGGGTTAAGGCCTCCTGTCTTCTCGGTGGCCCGGGCTGGGCAGACACTGTCGGTGTGGTGTCGCGGTCGCGTACTACGTCCGCAGGTACAACCCGGGCCGGTACAGGTCAGGGCGGGGCGGCGGCCGGCTGCGGATGGTCGGCGTCGGGACCCGAGCAGGCATGGACGGTGCACCAGTGGGCGCCGGCGAAGGTGACACCGCCGTGTGTGACGATCGCGGCGGCCGCCAGCCCCCTCGCGAGCGCGTTGAACGCTTCGGCTGCCGCTCCTTGCTTCGGAGAGTGGAATTGGAGGGCGTCGCCCTTGGAGCCGACGACGCTGGCCGACTGGCTGGCGATGGCTACGAGCACGTCAGTGGGGCGGTCGCGGAGCTCGGCGATATGGCGGGGCACTGCAAGCCGCAGCGTTTCGACGAGGGCAACGTTTCCCGCGGCTGCGTTCTGGGTCGGCTCGGAGCGGTGGACGGGACGAATGGGCATCGGCTTCCTCGGGCTGGGGGCGTTGAGGAGGCCGATGGTGCGTTCAGAGGGCTGGATCCCTCGCACCGTCGCGAATTCCCTGACCGTCAGGTCTTCAGGCGCCAACTGGTGCTGCAAGAGGCGAGGTTGGAAAACGTGGTTGTCAGTGGGGCCCCATAGGGTCGAGGTACCGCGACTCTCTCCTGTCTTCCTCCCTTCGAGGGACAGCGATGAGCCTCATGCCGCGTCTGCGGTTACGACCCTCGGCCTGCCATTCGGAGCCCGGCCGCGGTCATTCGCTACCGCGAGGACACATCCGCTCTCTGAGCACCCAGGAAGGACCATGACTTTCCCCTTCGGACCGCCCATCGACCTCAGCGACCTGACCAACTTCGTACAGGTGGATGCGCGCCCCCGCCGGTCGGCTTTCGTCGGCCGGGTCTCCACCAAGGACAACCAGAACCCCAGCAGCTCCATCCCCCGGCAGGTGGTCCTCGCCGCCCAATGCCTCCACGAGGGGGAAGAGTTCGTCGGCTACTACTGGGACGTCGAGTCCGGGATGCTTCCCCCCGAGTCCCGGGGCCTTGCCCCGCAGGAGATGTACGACGCGCTGCGCGTCCCGACCCGCCGGGACGGCGGCCTTCAAGACCTCCTCAACCACGCCGAGCCGATGGGGATCACCCACGTCCTGGCCGAGCGCGCCGATCGTGTCGCGCGGGCCATGCTCACCAGCCTCACCACCGAGCATCAGCTCCAGCAGGCGGGAGTGGAGGTGGTGTACGCCAACGAACCACAGGGCGGGACCGAGTCCGGCCGGCTGCGCACCCGCCGCTACGGACAGGTCGAGGCGGAGGTGTACCGGACGGTCATGCTGGAGATGTCCATGGGCGGGCAGTTCCAGCACGCCCTTGGCGGATGGAACCACGGCTACCCGCCCTACCCCTACATTGCAGTCGTCGACGAGAACGCACCGCCGCCGCCGCGGGGCCGGTTCGGAGAGGCGCGGCCGAAGAAGAAGCTTGCCCCGCACCCGGACTCGCGACGCTTCGACGCCTCTCGGGAGCTGTGCCGCCTGCGACGGGAGGAGCACCTGAAGTCGGGAGACATCATCTCGATTCTGTCGGCCGATCCGGAGCGGTACCCGATCGAGGGCCAATGGACGTACAACCTCGTCGAGGGCCTGATCGCAAACCCGAAGCTCACCGGCTACCAGGTCTACAACAGGAAGGCGTCCCGGACCGGGCGGCCGGGCTTCTCTCAGTGGAATCCGATCTCGAAGTGGGTGTGGTCGCCGGGCCCTGTGCATGAGCCCGTGGTGAGTCTCGCGGAGTGGAAGCAGGCCCAGGAGGTGACCGCCGGGCTCCGGGCGGGCGCCGAGGGCGGCCCGCTGCTGCGCATTCAGGCCGCCGCTCGTCAACAAGGCCTGACGGTCACGAAGGTCGACAGCACCGGCAGTCACACGCGGTACCGGATCGGCACCCGGCAGGTCGTCCTGCCCACCCCCATCCCGGATGCGGTCGCTCAGCAGATCATCGAGGACCTGGAGCGTGCGGCGTGAGCGAGGTCATCGAGTGCCAGGCCAGCCGGCGCGGCCGTCTGTGGGTGGCACACGAGCCCGAGCACGGCGTGTACGGGAGCGGGCGGACGCTGCGGCTGGTCCGCGTGAGCGTCGAGGACGGTCTCGCGCTCGTAGGCGTGTCCGCCGAGGTAAAGATCATCCCAGTGACGCCGGAACTGGAGAAACTGCGTGACGCTGAGGACGCCCGTACGGCGGCCTTGGCCAAGGCGGTGGAGGCCCTGGCTCTGCGGCGGACATCCTTGAGTGACATCGCCCTGGCGACCGGAGCGTCCGTCAAGCAGGTGAAGCTGCTCCTCGCCAGACCAGCCGAGGACCCGAGGACTCACGCGGATCCCGACTCCGCTCCGAGGGGAAGCCGCTCGCCGGCCGCCCTGCCGTGATGTGAGGAGAGCACATCGGCGATCGGTCCTTCCTGGGCAGCGAAGCGCGATAGCCGACTGACCGGTCGGCGACGCTGTTCTTGCTGCTTGAGAGGCTGATCGCCCGGCTCACCCGTGGCCGCAGGCTCCGAACTTCCTGCGACCGGGGGCCACTCCAGAGGGACCACGCGGGCCGGGCTGCCCTGGCGCAGCTGGATGGTCGCAGCCGTCGCCAAGGCGGAGCTGACGAGCTTGGCGTGGCCGCCGATAGTGATCCGTGCGTCGTCCAGGGTCGCCAGCCGGGCGTCGAGCAGAGTCCGGCGGCTGACCACCTCCACAGTGAACCTGCCGGGACTGTGCTGCCGGACCACGTAGCTCTCCGCACCGAGCGTGCACTCCCAGGTTCCAGCCTCGGTCTCGGCCATGTCGACGAGAGTCCGGACCTGGTCCAGCGGACTCTGGACTGCCGGGTGGTTCTCGTCGACATGTTCCTCGAACGCCCGCCGTGCGAGCAGCGCGAATCGGTACCGGCCGACCTCGCCGCACAGGGGACACTCGAGCTTGTACCTGTCCGGGGCAGTGCTCTCATCCTCGGTGATCTTCGGCTGTAGGCCGTTCACCGAGGGCTCGGGTGCTCTCTGCTTGCGAGGTCGTAGGGTCACCGGCTCATCCCTGGTTCTCGGTGTTGATGGCATTCGCATTCTGCCCATGAGGGAGGCGCCGCCGGACAGTTTCGACCCGCTGGTCTGGACGCCGGCCGGGGTGTGCACTGCTTTGCCAGCAGGTCGCTTACCTGGACGGTGCTGAGCTTCCGCTCGAACGGGTGAGGCCGCGGGCGGCACGGCGACCTCACCTCGTAGGCCTGCGTATCACCCCGCGCTGGACCACCCGGGAAGAGCTTCCAGGCGGCGACGCCGCTCGGCGGGCTGCTTGCCCTCGCGGACGAGGGCCTTCTGCTTCAACAGCCAGCGGTAGAGGCCGACGCCGTCGATCGCTTCGTCGAAGGGGACCTTCAGGTGGCCGTGGGCGGCGGCCCAGTCGGCCAGGACCTCGAAGCTCGCCTCCCAGGCGGCAGCGTGGCCGTCCCACATCCATTCGGGCCGCTGTTCCAGAGTCTCCGCCTGACCGGCGGGCAGTGTCCCCTTGCGGTAAGCCGTCCGCTTCCGCGAGACGGTGTGGCCGAGGGCGAACTGGATGCCGTCCTTGTTCACTTTGTACGGCTGTGGGATCCGAGCATGCCCGTGCTCGCTGATGAAGTCGTCGAGGTGCTTGAGGAAGAGCTCGAACTTCGCGTCGTGTACGTGCCACATCCAGCCGGGCAGGGCCTCGTAGTACGCGATCTCATCGGCGTCCATCAGCTTGTCGCGGTATCGGTTGCGAGCCAGCGTGACGAAGTTGTCCAGCCGGTAACCCGTGGGGGAGACGAAGCCCCGCGGCACCCTGGCGTGGCCCTTGACTGCGACGAACGCTTCCAGCTCCGTCCGCCCTTCCTCGCGCTTGGTGTCGGCAAGGCTCCACGTCCATCCAGGCTGCCCTGACAGCAGCTCCTCCCGGCGGGGCAGGAGCTTGCCAGCCGCGCGCAGAGACCTTTGACGAGCCGCCCAGGCCCCGAGGCTCCCGGCCTCGGTGGAAAAAGGCACAGCCGCGTGTCCGTGCTGCGCGACGTATCGCTCCAGCAGGCCGAGCCACCGGTACCAGTCCTCGGTGGTGTTCTCCAGGACGTGGACGCCCAAGGCCTGCACGAAGCGGGCCCCCACCGTCGCGCTGCCGTAGATCTTGACCTTCTCGGGCAGTATCGCCTGGGCGTCGATGCCGTCCGCCGTCGGCTCACTGCTCAGCCGACGGCGAGCGGCAGTAAGGGCAGCGTCCATGCGCTCGTCCTGATCGCGGAGCGCGGCCAGGACTCGCCACACATGCTGGAAGGCGCTGGCTTCCAGGACCGCCTGCGGATTCTCGCCCGGCGCGACGTAGACAGGGAGGAGGATCGTCGCCGGACGGTCGTGCTCGGGATGGAGCCTCAGCGCCCGGCCGACAGCCTGCACGATGTCTGTCTGGGAGGACTTCGGGTCGACCAGGCAGATGCCGTCGACGCTGCTGACGTCTACGCCCTCGGTCAGGGCACGGACGTTGTTGAGGACGACCCGTTCGTCCCCGGCGGGCGCGGCCAGCATGGCCAGCTGCTCAGCGCGCTTCCCTGCCGGGGTGGCGGCGTCCATGTGCAGAGAGGTGATCGTCACGCCTGCTGCTGCGGTGCCGATCGAGCCGAGGGAGGCAGAAAAGCGCTTGGAGCGGTCTACCCGGCTGTGGAAGGCGATCACGCTGCGCAGCTCACGTTCGCGCATGGCCCGCGCCAGGGCGATCTGAGCGGCCACCTTCGAGGAGTCCCCGGGGCCGGTCCGGGACGTCGCCTCCTTCTGGAGTGCGGCGTGCACGTCCTCGTCGGAGACCAGGACGATGGCCACCTCGTAGTCGGCCAGTAGGTTCCGCTGGATGGCGGCGCCGAACGTTAGCTCGTGAACCCGAGTGCCGTACTGCGCCTCGTCGTCCATCGAAATGACATCCGCCATGCCGTCCGCGCCCTCGTGAATGCGACTCGTGGCCGTAAGCGACAGACGGAACGCCGCCGGAATCCGGTCATTGTCGAGCACGACTGCATTGGATTTCCCCGACGGCCCAGCGGTGTGGTGGGCCTCGTCCAGAACGATGAGGTCCAGCGGTGAAAGGGAACGTCCCGCGTACGCCTCGGCTATCCGCCCCACCGACTGATAGGTCGAGATCACCAGCCGTATCCGCCCGGCCTCCGCCGTAGCGAGGAACGCCGCTACCCGCTCGGGGTCGACGGTCACCGGTACGTCCGCCCCGCCCACCGCGGAGTCCGAGCAGACGATGAGCGTGTCCAGAGTTCCGGGGAAGTCGGCTGCCCACCCGCGGTGCACCTGCTCGGCGAGTGCGAGGGTCGGCACTGCGACGAGTACCGAGGAGGCCGCCCGCCTTCGGGCCGTTTCACGTCCCACCAGGGACTTGCCCGTGCCGCACGCCATCACAACCAGTGCGCGGTCCCCATCGGTCCGCATGATGGCGTGCAGCGCCTCCTCCTGATGAGGGCGTGGGGTGAAGCGGAACGAGCTTCCAGAAGAGGAAGCGCGGGACCGGCTGGCATACATGCGGGCTCCGTGGGCGAGGTGATCTGAGTAAGGGAGCCGATGGTGCGCCGGGTGCATGAGGCGGCCAGAGTTTCCGCGAATTCCGGCCGAGCAGGGCCGCCAGATGAGCAAGTGAACTGAAGGCGTTGTCCGACGTGACAGACGGACAACGGGGCCAGCCGCGCAGTGTGGTGTTCATGGGTGCAGGTTCGTCTCAGCGCTTCTACCGTTGGCCTCATGAATGGAAATGTCGAGCCGTTCGGGGATTCCGGGTCCTCGCTGAACGCCGTGGAAGTTGAGACCGCCGACGGGATATGGATGCTGATCTACGGCGACGGCCCCGACTTCACCACCATGGACACCGCGTTCGTTCCAGCCGCGCTGATTGAGCGACGCGGGGACGTGACCTAGCGGCTGGCGTCAGTAGCCGGCCAGCCGCACCGGGCAGCGGAAACTGCACTCGCCTTCCATGACCGGCCGGCACGTCCTGGCCGCAATCGGCAGGGCCGCCCAGGAGCGCGTCCTGGGCCCTGCCGGTGAATGACGGATCAGCACCCAGCTCGCAGCGGGGTGAAAGCGAGCTTGTCGCCCTCCGCGGCGGCGGCGGCCTTGGCGTACGTCGCGGAGTCCACCTCGTACCAGACGTCGTCCCTGCCTGTGTTGCCGTCGACGTCGTCGAGTTCGACGCACCACCGCGCGTGCCGGACGACCCGGTCATAGGTCTCCGTGCCCTGCTGCACCTTCCGGCAGGTCCGGGTCGGTTCGGTCGTGTACCAGGTGCGCGTCTTCCCCTTCGTCGTAGAGGTGTGCTTGACCCGCTTGGTACCGGTAGTGCACTGCTCGACCATCCGGGGGCGAGTGTCGGTCACGGTCTTCTTCGTGACGATCCGAAGGTCATCGCGCGCACCGGAGACAGTGCTGTCCTTGGAGCCACCGCAGGCGCTGAGCGCGCAGGCGAGAAGGGCGACGCCAGCTGCCATCCGAGCGGCCATACGGACGGGACGCGACATCGGCTTCGACTTCCCGGTGGTAGCGGTAGAGGAACGGATTGATATGGGCACGAACAACTGCTCCTGTCTCCACAAGTGGTTGGGGGGTGCGCTGCACTTGGCCGGCGCTTACGGAGCAGAGGGTCCTCGACGAATGCGGTGGTACCGAGTTCTGGCGAATCCCCCTCGGCACTTTGAGGTTGGAGCCATGCCAACCACCTACCGGGCGGACAGGAACGCCTCGGAGCCCAGAAGAAGCGTGGCCCGTGGACCTTGCTCATATGCGCTGCTGAACCGAGATGCCCGGCACCCGGTTCTCGTCGGAATGGACGCTGGAGCCGCACCTCCCGTAGCCGAGCCTCACGGCGCCGCACCTGCAGGAAGGTGAGACCTCGTCCAGCGAGGGTGGGAAGAAGTCGGCCCAGGCCAGCATCGAGGCAGTCCACCGGTCCTCGAGTAGCGCCAAAGCCTCACCCTTGGTAGCCGGACGTCCTTCGCGCCTTCCGACGACGGCATAAGCCAGCCCCTGACGGGCGACATCCACGAGCATCTCGCGCTGCTGGCAGGACCGACCAGGGGGAATGTCTGCGGCCAAGCTCAGACTTCGGTACCCCTCCATGAGGTAGGGGCGCTCCGCAACCTCGCATGAGTCCAGTGCGGCAAGCAGGTCGTCGGCGAGCTGGTTGATGTGCATGGTGGTGAACGAGCCGGCGGCGCTCGCGGTGTGCGTCGCGCGAGCGTCGAAGATCAGGCAGGCCCGCTTCAGGAGATTGTTGAGTGCCTCATCGTCTGTCACGCCGCGAACTTAGGCCCGGAAGCGGACAGCCGTAGCTGCCGAGCCCTACCGCTGGGTGCCCAGAACGCTGACTGCGGCGCTCGGCAGGGGGCAGCACAGCAGGAGAGAGGAGGGCCGGTTCCGAACCAGGCAGCGTCTCGGCGGCGGGGTGCTGGAGGCCAGCTCGGGCGGAACGCCCAAGGCGCCTGGTGGCTAGGCAAGCCACCAGGCGCCTCGATAACGCGTTCCGCCCGAGGGCGGAGCACGCCGCGAACAGCGTGCTCGCTCCCTCAGCGGTTGCTGGGAGACCGCTACTTGTACGCGTTGCGCGGCCCCGCGTCCATCTCGATGGCCACCACCTCGGCCTTCTTCATCAGACCTCGGCGCACGAGGCTGACGAGCGGCCGGTTCTCGGACCTCGGCTTGGAGTAGTGCTCCAGGGCGTGGACGCTCACCCCGTCCGGGGTGTTCTCCAGCATGCCCGGTACGCACGTGTAGATGCGGCTGTTGTCGTTGGCGTTCTCCGCCGTGACGACGACCCGGTCGCCGAGGCCGTTGTCGAGCTCCATGGAGACGCGGTACTCGAAGAAGGACCCGTTGCCGTTCGACTGAGCGGAGTAGGCGACTGGGATCACGGCGCGTATCGAGTCGTCCAGGGTGATCTCGATGATCTCCTCGGCAACTCCGACCGTCTGGCGGCCGACGTCGCCGAGATGCTTGACCGCCCCGTCGGCTGTGGCGAGCTGGGCGGGCACGCCCTCCGCGGGGAAGGTAGCGACGGTCTCGACTCGGCCGTCGGCGTAGACGACGAGGGCGTACAGGTCGTAGTCGGTTCGGCTGTCCCACCAGCACCGGACCCGGATGCTGGAGGACTTGGTCATGCGGGCGGGCTCAGAGCCCTTGGTCATGTTGATGATGCTCACTGCTGGGGGGCGCTCCATATCGCGTCGTCTTTGGACGTCGCCAAGGTGAGGCCGGTGATGGCCAAAGCACTTCTCCACGCGAATTCGCGTTGGCGCGGTCCACCGCTGGCAGGGGGCGCACGTGGTGCTGCGCCCCCTGCCGGCGGTGGAGGCGGTCGAAGGCCCTCGGCGCCCGCAGGGGGCGGGTGCCCGGACGTGCCACCGATTGGTGGCTGGTCTGTGCGGCCTCAGGTCGGCCGTTACCGTGGGAGCCGTAGGACCGTCAGCTGGTCAAACCGTCGGCGAGGCGCTGTAGTCGTAGTTCAGGTAGCCCTTGCCGTCGTTGCGCCATTCGAGCTTCAGCTGTCCGTCGACGTACGCCTTCGCGCTCCCGGCCGGGTAGCTGATCGTCGGCGTGGTGTAGCTGTTGTTGTAGTTGCCCCAGTAGTCGGAGTTCTCCAGCTTGGCTTCGATCCCGTAGTAGTTGCCGCTGCGGACAACCGGATCGGTGCCGGCGACGGACTTGGCTATCCAGATCCGCAGGTATGCGCCGTTGAAGATCGACGTGTCGTCGACCTCTCCGACGGGGCCGTCCCAGGAGGCCTTCGCGTAGCTGTACACCGTCGAGCCGGAGCGGGCGGAGCAGAGACTGATCTTGATGTCCCAGTTGTCCGCCCACGGGCCGGAGTAGGCCGGGTTGTCGATGGACTTCGTGCTGGTGGTGCACTTGTAGGAGAGCGCCGAAGCCGGCGAAGCGGCGAGAAGCGAGGTGCCGGCGAGTGCGGCGAACGTGAGCGCGGCGGCGGTCCCGCGGCGGGCGTTCGAGGACAGGTTACGCATCTGAAATCAGCTCCAGAGTGATGTAAGCCGCATATCGGGCGGCGGGTGGGCGTGGCGAGTCATGCCGACCTGCGCATGGCAGTCAGCGGGGTGGGGGAGAAGGGGTGTCTGGCCTGCTGGTCGGAGTCCTGGCATCGGTCGTCACGCCGGTCTGGCGACGGATGGGCGCGGCCCTTACAGCGCTGTGGCTGAGGAGTCAGCCGTTCCGGACAGAGCTGTCAGACGGCACTGGTGGGATGGGGCCACCGGTACAGGTGCATGAGCTGCTCGAGGACCGGGGAAGAGCCGATCCCCAGAAGGACGCAGGCTTCCAGTCCATCCGTGAAGGATGCTCCCGGATGGCGCGTTGCCTTTTCCAGGCGCTGCTGCGTGGTAACTCCGATCAGGCCGCCGCCGACGATGTACTGCCAGAGCTCGGCGTACTGGTCCGCGAGCAGCACCAGGTCCGCCGATCCCCTGGCAGGGTGGGGCCCGGGGAACCCGAGCTTCAGCTTGACCAGCGGACTGCTGCCGCTCATCCCCGACCAGGAGGTGGCCACCGGCATACGCTCGTGCAGAGCGACCGACCCCACCTCGTCCAGCAGCTCGAAAGCGGTCTGAAGCTGCGGTGCCGGCCCGAACGTGCGCTCGTCGTCATGGACGTAGACAACGAACACCGGGCTCAGCCCGGGCCCATCGCCCTCGGGGAACATCACCCCGGCGCCGTCCGCGAACACGCCACCGGCCAGGAAATCCTGGCGCTGCCGCTCCTCGTCGGCGGGCGAGAACACGGCCGCCCGGGCGATCCGACCCGCCGGAGCCTGAAAGGACGGCCCCGGTTCCTGACCCCTGCGGTTCCTGCGCGCCGCACGCTCGGCACGGCGTCGCTCCTCACGGTTCACTGACTTCTCCGTTCGTCGTCTGTCAGCACGCAAGGTGTCAGCAGATGCGGACACGGCATCAGGAGTCGTTCACGCAGCGGTCAGGACAGCTCGGTCGCGGACGCGCCACGGTTGATGGCTGGCGGCCGGTCCCGGGAGGCAGCGATGGCGGACGGCAAGCCGATCCGTCGGCTCAGGAGGGAACCGGCACGAGCCCGTCGCGCCGGCCCCCTGCGGCGACGAGTCCGTGGCGACCTGAATCGACAGCGGCTGCTGCCCGGCGCCTTCGTCATGAGACGGCAGGAGCCGACGTGCCACGGACTCGTGGTGCTTAGGGTTCAGCAGAAGACGGCTGGGACGTCCTCTTCGGCGCAGAGCGTGAGGAGGTCGACGAACTCCCGCCCGACGCGCCCGTTGTAGCCGTCCGGCCCCCACAGGAGGCCATCCGGGTCACTGCGGCCGAGTTCGGCGAGTGCTTCGCTCAGTGCCGGGGCAAGCTCGCGCGCCTGCTCGGGCGTCAGCTCACCGCGGTCGTCGTCGTGGTCCAGGAGGTGACGCAGAGGACTGGTCACGCTGCTCCAGCGACGGCCGCCGCCGTAGCCGTGCATCTGAGAGAGGTTGATGCCGATGTGGCTGGCGATCCCGCGGCGGAAGAGACTGAAGCCCGCGTACGACCACTGCGGCAACGGATCACTCGGCAGCGGGCCGTTCGGTCGACCTGCTCGGATGGAAAGCCCCACGTCGTTCTCCTAGTCGTCCGGTGTGAGAGGAAGCAGGGGCGATGGTGCGGATGCGGGGGACGGCACGACAGCGACCGCGAATCTGAAGGCATGGCCCTCTCGTGGTCCCGTGTCGTCGACCATGACGCGTAGGACAGCCGCCCCCGCAGATCAGAGACGGACGCCGCGTGCGGGGAGGCCGGTACTCCCCAGTGCCCGACACCGACGTCAGGCACTGGGGAGTAACACCGGGTCAGGGAAGGCACAGCCCCGTGTGGTCGACAGGCTGCGCGCACCCGTCCGCGCACTGGTGCCCAGCGGCTGCCTGAGCGGTTCTCATCGCCTCGTGACAGTCGGGGCACAGGGCCGGGGCCCCGGGCCAGTCGGTGGCTCGGGCGAGGAACGCCGCCGTGCCGCAGCGCTGGCAGACGTCGCCGCTTGTGCGCAGCCACGACGTGTGCAGATACGTGTAGACGGTGTCCGGCGGCGGGGTGCCGAGGGTACGAATGTGCGCGCTCTGGCTGAGGACGCTCAGTTTGTCGGCGGGAACGATGGCGTGGCGCAGGCGGCGGTCACCGAGGACGCCCACCCAGGTCAGTTCTGAGGCGCCGAGCGCGGCGAGCGCGTCCTCGGTGCCCTGCATGCTGCCGGGGTAGATGACGGCAGCCTCGGTCAGCCGTGGCGCGTACAGCGCCCCGTTGGAGGTCCGCCAGATTCCGCGTTCGTCACGCCAGAAGGTCGGCTCCTGTCCGCTAGTCAGGCAGTCGTCTACCCAGCCGGCCACAGTGAACTGCATAACGCTGGCTGGTAGCCCACGGCTGCCGCTGCGCCTGGTGCCGTCAGTGATCAGGTCGTGGGTGACTCCCCACACGCGGCGGCGTGCTTGATGCTCGGCTGTGACGCTGAAGTCACCGTCCTCGAGGCCGTAGGCGGCGGCAAACGCCGCTTCCCAGTTGATCGCCGCAGCACCGTCGGAAAGCTGATCGAGCGCCGCCAGCAACTGCTCCGGTAGGAGACCTGCATCGAGTAGGGCGGCCGCGTCCTCGTCGCTGATGCCCAGAGCGTCGCGGGCGGCATCGATGGGGCGGCCCGTGTGGCCGATGTTGGGCAGGTGGGCGGTGATCCAGGCTTGAGGATCTTGCGGGGTGGGGTGGGCGGTGAGCTGGTCGCGGAGGCGACGAGCGAGGTCGTTGTCTGGCATGACCGCAAGAAACCGCGCTCCATGGCGGTGCATCGAGCCGTCGCGAATCCGGGGAACGGGTAGGTCACCGAATCCGGCGGGCCGGCCACCGGGGCGGTCGCGGGTAGCCGTGCACCGCGGCCGAACAGGAGCGTGGCAGGCAACCCGTGTACCCGCGTCCTGTCGTACTTCCCGGCACGGGCCCCGGGCCTTCACCGTCCTGAGTGCGGTGTATGGCGGTGTCGCTGCAGTCCGTCTGCCACTGCCCCGCAAGACACACCGTCAGGCTCTCTGGAGCCGACGAAGCCGGCGCTCGTGTCCGAGACCGGGAATGGTGCTGCTCACCGGGAGAGTAGGCGTACTCCTGGGCACAGCTGGCGCCCGGGAGGTTGTTCGCGCAGAGAGAGGAAGACGACGTGTTGGGCCGCCGTGCGTGGATTACTGGACTGGCGCGGAAGAGGCTGGGCGCCGACTTGAGGCGGGCGTACGACAAAGGAGCTTCGATCCGGACCCTGGCCGAGGGCTGCGGACGCTCCTACGGCTTCGTTCACCTCCTGCTTACTGAGGCCGGGACGACCCTGCGCTCACGGGGCGGAGACACCCGAGGCCGACCCGTCACCTGATGGGGAGGCCGGTGCGGTTGGAGTGCCCAGGTGGAGCAACCCGCTCGTGTTACGCGCCGTTCTCGGGAATCAAGCCCGGAGGAGCGCCTGCGGTCCTGGCGAGCGAGGTGCAGCCCGATGCGCCTCGGAGCCACGCGTCCGCATCAGGTGCAGGCAAGCACACCACGTCGGTAAGCCCGGACAGTTCGACATCGCGAAGATGGGTCTCCCACACCTGACGGCATGCGATCGCGACTGCGACAACGTCGGCCGGCAGGTCTGGGCTGGGACGGAACCACAGGCGCGCGAAGTACATCACCAGATCGGCGGCCGCACCGGCCATGCCTTGGCGCTCTCCCATCTCGGCGGCCCATGAAGCGATGTCCTTCGAAACGGTGCTCCTCCCGACGACGGCGGCCGCGGGGCCAGGCAGGTGGACCACGGTGTCGGCGAGGCGCTGGCCGAGACTGCGCACGTCGGCTCCTGGCACTGTGCTGGCGGTCACGAGCAGCAGGGCCTCGGCCGGGGGGGTCGCTTCCATGGCCGCAAGCCTAGGGCCCTGCTGCGGGCCACATGGTCTCAATGCGCTGATCTGGCCGGAGGACCTACGGCTTCTTCTCGGCGATTTTTCGGGCCTGCTGCATCTCCTGGTCGGTGTGAGGCGTGCCGCCGCCGTTGACGAGCAGGTACATGGCGGCCTCGTCATGGATCGTTCCGGCCGTCCGGAACTCGGCGACCTGGAACTGAGCGCGGCGGTCGAACTTGAGCCGTCCGGGCTGGCTCAGCCCGCCATAGCGGACGTAGGGGCCATCCTCGGTGAGCTCGGTCTGCTCCACGACCGCCGGGTCGAACCAGGAGGCGGGAACAGCGAACTGATCGGTGAACCACAGCTTCGCTGTCAGGATCCGCTGCTTCCCGTCGACGGCCGCCCATATCGCCGCCCCGGCCTTGTACACGTCTTCCGTGGCTGCGGCCCAGTTCGGGTTGTCGCGATCACTGATGATGATCACGCCAGCGGGCAGGCCGATCATCCAAGAGCGGACGAGTGCCACCCGCTGGTCCTCCGTCCAGACACTGCCCCGCTGGTAGGGAGGGTCCACGTCGAGCTGCTCTTGCTCGACCTGGCGAACGAGATCGTGAGCCCCGCGGGCCCTCGGGTTCAGGGTGGTGTGCTCAAGGGGGCTGGGTGTCTGCCGAGTCATGGGGTGGGCTTTCGCTCCGAGGGACGGGGTACTCGGAGGAGTGAAGCCGCCCTTTCCGGTCAGGCAGGAGCAGCGGCGAATCCTGCCGCTGGCTATCCCTTGATCCGGTAGTCACCGTCCTCGATCAGGCCCTCGTGTGCGAGCCCGTTCAGCAGCACCTGGGGGCGGGGAGCGGGGCCCCCTCGGGCCATCCACAGGCGGGTGGTCTTGGCGTCGTGCAGGTTGCCGTGGACCTGGAAGTCGCTGCCGGCAGCCGTGCGGGCGTCGTAAGCGCGGCCGGAGAGTGCCGCAACAGTCCGGTCCAGGTCGTACGGGAGGAGGACCCGCAGGGTGATCGTCTCGTAGGGAAGCTGGGGCATGGCCGCTCTCCGATCGGTCCGCTCGGGACAGAAGGGTGCAGGCTCGGGGGAGCCGGGCACGTACGAAGCGCTGCCGCGGTCGGTCCGCGGCGGACGCTGTCCTGGTGGTCAAGACGAGCGCAGCCTGCCCCGTGAAGCGGACAGCCTCCGGAAGCGCGTGGACGCCGCTGTGCGAAATCCTCTCGGCCGTCGGGTTGACGGGGCTGTCGGGCGGTGCGTTCACCACTCCGGAAGCGCCGGGTCATCCGTCGTAGGTGAGATGGAACCGCCAGGCCAAACCCGAGCCCTCCAAGCCGGGCGCCGACGCGAGCACAGGCTGACCGTGTACGAGTAGATGCCGGGCGACCACACTGAGTTCGGAGGACACGATGCTCTGATGCACGGCGTGCAGGGTTCTCGACCGGTCATCCTTGGCTCCGAGGGAGGAGGCTGTGGTCGCATCGGTCCAGGAGAACCGAGTAGCTGGGGCGTCACCTGGGCCTTCCACTGTGATGCCGGAATCGTCGGCGTTCAGCCTCTGACCGGGCAGGGACCCGATGTCGGTCAGGTACGGCTCCCAGCCGCCGGCCGGTGCTGCAAAGGTTCCCGGCGCACGAGCCGTGCTGTTCTGGCGGTCGTACGCGAGCCACAGCACCACTGCTCCGTTGCCGTCCGGGCCGTTCTCTTCGTCAGCGGGAAAGCCAGGATCGGAACGGTGCGGCGGAAAGACCTGCTTCCCCCGGTAGGTGAACCATTCGCCCACCTCGTGGACGGCGAGCGTGCCGATGGCGTAGTGAGCCTGAGCGACCGCGAGCGCCAGGACCTCCTCGTCACTGGCCCCGGCGGCGCAGGCGGCCACCAGCATGTCGTCCGCCCAGTAGTGGAACCAGCGCAACTGGATCTTGCCCCGGCCGGGGTCTGTGACGTCGGGAGCCATGAACAGAACCCGCGGGTTGAACGATTCCGGACTCTCCCCGGCCGCAGACCACGTCAGGTGCATGTCGCGGTAGTCGTACGAGATGTCCGCCAACAGCCTGGTCAGGCGCTCGCCATGCTCCTCCACTGCTGCACTCCGGCAGGACTGGCATAGAACCTCTTCGAAGCACCAACGCGACACACCGCACACACAACTCGCCGCGTCACGAGCGATCGGCGGCACGTACGGCACCAGCGACAGCATGAAGAATCTCCCGAATAAGTCTCGGTCCATGCCACATCCGATGGCCGGAGCAGCGCAGCCAGTCTGAACGGTCCTCGCGCTGGTGTCCCAACCACCGCGAGACCGGGCAGCACCCACGAGTGAAGGCCGGAGGAGAGGACTGCGTGGCTGGCGAAGGAAGTGCTCGACCAGGGTGTCCGGTTCACGGCCCACCATCCCGACATGCGACAGCCAATCCATCCCGCACCAAGCTCTCCAGCCCCCGACCCGCGGGGTCCCGCTCGCGGACACTCCCGGCATGCCCAACAGCCAGCTCCCGCTCGAGCGGCCGTACCCGCACCACACCAGGCCCCGCCGCACGCCGGTGACGGAGCGCGGCCGCACGGCCGCGAGCATGGAGGCCGCAGGTGACGACCATCGCGACCTCCACGGCCCGCATGGCTCCTTCGACGAAGCGGTCTCGGCTGCTCCTGATCGGATACTTCGCCACTCTGGGCGTGGTCATGGCCGTATGGGGCGCCCGGATGCCCGCCGTTCGTGCTGCTGCTGATCTCCAGTCCGGCGGCCTAGCCGTAGTTCTTCTCTCGGCCGCCGCCGGGATGGTGGGAGGCCTCCTGATCGGCGGCCGCATCGCCCACCGGCTCGGATCATCCCGCCTGCTGGTCCTTCCCGCTGTTGGCTTCGGCCTTTCCCTGGTCCTTTTGGGACAGGGGCGCTCGCTCCTCACGCTGTCGCTCGCCGCCGCGGTGTTTGGAGCCTTCCACGGACTGCTCGATGTCGGAGCCAACGCCTCCGCAGTCACGTGCGAACAGGCGTACGGCCGTCCGATCATGTCCGGGTTCCACTGTGCCTACAGCGCCGGCGCGCTCCTCGGAGCCGCGCTGACAGCGGTGACCGCATGGTTGCCACACGACCTGCTGTTCGCTGCTGTCGGCGTCCTGGTCTCCCTGGCGGCCGTCACCTCCGGCCGCACGGTCCGGACTGCAGGCCACCTCAACGCCCCCGCCAGCGCGTCACCCGGCGATGATGAAGACGAAGCCGCGCTTCCCCGGCGCAGCCTGTGGCTCCTGGGTGCCCTCGCCGCGGCCTGCCTGCTCTGTGAAGGCGCCGCCGTCGACTGGTCCGCCGTACACATCAAGGACCTGGGCGGATCCGAAACCCTCGCGGCCGCCGCATTCGCGGTCTACAGCGCCGCGATGGCGGTTGGGCGGCTGTGCGGGGACAGGATGCTGGCCCGATACGGACACGTCACCGTGGTCAGAATCGGTGCCGGACTCGGAGCCGTAGGACTGGCCATCGGGGTGGCCTCCAACTCAATTCCGATCGCCATGGCCGGATGGGCCGCAGTGGGGCTGGGGCTGTCCACCGCCGTCCCCTCCTTGACTTCCGCCGCCGGCCGCGGAGGGCCACGTGCTGTCGGCACGGTCGCGGCCACCGGGTATCTCGGTCTCCTCGCGGGGCCAGCCTTGATCGGCGCGCTCGCCTCCTGGACATCTCTGCCGACTGCCCTCTACCTCCCCGTGCTCATGGCCGCCGTCATGGCAACCACCACCCGCCGTGCACTGAGACGTTGAAGGCGGGCCGTTCCCTTCGTGCCGGACAGGTCCGAGTCGGCGCCCAAGACGCGCTCCACGACGAAGCGGCCGCCCCTGTGCCGGGGCGGCCGCGTCTCGCGGGGTGATCGGCTTATCCGTTGCAGCGGTACTGGCCGATCTGTTCTGTCGCGCTCGGCGTGCGGCGCCGGATGGGTGTTACTGGGAAACCTCGTAGGTGTAGGTCGTCCCGCCCTCGGTCCGAAGAGGCTTACCCTCCGGCCCTTTCGTCACCTCCGGGAACAGGTCCTCTCGGTGTTCGTGGTGCTTAAGCTCGGTGTCCTGCAGGTCATGGTGCAGACGCGGATTCATGCACGTCATGCGCCGGTGCGGCGGCACCTTCCAGCGGAACTTCCACTCCACCTTCCGTCGACCGTCGGAGGCCGCCGCGTCCCGGTCAGCTTCGGCCTTCGCCGGTCGACGGGCGCGGGTGAGGTCGACGACGTGCACGACGCCGTCACCGACGGCCGGTCCAAGCCCTGACTGCCGCGCCTTCGCCTTCGCCTTCTTCCGCGCCGCGGGCGGCAGCACGTTGTGACGCTTGATGTCGACGAGCTGGGTCACCCCTGTGCGCTGCTGCATCATCTGCCATGCGGTGTAGAGCACACTGGCCCAGTCGTGAGCGCCTGGCTGGGGCTGTTCCTCGAAGCGCTCCCCGATCGGCAGCAGCGCCTCGTCATGCCACCGCAGAGGCCCCCACAGGTCGGTGTACTGGCGGGAGAACACTGCGTCGCGGGCGCGGGCCATCGCGGCCGTCACCGGCACCCCGTTCATCATGGCGACCGGAGCCTCGTCGGGAAGGTCCGGGATGTCGCCCGGCCGCGCAGAGTAGAAGGTGACCCATATCGCCCGCATCGTCTGAGGAAGGCGGGCGGGTTCCCCGGATTCTTCCCGGCACAGCCACGCGATGGGATGCTCGGGGCCGAGGTGTTCCATCTGCTCGCGCCCCCACAGGGACCAGGAAGCGGCGACGATCGGGGTGTGCAGTTCCACCACGCGGCCGTCAGCCGCCGTCACGGGCTTGGAGTGGTGGCCGATCGGATCAGCGAACACGATCAAGCCTGAAGGGCTAGGGAGCCGAGAGGCGGTGATCTTCTCCTTCGGAGGCGATCCGGCCGCCGCTGCTACGGCCATGCCGGTGGCGTTCGACCCGAAGGAGTAGGTGCGAGCCTGCTCCAGCCGCAGGGACTCCTGGCTGGCCAGCACCTTCGCTGCCCAATCGGCGGTCTCGCATGCGCCCAGGTTCGGCACATCCGGGACGGGAAGGACGGACCAGCCACCCTGGCGGATGGCCATGGCCAGTTCCTCCAGGCAGATGTTCGAGCGGGTGAAGCGTTCCTGGCGCTGCAGCCAAGTGGGGAGCAGGGCAGGCTGAGGCGGCGTCCAACGTGCTCCGTAAGCCTGCTGCCTGACCATGCCCGTGCTCATGTCGCTCCCCGTGATTTCCTGCCGCGCTCTCCACCGGCGCGGTCTCGTTGGAGCGGACTGAACAGGGAAGAAGCGGACCGGGGCATACTCCGGCGAATCGGCGGCAGGGGCGGGGGTGGCTGTCCCCTGTGGCGCTGCGGCTGGGCTGGACAGGGGCGCGAGACTCTACGGGCGACGAGCCGACCGGTCAGGCCGCAGCCTTGGCGGTGCGGTGCGCACGGACCCGACACGTCGTCGAGCAGAAGCGAGCAGGACGTCCAGGACCCGGGCGCAGTGGGAACGGTCGCCCGCACCTGGGACCCTCGCAGAGGATTTCGTTTCGGATTTCGTTACGCAGCTCGGCCAGCGTTGGCAGAGCCGCAGCCCCTGATCGCGACTGCTCCCACAAGATCCGTGCGACGTTGTCTGTGCCTCGATCTTTACGTGGCCGTGAGGGGGTGTCCCATCCTGCACGGGGCCGAAGCACCGCAACGTGCTTCCAACCGACGGCACGCAGGCTGGCGCCCGACTCGCCGTCCTGGGTGTAGGTGATGAGGCGTAGGTAGCCGGCAGCCGATGCGGTACGCCACGCGGCCCCGTACAGGGTGCTGCAGGCGTTGGGAGTGCCATCGGTAGCCACTCGGGTCACTTCAAGCTGCCACCCGTCATCGAAGCAACGGGCCACCGGGCGGCCCACGATCGCAGCGCCACAAAGCGTTCCAGCGTCGTCGAGTACACCGAGGCTGAATTTGTGGCCGGTCGGCCGCTTGTGATGCCGGTGAAGCTGGTCAACGGTGTCGGCTGCATCACGGAAGGCGAGCGGGATGATCGTGAGCTTCGACTGACGGCCGGATGCCGACGGCTCCGCGCGCCCGGGGCTGAGCGTGCGTGACACGGCCTGGAGCGTTTGCAGGGGACTCTTGAGTTCGACCAGTGACATGGCCTGCACGGAACAACGACAAGGCCGTCAGGGCCCCGCCGCGGCGAATCTCGTGTGAATCGAGTGGCCCAGGGCCAGAGGGCGCCTCCTCCTAGGCAGGACAGAGGAACGCCGTCGCTCGGCACGCGCCACTTCCTTGGACTGGCTTGCTGTACCGGTGGCCACCCGCTGGCCCTACATGCCTCTTGGAGCCCCCGTCGACGTCGACGGGGGCTTCATCTGCCGCTGAGGCCGACGTCAAGGGCCACCGCGACGACGTTACGGTCATCGTCATGGGTACGTACCGGCCACGACGGGCCCGGGAGGTCACCGAGGCTGATCGGGCTCCGTGGCGGTGAGGAACTCCTCCAGCGCCGCGACGTCCAGGAGGTCGATCCAGGCCATGTGATCGGGCAGGGGCCCGGTCTCGGCGGTCAGCAGGTCGGCTGCTTCACCGCCGACGGCGAACACCGCACGCATCGCCCCCTCGTGGCGCCGGGGCAACGGGAGTTCGCCGGGCCCGGCATGGGAGAGCCCGGACAAGTAGGCACGGGCGGGCGGGGTGAGAACGACGGCGTGGGAGCGCAGGAAGTCCTCGAACGGGACGTCGGCCGGGTCGGCGGTGTTGGCCGGGTCGCCGAGCTCGGGGTGCGGGAGGGAGCAGTCGTCGAGGAGGATCGTGACGAGGCTGCATTCCTGGTTCTCGTCCTGGTGCGGCACGACCCGCCACCCGGTCGCGTCCTCCGGCTGGCTGGCCTCGGTGCGGTACTCGTCGCAGACCGCCTGCAGCAGCTCCCGCAGTCCCAGAACCAGGACTGCGGGGTCGCTCATGGACAGCGTGCCGGGCTGCCGCGGCACCAGCAGGCGGTGGCGAAGCCGTTGGCGCACCGTCGACGCCTGCGCGGCGTAGGCGGCAAGGGTCTGCTCCGCGCCGAACCGCGCCGCCGCCGCGCTCGCCTCGGTACTTCCGGCATCGCTGTGGAACGCGCCGCCGGCGGAACGCCATCCCACCGTCCAGCGCCAGCACCCCGGTGACGCGGCCGTCTCGGGAGAGCCCCACATCGGCTCGCCCCATGAGGCGAAGAGGTGCGGCTCGACGGGTTCAGCGGCTACCCGGGCCTCCAGAGGCTGGGGCGCTCCGGGCACCGGCACCAGCGCGGTGAGCCCTTCGCCCTCACTCTGCCAGTCCAGGCGGACGGGAGGGAGCGCGGAGACGCGCAGCAGGGCGTCGCCGAGGCCGGCCAGGCGGACCAAGATGGCCTTGCGGACGGCGCTGGTCTGCTCGTCAGTCCACTCGCGCGGGTCCACGTGGTCGAACAGCTGGAGCAGCGCAGCCTCCCGGGCTCGGCGGTCCCGTGGCAGTGCCGCAGCATCGGGCAGCGGCGAGTCGTCCTCCGTCCAGAGCCGGGCAAGAATGGGCTTGCCGTGGGCCAGGGCGACGTCGCCGCGGGTGAGGGCCAAGCCCTCGGCGGCCTCCCGCAGTTCTGCCGCCGACAGATCCGTAACCAGCGCGGCCAGGTCGTCGACGAGGGTGGCGGCCTGCCACGGTGTCGGCGGCAGCGTGATCGGCAGAGCCGGCCACTTCTCGGCCGTGTCCTGAAGGTCATGAACGTAGAGGCGGACGTCAAGGGGTACCTGGTCCAGCGCGGTGAACGTCCCGGCGACCAGGTGCGCTGCGAGCGCCTCCCCGGGCGCGGGGTAGCCGCGGAACGCGGACACCGCGGCAACCAGCTCCCGTCCCTTCGCGGGAACCTTGAAGGCGGTGGCGGCCAGCTCGGTCCGAGACGTGGAAGCGTGCTGGGACATTGCCGCGAGGGCTCCTGTCGGTCAAAAGCTGCTGGGATCCGGAGTTGCGGCCGCACCGACCGTACGCCCCGCGGCATCGAGCATAGGAGGCGGCGGAGCAGCAGACGGCCACTTCGCCCAACCACCACCCGCACCCGCACCTCGACGTGTGCCGACGACTACCCCCAACGGCCTCGCGGAGCCTGCGGCACGGGATGATCTGCACGCCGCCGCAACGCCTCCCGGTCCAGCCGGGCTGCCTCCTGGCAGGCCTCGTCGCGCAGTTCTGCCCAGCCCGCGGGCGGCGCGGGCTCGAGAACCCGCTCCCCGTCCCAGACCGGCCCCGGCATGTGCAGCGCATCCAGCCGGGCCTCCAGGTCCCGCTCGAGATCGCTGGTGGCCCGCACGAGCCCCCGGGACTCCTCGCCACCGTCGCGGACCTCGACGATGAGGCGGTGGTCGAACAGGTGAGCCAGCCGCACCATCCACCAGCGAGAGTCCTGATGGCTCTGGCTGAACGGTGCACGAGCCAAGTCCACGGCTGACAGCGCCCCGTGCTCGTCCACCCGGGCCAGCACATCCCGGTGCGTCGCGGTCAGCCGTGGCCGCTTACGGGCCTTCCGTGCGCTCGGGGGCACCTCTTCGACGTCGGCCCGGCGCCACAACAGGGCACGCATGCCCACCATGCACGCGTGCTCGTGCCGGGCACACCACATGCCGTCCCGGCCGGGGGCGTCGACCAGTTCCAGCAGCCCCGGGCACACGTCACACAACCGGAGCACGACCGGCTCGTCCCCGCCGGACCCATCTCGGTGATCACCCGGCCACCACTGCTGCTCCACCGAGTCCTCGCGGCCGCACAACGCGCACCCCGACGAGTGAATCGGCTCCTCGGCCAGCGCCGCGCGCAGCCTGCGGACCGCACCCCACGGCCACACCTCGGCCGAGCCCTGGTACTGGAGATCATCGGCCCAGCCCAGCGACAGACACTGCTCGCACAGCCCGACGGGAGACAAGGCCAGCGGAGCACCGCGCTGGGCAACGCGCGCCGCCGCACCCTGCCGCCCGCACCACGAACAGGACGTCAGCGGCACCTCCACTGGCCGCTGATAAGGCACGGTCGCCTTCGCGGAGACGGTCAGATCCCGCTCCTCCTCGAACAGCAGCCTTCCCTCAACCCCCAGGGCCGAACCGAACAGCCGGACGACCTTGCTGCGCCCGGCCAGCGCGAGCCGGGTACGCCAGTGGCCGTACCCGACCATGTCCCACACCCGCTGCCGCTCCCCACGATCGCGGGCGGCATCACGCAGCCGCTGTTCGGCCTTGCGCTGCTCGCGCGGGTCGTCCAGTCGCGGCCGGAGCTCCACGGCGAGATCGACGTGCAGCAGCGACTCCCGGCCGGGATCGGCGTAGGCGCCCACCGCACGGATCTCCTTGACCCACCACAGCGTCGCATCGGGATCAGCGTTGACCGCCCGGGCGGCCTTGACCACCTTGGCGGCCAGCGCGTCGGCGTTCTTGCGGGTCGACGGCCTGCGGCCAGAGGCATGGGCCAGGCTCCGCCCCGCAGGGGTCAGCGTCCAGGTCCGGTAGTCGTGATACTCGCAGTCCTCAGTGCGGCAGTTGGAGCAGTGCTGGGGCCGGTCGAGATCCTCGGGCGCGGTCAGATATCCGGCGCTGACGAGGGCGGCCAGCAGCGCCAGGCACCCTTCCCGGTCCAGGTGCACGGCACGCTGGGCGTCGCGGATGCTCAGCCCGAAGGAGTCGCCGCGCTTGAGCAGGTCGCGGATCTCGCGTGTGGCACGGCCCAGCAGCGGAGCATCCAGGTCCACGACCCGCTCGCCCTCCTGCCGCCCGATGCCGCCGAGTGCCTTCAGGGCGGGGCCGCTGTCCCCCTTTTCCCGGGCGTACTGGCCCGCCATCTCCGCGAGGAGCCCCCTCAGATCTTCCAGGCCCTCCACTGAACCCCTTCTCTACGTCCGCTGCCGTACGAGAAGCCACAGCGATCCGACCCGCCGTTCAACTCCTGCCGAACCGACACTATGGCAGGGACACCGGGTTCTCCCCGCCGCTGCGGGCGCCGTCCGACGCCAGCGCTGGGCAGGGCCTGAACCGCCCCGGCTAGTGCGACTGATCCTCATGTTTCCCCGGCTGCGGGCTGGGGTGCCCGCGTCTCGCCCGCGCGCCGGCAGTACGCGGCGGTGAGCCGATACGGTGAGCGGCGCGCCAGGTAGCACGTCCGGCCGACAGGAGAGCAACGATGACCGCCCCCGCGGTGACCGCCCGTTCAGTACCCGATCTCACGAACCTGGGGATCGAGTTTCACCACCGCCACCGCCTGGCCGACCCCGGGCAGGGTCTTCAGGAGTGGCACATCCGCGTCCTGGACGGCGAGCGTGAGGTAGGCAGCCTGCGCGCGGCCCGATGCCTGTACTACGGCGCCGGCAATCTGGCTGAGCGGATGACCGACCATGGGGGGCTCTGCGCCCTCGCCGCCGACAGGCTCCTGACCCCGGACGGCGGCTTCACGCACGAGCTGGAGGAAGCCGTCGAACAGCCCGGCAACTTCCTGATCCTCGACCGGCTGGACATCCAGGACCCCTTCGACGACCAGATCGTCGTCACCGCCGTCGTCGCCGAGGTCATCGACCGGCTGACCGACAACTACTACGCCGTCGTCCTACCGCGCACGGGGCGGGACGCCGGCACGCGCCTGCTCGCCCGGGCCGCCACCGAGCTTGCCGCCGAGGACTTCGACGACGAGCTCCAGCTCATCGACACCTGCCTCGCCAAGCCCGAGGAAGCCGCAGCCCGTGCCCGTGCCCGTCTCGTCTCCCGTGTCCAACACCCGCACCTCGACGAGGAGGACGAAGAGGGGTGGTCGGAAGAGGACGACGAGGGCGTACTGACCGCCCGCACGGCCGCCGTGCTGTGCCTGGCGGGCGAGGAACTGTCCGCTCTTGCCTGGCAGGAGGCCGCCGCGCTCGGCGACGAGCTCCTGCCCCGTGGCGTCGGCGGGGTGTTCGGCCAGCTCCCGGCGATCACGCTGCGCTGCGACGGACAGTGGCGCAAGCAGATGGCCCGGGCCTTCGACGACCTGGCCAGCGACCTTCAGGCGGCGGGCGAGACCTGGATGGGGCCTCGGTGCACGGGTGAGGAGATGGCTCTCCACCTGATGATCGACCGGGCCCGGTCGATCACAGCCAACCGCCCGAACGCCGTGCGCGATCTCGTCGTCAACCTGCCCCAGAACAGCGCCGACTACGACTGGCAGGGTTGCTCGGACGACCTCTTCGAGGACCACGACGTGCTGATGCTCTTCGATGCCCAACTCGGCGGCATGGAAGCCCCCGACAGCGACATCCGTCAGGCCATGGGCATGGTGAACCTCGCAGCCGACGAGTGGTTCGAGCCCTTCAGCGCAGACAACGCCCGAGACCCCGACCGCGGATTCCGCCTCTGACGATCCGCCCGCCGTCCTCTTACCCGTCGTGCTTGGTGAGCCCCGGGCCTGCGCTCGCTGGCCGCCCCGGTCATGCCGAGCCGGAGCCGGGCCACCTTGTGCGACCGCCGCTGCCAGCGTGCACCGTCGCCCGCCCTGGCCCTCCGGTCACCGCGCGCCCTTTGCCCGCTGCGGGTCTGCTGTACCGCTGTCCGGCCGCCCAAGGCCGCGCCGCCCCACCCCGCCTCCGTGAGCCTGGCGCTGCCGCCCGGCCTCGCGCTCCCGGCCGCTGTGACCCGCCGTCGTGCTCCCCGACGTCGGGCTCCGGCACTGGTGATCCCCTCCGTGCGGGGACGTATGTCCATCCGCAGACCCTGCACAGCACGACCCTGGGCCGAGGAGTACCAACGCGTCTTGTGCGGACGGCGCCGGAACGGCTTCAACTGTGGAAGAACTGCCGTGCCGAAGACATGGTGGTTGCGGAGACGACTGCACAGGGCACGCCCCGCTCACCCGAGCGTCATGCCTTCTGGCGCACGGGATGGGCAGTGATGACGCCGTGGATCGCCTTCACCGACGGGGTGTCGTAGAGGCCCCTGCGATCCGGCGACCGGCTCAGCCCGAACCGAGTCCGTCGTGCGACTCCGGGTGCGCAGAACCACGACAGGTCGAACTGCCACCCCAGCCCGTCGTCCACCGCACGGCTCACGCGGACGTTCAAGGTGAACCCGTCCTCGTACGGGGTCCAGGCCTGTGCGACGGACCAGCCGTGATCCTCGGCATGCGAGAGCAAGTTCGCCGCTGCCTTCGGCAGGGTGTATCCGCGGGGCGGGGTAAACACGACCCCGGCTTCGAGGAGCCGCTGCGTCCTGTCACGGACCTGGCGCTCGGCCGGGGTCAGCACGTTGTCACGCGCCAGGGCGGAGGCCAGAGTGACGGTCCGCCCGCTGTAGCGGCAGGTGAAGCCGATGCCGTGCGCGTCCCGGATGACAGCATGACGCTTACCGTCCAAGGCCCACTCGGCCTTCGGTTCGTGTGTGCTCAGGACGCCATCCCGGACGTCCACTCTGGCCGTGCTGCCGCATGAGCACAGCGCAACGACGCAACGCTGCACGTCGCACCACACGTTGGGAAGGCCGATGGCCGACTCGTGATTCGGCTCAGTGGCCAGGCGCTCCAGTGTGGTCGTCATGCTGCTCTCCTCGAACTTCGGATTCCGGGCTGGGAGGCAGACTGAACGGGATCCGGGGGCCAGAGGCTCGTACGGGCGAGAACCGGCGGGCTTGATGCCCGACACCGGCAGGTGCCCAGTGGGCCGGCCTTGCGGTCGAGGCGAGTGCGCGGTGGCTGCTGTCCACCCCCGCGCACCGCACCACCGGTGTGGACGTCCAGGCGCCATGGCTGGTGGTGCTGCTGCCGATGCTCCGCGAACAGGCCGTCGCCGCCGAGTCGATCGCTGCGTTCACTGGCCTCGACTACCCCGCCGGCCGCGCGGCTGTCGTGGTCATCACCACCGAACGCGAATACACCGCCCGCGCCCAGCACCGCCGCCGCCTGCCGGAGCTCGCCGCACTGCCCACGCTGACAGCAGCCCAGCTGCGGGGCCTGTTCCCCGCCTCTCGCTGCCAGGGCATCGCCGAGACCGTGAACGCCGCCCAGCCCGGGGAACGCCTGGCTGTCCTGACCGAACTGTTCGACGCCGAGCCGAGCACCGCCGACATCGTGACCGCCCTGACCGCCAGCCACCTACAGGGGCTGCCACTGGTGCATCTGCACCAGCCCGACGTCGGCGGTCGAAAGCCCGGACAGCTCAACTTCGCCCTCGACCATCTGCCCGATCTACTCGGGCCGCTCGGATGGCGCGAGGACGCCCACGCCCACGACACCTTCGTCCTGGTGTACGACGCCGACGCCGTCCCCGACCGGGCCACACTGACCGCCTTCGCCGACGCCGCCACCGAACACCCGTCATCTACCGGCCGGATGCCGGCACTGATCCAGCAACAGCGGCTCCCGCTGCTGGCCCGCCGCCCCTTCCCGCGTGGTCTGGCCGGCCTGCTGCTGACCGAGGAGTGGGTGTACCAACTGCGGCGCTCCCTCGGCATCGAACTCGCCCGCGTACGCCTTCACCAGTGGCTCACCCGCTCCCGGCTCCCGGAGACGGTCAGAGTGTGGCTGCGGCCGATGGTCTACGCCGTCGGCTGCGGCATGGCCGTCCACCTCCCCGCCCTGCGCCGGCTCGGCGGCTTCCCCGAACCGATGGAAGACCTCGGCACCGGACACCGCCTCTCCCTCCTCGGCGCCGACTTCGCACCGTCCGCCGCCCTCGTCCTGGACGAGCCCTACACCGACACCACCGGCCTGACCAACCTCCACGCCCTCGCGTTCACCGCCTCCGCCCGACCCGACCACCACGCCCGAGCCGTCGCCCACCTGCCCAGCGGCCTCTCCCGCCCAGCGAGGGCCGCCCTGATGCTGCGGGAGTGGGCGGACGAAGCCGCCTGGCTCCTCGGCGCCCCACTGCTGGCCGCCGCCGTGGCCAGCGCCTGGTGGGCCGGGCCATGGTGGGCCGGGCTCGCCGTCGTCGGCGTCCTGCTGCACGGACCTGTCACTACCGCCTGGCTGCTCGCCCTGGCACCGGCCCTGCACCGCCACGTCACCCCACCCGCCACCCTCGGGCCGCCACCGCGCTGTGTCGCAGCGCGGCCGGTCGTGCTCATCATGGCCAGCCCTCTCCAGCCCTTCGTCCGGCTGGCCGGGCCCTGGCGGCTGATCTGGGCCAAGGCCACCAGACGCCGCCTCGGCTTCGGTGAGACTGAACGCTGAACACCCAACGCCCGATCACACGTGGGAGCTTCCTGTGGCTGAACCCGTTACCGCGACCGTCCGCAACGCGGCCAAGGCCGTCGTCCTCCACGACGGCCGTGTCCTGCTCCAGCGCGCCCACTGGGAGGGACAGGACTGCTACTTCCTGCCCGGCGGCGGTCAGGAACCCGGCGAGGCCCTCGGCGCCACGGTCCGCCGCGAGGTCCTCGAGGAGACCGGTCTGGACGTCACTCCCGAGCGTCTGCTGTGGCTGCGCGAGTACATCGGCGCCAACCACGGCGGCGCCCCGGAAGACCACCGGGTTGAAGCGATCTTCCTGTGCCGGCCCGAAGGCGACCCGGACAAGCTCGGCGGCCACGCCGAAGACGACGTGCAGACCGGTCTGGAATGGGTGGAGCTGGAGAAGGTGCCCGGTCTCAACCTGCTGCCCCACGGTCTGCGCCCGCTGATCGCCGACCTTGCCCAAGGCGAGTCCCCCACCCGCTATCTCGGCGATCTCGCCTGACGCCGTGGGGAGGATCGACGGCCGCGTCCCCGACGGCGCCACCGAAATCACCACCGGTCAGGCCAACCGCGTCTGGTACATCGGCGGACGCGAGCCGTACGTCCTCAAGCACTACAGCGACCCGGCCCGCGCCGCCAATGAGGCCGCCGCCCTCACTCTCCTCACCCGCCACCGCGCTCCCGGCCCCCGCCTGCTCGATGCTGACGTGGAGGGGCAGCCGGCCTGGACCGCGCAGAGCGCCGTCCAGGCACAGCCTGTCCCCGCCGAAAGGTTTCTCGACGACCTCGCCGGCCCGCTCGCCGCGGTCCACGCCATCGGCGGAACCCACTTCGGGCGTCTCGCCGGAGCTCCCCGTCACCCCACTTGGCGCGCCTACCTCCACGACCGCCTGAACCTCTACACGGCCACAGCACCCGATCTCGCTGCTGCGGCGGTGGTCCTTCGCCGAGACCTCGACCGAGTGAACCTCGACACCGAACCACGGCTGCTCCACCACGACCTTCAGCCCGGGCACCTCGTCCGCACCACAGACGGTTTCGGGCTCCTGCTTGACTGGGAACTCGCCGCCTTCGGCGACCCCATCTCCGACCGCGCCCGCCTCGCCGTACGCCTCCGCCTGCCGGACCCGGGTCCCGTGCTCGCCCACGGGGCCGATCCGGCCGCCCATCAGCGCCTGGCCCTGTACTGGCGCCTCCACCTCCTCGCCGACGCGGCACTGGCCACCGATCCCGCAGTCCGCGCACACGCCGTGTCCCTGCGATGACCATCCTCGAAAGGGAGTCGATCCAGGTGCGACCCAGCCAGCAGATGCACAGCCTCGGCGTCGTTCAATACGGCGCGCCCATCCTGAGGGAGCCTGCCCGCGCCTTCTCGTTCCCTGACGAGCTGCAGACCGCGGACACCGTCATCGCTCAGCTCCTTGACGCCATGGAGCGCATCCGCGGCGCGCACGACTTCTCCGGCAAGGGCCTGGGCGTGGCCGCCCCGCAGATCGGCATCGGCCGGGCCGCAGCGGTCATTCAGGCCCCTGGGATCGACCCCATCGTGCTGCTCAACCCCCGCATCACCGCCGCCTCTACGGAGATCGACGAGAAGTTCGAAGGGTGCCTGTCACTCTTTGACGTGCGCGTTCCAGTTCCCAGGCCCTTGCGGATCACCGTGGAGACGGTAACGCCGGATGGCCGCGCGGCGACCGCGAGCTACGAACGCGGCACGGCGCGGCTCATCGCGCACGAAATCGATCACCTTGACGGTCTCATGTTGCTGACCCGCATGCGGCCCGGCATGACCCCGATCCCCGTCGAGGAGTACCGCAAGAGGGCCGAGGCCACCGGCCGGGCCTGGTCGTACGAGTAGAGGCAACACGACTGGGGTAGTCGCGCCGGCCCCGGAACGCCGGACCAGCCATGCCGCGCGGTCCGAGCATCGACGCCCACAACCCGCCCAGTGGGGTGACTCTGCACACGGATCGGTGCACGTTACGCCGTTGTGCTGCCGACGCCCGGCGGTTCAGGCGTTACGTGGGATCTCCTCCTGATGCCCGGAGGCGGGGCCGCCCCCGCATGCTGCCCCGACCCGACACCGAGTGGACGCGCTCCCCTTCCCAACCCGCTTCGTACCGGACCTCTCTGCTGGGCCTTGCACACCCGCTGCGGATCGGTCGGGTCCATTCGCCACCCGGCCGGTGGCCGCCCCCCACGAGGGTCAGCCGGACCTGACGGCGGCCGCGGCGCGGCAGGTCCTCCAGCGGCATTGTCCGAGGTGGAACCTCGCGGCCATCCAGCGGTGGGCGGCCGGCGGCCTGCCGCCCGTGGCGGCATCACGAGGCGCATGAACGATCAGTACGGAAGTGACCAGGAGCCAACTGCGATGCGTCGTCACAGCCAGCAGTCCTGCGGCGGGGCCAGAAGGCGGGCGAAGGGGGATGTCCGGGTCGGGGCCTAGCTTTCCTGCGTCCCAACCACCGACGGTCCAGGAAGCCTTCATGACGACACAGCCCTACGGCCCTTCCGGCCCCACCCCCGCCGCTGGCAGCGCGTACGGCTCACCCAGCCACGCCCCGGCCGCGTACGCGTCCTACGCCCCGGGCCACCCACATGTCGGGCCGGTGCATAGCGGGCCGCCAGCAGGCCCGCTGCTCGCCAACATCGGAGCCCGGCTCGGTGCCCGGCTTCTGGACCTCGTGATCTGGTACGTCGCCTACTTCGTGACGGCGATCCCGCTGATGATCTGGATCGATTCCGGCGCCGGTGCCGCCGGACAGACAGTGCTGGTGGCCTGGCTGCTCACCACCTACGTCCTGTACTTCCCCTTCAGCGTCTGGCGGTTCGGTTCCACCATCGGGAAGAGGATCTGCAAGATCCGCATCGTGCGGAGCCAGTCAGCCCTGCCGACCGGGTTCTGGCGGGCGATGGGACGGGAGACCTTCTTCTTCGTCGCCGCGGTGATTCCGGTCCTCGGCCTTCTCAACCCGCTCTGGTGCTGCTGGGATAAGCCGTACCAGCAGTGCCTGCACGACAAGGTCGCCGACACGATGGTGATCACCCGGTAGAGCGCCCCCAGGCGTAAGCGCTGACCTGCCGACGCAAGACGGCGTTCTCACCAACTCGACAGCGACGCCCCCACCGTGGAGATCCACGGTGGGGGCGTCGCTGCTATGGGTGGGCTTCCAGGCCTTCGCCGGCCGCCGCTACTCCGCGCTCACGGGATCGACGGCGGCTTCCGGAGGAAGGTGCGCCCACCAGATCTTGGCCGAGAGCCTGATGGTCGCATGCGTCGTGTCGGAGGCCGGGTCCCACAGAGCGTAGATGCCGTCATCGGTGTACGTGACGGTGACCGGCGTGGCCTGGGTCGGTCCGGTCGAGCGGGCGCCGCCCTTGCCACCGAACAGGATGCGGGTCGTGTGGCTGCTGGCCTTCACGCCCGGAACGAAGCGGAGCTCGGTCATGGACCACTTGCCGGCCTCCGGCTCCGGGGTGTGCTCGATGACGCCTGCGTCGGAGAAGAGCGTGGTCCAGGTGGTGCGGTCGCTCGCGTCCGTGCCCTTCGCTCCGATGAACAGGCGAAGGCCCTTGGCCGGGCAGCCGTTGCGCCGGGCGTCAACGAGCTGCGGTTCGGCGAGCAGGTAGCCCGTGCGAGTGACCTGATGACCGCGAGTGTCAGCACCCGTGGCCGTCACATGGTCGCCGACCGAGAAACCGCCGAGCGTCCTCTTGAGTTCTTCCGTCATACGCGCGTTCCTTCGTCTGGGAGTCCAGGTGAGTTTCGACGGGGCGAGACCGCCGATTGGAGGCCGCCGACGTCGCGCCGCTCGGTGGTAGGGCGGCGAAGTGGAGCCGATGCTTGTCGAGTCCGCGCCCAGCTCGTAGTCGTGGCGAATCTCCCTCCGCTGCACCCGGGGGCAGACCGTGACCGGCCCGAGGTGGTTCCGCAGGGAGTCGGCCATTTCTGTACGCCCAATGACCACGGCCGCAGCACCCGACGAGACGGGCGGGAGAGCCGCGGGGCGGTGCTGGCGGACAGCATGTGAACGGACCGGTGCGCTCGCAGAGGGTGCGAGCCGCCTCCCCGGCCGGGCGGGCGCGGTTGGAGGCGTGGGCGGCCCTGGACTCGCCCCGCCTCCGGCTTCAGACGTGGATGACCGTGGGCGCGGCGGGCAGCTCGGGGCGCTGGGGAGAGATCATTCGGGGCATCACGCGGCCTTCGAGGACCGATTGCGCGTTGACCAGGGCGAGGATCTCCAGGAGCAGGTCTGCTGGCACGTTCGTCAGCTTCAGGACCTCTGCCGACGAGGCGTCATCAGCCAGCCGTACGGAGCCGGAGCAGTGCGCTCGGGGCGCCGAGGCCCCATCTGGCCGATGCTGAGCCGCTGACCAATGCGACTGCTTGCGGGCGTCGACAGCATGCGGCTGCTCGTACGGGGCGGCCCGCAGCGCTGGCAGTACGTCCTGCATGCGTCGGTTGAGCCTCTGCCGGCTCCGTGTTTCCTCCTGGACCCTTTGCTGCATCGCACGGGCAGCCCCGAAGGTGCTCAGGTAGTCGGGCAGCAGACGCCTGATGATCTGACGGGCCTTGCTTTCGCTGGAGGTGTCGATCCCCACGGTCACGGGCTCGGCTCGCCATCCGCAGTACTCGGACGGGTAGCCGCCGCGCACCGTGAGCCGCCTACCTGCCGCGCCCTTGCGGAAGCTGCCCTCATGCGTGAGCGACAAGCTCATCCCGCTGGGGTGCGTCAGGAGGACGCTCACGAAGTTCACGGAGGCGACCTGGTGACGCCAGCCTCCGCCCTCGACCTGTCGGTCGTTGAACTCGGCAGCGAGCGTCCGGCCGATCCGATGGGCCAACTCCTGCCGTTCCCGGCGTTCGGCGTCGAGCCGTTCGGCGCGAGCCTGCGGCGTCCAGGAACGGGTCATCTCCGGGGGCGTCCCCTGCTGTTCACCCACAGCGGTCACAGGGAGCCTCCCTCCACGTCGACAAGACCCCGAGTGGCCGAGTCGTAGATCGCCCCGTGGAAGGGCTTCCGCGCGAGGCGGTCAAATCGGGCCGTGTCGAACGAGGCGAACTGAAGATCCACCCCGTGGGACGTCAGAAGCCGGGCGAACTCCAGGTCGGTGCTCTCCGGGTAGACCCGCTTGTCAGGCACCAGGTCGGCTGCCTGCCAGTGGAAGTGCTTCTCGTAGCGCACCACTACGCGAGTGACGTGGTTGTACACCAGGACGTGCAGGTAGGCACCACGCACGTACACATGCCAAGTGTCCCGGTCACAGGTGTAGCCGAGCAGGAGGGTTCGCTCCGCGCCGGGGATGTCCTGGGTGTCCACCGCGCGCAAGTGCTTGGTTTCGCTACGCAGACGGTTGAGGTCGGCAAGGTTCATGACAGCTCCAGGAAGGCGTTGGGAAAGCCCACTGAACCGCCGAACCCCGATAGCGTCGTCTTCTCGCGAATTCACCGAAGAAGCAGCCCGGCCCCGGGCGACGCCTCACATGGAGGGGTCGGACATCAGCCTGCCCGCGGACTCCCCGACCGCAGCCTGAAGAATGCGACAGCTTGAGACGGGGGTACAGAGGCGCAGCGCAGGAGCCTCATTCCGGTTGGAGCGGAACCGCAGGGGGCTTCGAGACGAGAAGCCTGGGCCGGTTGGTCGTACGGTCAATTACCGTCCAGCCGTGTTCGCGCAGGAGGTCGGCATAGGCGGCGACGAGGACGTACTCCTCAGCCGCGACCCCTTCGAAAGAAAGCCCATTGGCGGAACTCGGGAACGGGGTGCGGTGGCTGACGCGTGCCTGAGCTGAACCTGGCGCGCCCGGTGAGCACAGGAATCCAGCCGTGACGACGGCGCCGGTCGCGTCGAACTTCGCCTTGGGGTGGTGTGCCAGGAGAAGCGTGGTCACGGCCGTGGTTACAGGATCGGCCGGTTGCAGGGTGTCCATCTGGTGCCTTCCATCGTCTTCGGTCGGGACGACAGCTTCTTTCCGAGACGGCCTCTTATGGCCTCGAGGACGTGCTCGTCACGAAGACGCTGCGGATGCCTTGAATCGCCTCGTACAACCGGTCTGCGGCTGTACTACCGGGAGCGCCGAGGTCTTCGCGGGCGGCGTCGAGCAGGACCGCCAGGTGCTGGCCGCGGATCCGGCCGCTGGCACTGCGCCTGGCCTGGCTGAGTGCGGCGTGGAGCTGCTGGCGGTAGGCGCCCGGCTGGACCTGGGCGAGCCGGCCGCGCCGCGAGTCGACCCGTCCGGCCGCGACGTAGAGGTCGCTGCGGAGCCCCGCCGGAATGCGCAGGTAGGCCTCGTCGTCCAGATCGGGCAGCGGAACCCAGGCCTCCTCCGCCGCGATCGCGGCCCGGGCAGCGGCATCCCGGCCGGCATGGGCCGGGCCGCGTCCGAGAGCGCGCCGCCGGTGCTCGGCCGTCCACCGGACAGTGTCGGTCTTGCGCTGTCGGACGGGAGCGACGGCGCCGAGCTCGGTTCCGTCGGCCAACACCTGGTAGCCGCCCCGATAGGTGGGGTCGGGCTCCAGCCGCCAGGCGCGGCCGCCGATCGTGCCCAGGTCCACCGGACCGGTCTCCTGCTGCGCCGCGGCCGGGGACAGGTCCTGAAGTGCGCGGAGCAGTTGCCGCGCTTCCTTGCTGCGGCCGAGTTCTGCGGCGTCGAGGGCAGTGAGCTGCTGGAGGTCGGCTTCGCCGGGCACCCGCAGCGCGGTGCGCAGGGCGGCTTCCCGGACAGCCTGCGGGAGCCGGGCCAGCTTGCCGGCGCGCTCCGATGCGATGGCCAGTGGGATCACGGCGGCGACCAGAGCGTTCTGGTTCGGCTCGGTCAGTGCGGCGAAGGCGGCAGCCACTGCGGCCGCCGAACCGGGGGCCGGGGCGCGGCGCAGCCCGTCTCGGACGACCGCGCCCGCGGCCTGCTCGCGGTTGGCGAAGTGCTTCTGGCCGTGGGGCGGCTGCAGCGGCATGGCGTGGCTGGTCCGGGCGGACCAGCCCAGGAGCGAGGTGCCGTGCAGGGAGTGTTCGGGCTGGATGCTGCCCGCGATCTCACCGTCGCGCAGCACCCGCCAGCGGCTGTGATCGTCTTCGTAGCGCACCAGCGTCCACCCGGCCCCGCCGTGCAGGCCCAGGTCCTCGATGGCGACAGGAGCCCTGGGTTCGTCCTGTGCGGCGTCGGTGTCCTCGTCGCTGTCGGCCGGGTCCGGACCGGGGGTGTGGTTGTCGTCGTGTCCGGCGGTCGTGTCCGGTGCGGGGGCCTTCTGGGCTGTGTCGAGCTCCGCTTGCAGGGCGGCCAGCTCCCGGCGGTGCCGCTCGCGTTCCTCCTCCAGCAGGCCGTTCAACCGGCCGTTCTCGGTCTTGAGTTCTTCGCGGTGGGTCTGGAGTTCGTCAAGACGGGCGGCCAGGCCGGTCTTCTCGCTTTGGGCGGCGGCGAGGTCGGCGGCCGTACGCCGATGCGTCTCCTCAAGACGGGTGTGCTGGCCGGACAACTCCTCCAGGCGACGGTGCTGCGTCTCGGCTTCGCCCTGGAGCCGGCCATGGGCGGCGAGGAGCTGGCGATGCTCGCCGGTAAGGGCGGTGTGGGCCTGCTCCAGTTCCTCGTGCTGCGTCTTCAGCAGGTTGTGCGCGCCGCTGAGCTGCTGGTGGGTGTCGCGCAGCTCGCGATGCGCCTCGGAGAGCTTGTCGAGCGCGGCGCGGTCCGCGGTGGCGCGCCTGTCGGCGTCGGCCGCCTCGCCCAGCGAGCAGGCCGCCTCCAGCAGGGCTGCCTGCCGCTCGGCGCGGGCATGCTCGGCGGCCTGCTCGCTGCGGGAGGCCTCCTCGCGGGCCGCCTCGGCATCGCCCACGGCCTCCTCACGCCGCTGTTCGGCCTGGCGGACCTTCTCGGCGGCGTCGCTGGTGACCTGTTCGATGTGAGCGGCGACCGCCGCGGTGTCCGAGCCGGCCTGCTGCCCCTGGTGCACGGCCTCCAGCGCGGTCAGTACCCGGGGCAGCAGGGAGGCGAGGACCTGCTCCTCGCGGGCGCCCCGGGCTACGGCCTGCTGCACCGGTACGGGCTCCGGCCGTGCCGCACGCTCCTTCTCCAGGTCCTTGCGTGCCCGGTAGGCCCTCTGACGGTCGCGCGGGTTGTTGTGCTGCACGCAGAACTTGGTCGGCGTGCCGGATTTGCCCGGCGGGCGCGGTGCGCGGGCGTTCGTGCAGTCGGGGAAGTCGCAGTCGGCGCCGCCGAACCCGGCCTCGATGAGCTTCCTGGCCAGCCACTCGTCCGTGGCGGCCGCCTTGCCGCGCCGGAGGGTCTTCGTGGTCATCGCTGCTCTCGTCTCCCGGCCGTTTCAGTTCTCGTCGCGGTCGATGATCATCGGGTCCGCCACGGGGCGCCCGGACTCGTACGTCGCCTCTCCGCCGTCGTACTCGCCTCCGTGCCGGGTGACGATCGCCTCCACCTCGCGGTGTCGCTCGTCGAGGCCACCTACCTCGACGTCGCGCGCGGCCAGGAGCCGCCACTTCGGCGTGACTGCGGGGTCCGGCTCGTCGAGACGGGTGACGTAGTCCGCCAGGTCCTTCGCGCATCCCTCGGCGCTGGTCCGGTCGGGGAAGTACGCCCAGTGCGTGTAGGAGATCGTGCTCAACGTTCCCCGCCGGCGTGCTGGTTCAGCAGGGTGTCCAGTGCCTGGGCCGCTGAGCGGGAGAGCTGCGGGCGGTACAGCGCGAACCATGCCCGGATGCCGTCGATCGTCTGTGTGGCGTCGTCCTGCCACGCCGCGACGACCTCCCGGGCCCGCGCGCTCGCCAGATCGGCGTAGGCGGCGGGGACCTCGTTGGCGATGACGTCGCTGATGCGTTCGGCGAGGGTTCCGGTGGTGCCGGGGACTTCCTCGGCCTCCAGGCGGTCGACCTCGGCGCGCAGCGCGGTGGCCTTCTCCGCGAACATCCGCTCGTTGTCCGTGCGGGGACCGGCGTCGGCCGGAGGGATGCGGTCCTCCAACTCGGCTGCCCTCTGGCGCAGTTCAGCAGGACTCGGCATGGCTTTCCCCGTTCGGGTTGAAGGTGGAGGGCGGCTGACGCGTGAGCGGGGGGTCAGCCGAGGTGCCGGCCGAGGAGGACCGCGGCCAGGAGGACGGGCGCGAAGATGCCGGCCAGGTTGATCAGGTTCATGAGCGGACCGTCACCGCTGCCGCGCCATCGCCGTCGTCTCAACGGGTTCTCCTCGCTTCCCGGCGCCCGGGGTCCGCGTTTTCGTGCCCGGCTGGTCACCGGGTCGTTCCGCACCGTAGAGCATGGATCTTGAACTTACAACTCAACTCAAACGCGATAACTATTGAGTCGTAACCGCCTGATGCGTAACTGCCGCTGAACTGCGCTGAGGCTCTGTACGCCGTTCTGAGGCGTGATGTGCATTCCCGGCCCGGTCCATACCGCCAGCGCCATCGCGCGTTCAGATCGCCTCCTGCGCCTTCGGTGCGGATCGGACGGGCTTCCGGCGTCGCATTTAGTTGAATCCCGTACGGGCGGGTGTCGGCCCTGCGCCGGGCTCTGATTCCGGATACTCTCTGCTTAGCCGGAATCAGAAACTGCGGGGGACACGACAACCCGCGTAGGCAGGTATCCGGCACACACAACAACTTCGCCAGGACGGCCCGAGAGCGCAGGGGGAGAAGATGACGGGGGAGATCCCGCAGCAGCAGGTACCGGCGGACGCGGGGCTGTTCCCGGAAGCCAACCTGCCCGGCGAGGAGATCTACCTGGGCCCCCCGAGTAGCGGGAAGACCAGCGCCGCCGACCAGTTCCGGGCCCAGCTCGCGGCAGAGGGAGCCCCCTTCCGGGAGAAGACCGTGATGCGCGGCGGCCGCGAGTTCATCGAGTTCCACGTTGCGCGACCGGAGGCCGGCCCCATCTCGCCCAGTCCGGCCATGTCGGCACGCCCGCTGGTCTTCATCCGCGACGAGATGGCCGAGGTGCTGCGCGAAGTGGAGGCGGAGACCAGGCTCGTCCGTGTCCACGGCGGCCGCGTCGACCACACCGCCCACCAGGAGCGCCCCGGCCGGTGGCGCATGGCCTGCGGCACCCTGCCCGTGAGCCCGCACGACTTCGAGCGCTCCCTGTGCGGCACCCCCTGCCTCGCCTGCGACCGCGCGCTGCACCTCGCCGCCGCCGACACGGCCGCCGCCGCCCTGCGGGCCCACACCGCAACCGTGCAGCGCCGCCGGGCCGCCGGCCAGCCACCGCTCCCCGGCAGCGAACCCCGCCCGAACGCCGCCGCCGAAGCCACCGCCCGCGCGCACGAGGAGCAGCCCGCGTCATGACGTCGACCGAACTCGTCCCCGCCGCCGGGCCCGGCCGCACTCCGGCCGTCCGGCGCCGGCGCCGCGCCGAGCCGGACATCGTCTCTCCGGCCGGCGAGCGGATCTCGGCCTCGGCCGCCCGCAAGCTCACCGACTCCGTCCCCCGCAACTCCCACAACGCCCGGGCCAGCCGCTGGCGTTCCTACGCCCTGTGGTGCGCCACCTACGACTGGGCCGAGGACGAGCCCAATGCGGTGCTGTCCTACCTCTCCGACCTCGGCGACCGCGGCCACCCCGCGAACTCGATCGAGGCCCACTTCAGCACCCTGCGGGCGATGCGCGCCATCCAGGGCACATCGCTGTCGGAGAAGGAGGTCAAGGCCTGCCAGCTCGTCATCCGCCACCGCGCCGGCGAGGAGGCCGACGATCCGCTGGTAGAGCCCGGCCCGCTCCAGGCCGACGCCGTCGACCTGGACGAACTGCGGCTCATGGTGCGCAAGCTGGACCGCACCACGGCGCGCGGCAAGCGGGACGCCGCCGTCCTGCTCATCGCCTGGTGGATGGCCGCCCGCGCCTCCGAGCCCGCCCGCCTCAACCTGCACGACGCCAAGATCCGCACCGTGCAGATCGAGGACGAGGACGGCCGCAAGCGCCCCCACCAGGCCCTGATCATCAAGATCCGCCGTTCCAAGGCCGACCAGGCCGCGCGCGGGCAGGAAGTACGCATCCTCGCCCCCGCCGACACGGAACTGTGCCCCATCCACGCCCTGCGTGAATGGCTCGACGTCCTCGCCGACGACGGCCAGCTCACCCCCGGCCCGCTGCTGCGCCGCATCGACCGGCACGGCAACATCGGCGTCAAGGCCGCCGGACGGCAGGCCAAGGACGACCGCCGCCGCGGCGGCATCACCGCCGACACGGTCAACGACATCATCAAGGCCACCGCCCGTGCCGCCGAGCTGACTCCCACTCCGACCCCCGAGGAGCGCGCCGCCGCGGCCCGGGCGAGGCAGGAAGCGCTCGCGGCCGCCGACGCCGCGCCCACCGCCGAAGAGGCCAACGCCGTCCTCAAGACCTGGCGCACCGCCCGGCGCGCGGCCCGTGCCGCCGTCCGTCGCATCACCGGCCACAGCTTCCGCCGTGGCTGGATCCAGCAGGCCCTGGCCGCCGGCAGCCCGCCCGAGACGGTCGCCCTGCACTCGCGGCACTCGCTGCGCAGCACCGCCTTCGACGCCTACCGCCGTAAGAAGGTCCCCTGGAAGGAGAACCCGACCCGCTTCCTCGGTCTGGCCGCCTGATCAGCCCAACGAGGTGGCTGCCCCCGGTCGGCAAGAGCCGCTGAGCCGCAGAACGTCGGGGTTACGCCGGGCCGGTCAACCACGGCGGCAGGAAACCCGATCCGGGGGAGACCAGGGCGACACCGTCGGGCAGCCGGTTGTTGACGTGCTCCACAAACGTGCCCGGCAGGCAGGGCGACTCGTGGATCTGGAACAAGGCCTTCACCGCCAGCCGGGGCGTGGACAGCAAGCTCAGGACCCACGCCTGGGTGGCGCTGCGGTCGGCCGGCTGTGCCGTCTTGGTGACCACGACGCGGACCAGACCGTCATGGGCACAGGTCAGCGCGGCGTGGTTGGTCGGGGTGAGCTGCAAGGCCTCGGCGTACAGCAGGCAGTCGTCCCAGGCGATGCCGCTCAGGACGCCGTCCGGAGTGGCGAACACGACACCCCACTGGGCCACCCCGATGGAGGGATCCGCGCCGTCGGACCAGCCGTGCTCGATCATGTGCCGGTACGGGTCGACACGCGGCTTGCCGGGCTGGGCGGAGCTCGGCCACTGGTGCACCACTCCGGGCGCGATGCCGAGCAGGGACCGATTCCCCGGAGCCGTCCAGTTCGCGACGACCAGGGTGAGGCAGCCCGGGCCGCCGTTCCCGTACTGGCGCAGCACGACGAGTTCGGACTCGCGCCGGAGGCCGGCGGACGTGTAGGGCTGGCCAGTCATGGCGGCACGGGCGCGGGCCGCGGACTTGCGAGCGTGGTTCTTCGTCATCGGTACGTCCTTCACAGCCCGCGGCCCATGACCCGCCGGCCGGACAGCACGGACAGGACGAAACGCGCGCTGATGCGGAGCACCTTCGGCCTGATGTACGTCGCGGTCATGGGACGGGACGGGAACCTTCGGCCGCACGGGGGCCGCGCCCGACCATAGCCCCGAGCCCTTCAGGCGGCCAAGGACGTGCCACCCGCCCGGGTGAACGCCCACCGAGATGAGCCGGCCGGTGCAGACTGCCCACGATGGAAGGAGACGAGAACGCCCCCTCGACGTCGTCGAGTTCGCCATCGCGCACCTGGCGGAGGACGCCGCCGACACCGGACGCGCTGCCCTGCGGCTGGAGACCCTGCGCCTGCTGATCGCGGACGAGTCCCCCCTGTTTACCTGCGGCGAAGCGGACTTCCCACCCACCGACCCCTGCGACCGGGGCCATCTCCTACCGCGCCACTACGACTGTCCCGCCTACGAGGTGGCCCGGGCCATCGCCGTGACCGACAGCGGGCACCCGGACTTCAACGAGGCCGGGCGGCCCTGACGCCGGCGCCCCGAGAGTGCGGAGCGCCGGCGGCGGGCCTGCGAAACGCCCCTTAACGCAGCCGCAGCACCACCACGGTGGCGTCGTCCCGGTAGCCGCTCTCCTCGGCCTCGGCCGCCCCCACCAAGGCGTCGGCGAGGGCCTGCGGCCCGTCCGAGTGCTCGCTGCACAGCCGGGTGATCGTCTCCGCCCTCACCTGGTCGGACACTCCGTCGGACATCACCAGCACGAGGCGGGCCCCCGCCTCGGGGATCTGCACCTGCCGGCACGTCGCCGCGCTGGACTGCGCCAGCCCCAGGCGGGCCCAGTTGTCGTGCTTCGCGGCCTCCAATTGCACAGCCGCACCACCGTTCCACCGCAACCAGTTCCCCATGGTTTGGTCGTCGGACCAGAGGGTGAGCCCGGTGTCCTCCCGCCAGCCGTACGCCCGGCAGTCCCCAATCCAATGGACGGACGTCGGCTGCCCCGGCTGCGCGCAGGCGAACACCGCGGACGCGTGCGGCGGCCGGTTGTAGGCCGCGGCCATCTGTCCGGCCGTCATCAGCCCCGGCAGCCCGCCCAGCTCCATCCCGATGTGTGTGATCACCGGCGGGGTGAGCGCGGCGTACCGCACGGTGTCCGGGTGGTGCCCGGCCCCGTCCACCACGGCCGCGCACACCGTCTCCCCGCGCCGCTGCACGTCGACTCCGTCTGCGCAGGGGGGCTCCGTGCCCGGCCGCTGCGCCAGACCCACCGCGATCACTGTGCCCCTGGTTGCTTCCTTCACCACGTCCTCCTTCATCCCGGGGCCGGCGTGGCCCCTCCCCTACAGGCCCGCCGGGACAGAAGAGTGCGTTGGATACCGAAATTGAGGCTGGTGGGGCAGAAGTGGCGCCGCCAGGGGAAATGCGGTCCGGGGCCGAGGGCCAGTAGCGTAGGGTGGTCCTACCGACGCGGGGTGGAGCAGCTCGGTAGCTCGCTGGGCTCATAACCCAGAGGTCGCAGGTTCAAATCCTGTCCCCGCTACCAACGCACCGGCCCCCTCCGACATGAAGTTCGGAGGGGGCCGGAAGCATGTAGGCGCTCGCCCACCGCCAGCCGTGTGATGCCTCTACTCCGCGCCGCGCTGCGCCTCGAGGGCCGACATCATCACCTCGTACGTCTGCTGCCTGCGGGCCGCGTGCTCAGGGCTTGCCAGGTAGCGCAGGTGCTCCTCGTGGTCCCGCACTCTCTCCTCGTGCCGTCGGCGCCGCTGCTCGGCGACCCGCGGTGACGGCGCGGTGCGTATCGCTTCCGCGGCCACCCCCGGGTCCGGGGTGTCCACGGACATCTGGACCCGGGCGAGGACGTCCCGGCCGGCGGCGCTGGACTCCAGCCACATCACCATGCCGGGGTCTTCGTCGAACGCGAGGCGCAGCCGCTCCCGGCCCGGGGCCGTTTCCGCCAACGGGAGCAGTACGGCCGGGTCGTTGCCGGCGTGGACCAGGGCCGAGGCTTCCGGGTCTTCCTTGATGAAGGTGGCGATCCGCTCCAGGAACGCGGCCATGCGCACCAGCGCGGCGGAGTCCGGGTGGTAGGGGCGCGGCCCCGGGTCGCCGTGCTCCCACGTCCGCGACGCCTCGATCTGCTCGTTGATGTCCACCCGAACCCCTACCCCTCGTGATCTTCGAACCCTGACCCTACGAGGTTGCACAGCGGGCCGGTACAGCAGCCGGGGGTGCGATCTGCATCCGGGTGCCGTTCCAGAGCACCGTCTCCGCGGGCAGGATGAGCAGTCCAGCCTCCCCGTCCTGCCAGGCCGCGCCGGTACGCCGCACCTGGACGGCCGCACCGCCCGCGCCGGCCATGTAGACGGTGGGGTCGACTTCCCATCCGTGCTGGGCGAGCCACGCCTCCAGCTGGATCATGTCCGACGGTGTCGCCCCACGCGGCCACTCGTACGTGCTCTCGCTGCTCATGGTCATCGGGCTCGCCGCCGCGCCGAGCAGGTACGCAAAGCCGTGATGAGTACGCCACCGTGACGGATCCCTGTACCGGCTGCAGAGCGCTGGCCAGCCGGTATGCCCGGGGAGAACATGCCCGCGGGCACGAGGCATTCGTTGCGCTGCGTCAGTCAGTGACGGACCCGAGAAACATCTCGGCGACAGCGCCGGGCAGCGCGTCGATCGCGGCGATGCCAGCCTCGAGCGCCCGGCGGGCACGGACGAGCTGCTCGGGGATCTCGGCGGCGCGCACGTCGTCGACGGCGGTCACGGTCGTGCAGGCCAGGAGGTCCAGCAGCGCGTTGGACGCGTGCCCAGCGGCTTCCACGATGGGCCCGGCGCCGCCCTCATTCATCGCATTCAGCAGCTGACGTACCTGGCCCGCCTGCCAGTGCAGGACGCCCATGACGCCCACGCCGTCCGCGCCGGACGCCTTGAGGACCTGCTCGCGGGCCAGGCCGAGCTCGCGGCCGCCGGCACCGCCTTCGAGCATCCGGCCCTCGGTGACCATCCCGGTGCCGATCGACGCCCCGTACAGGGCGTTCGCGAGGATGGCGGCCAGGACCTGCTCGCCGCCGACAGCAGCGGCCTGCTGCGCGAGTTCGACCTCTGAGGGGACGCTGGCGTACACACCGAGCGCCGACAGCGCAGCGGAGATCTCCGAAGCGGTGGGGGCGGGGCTGGCGGAGGAGGGCTGGGGCGGAATCGTCATGGGTCTGAAGGTAGTAGACGCAGGATGGCGCGGAACCGCGTCCGCCTAAAGACGCCCACCGCCACCAGGCCAGTGGTAGGCCCCTTCCTATCGGTGCTGCACAGCCTTCTGGCCATCACGGATGACCCCAGGCCCCGGAGCGGGCTGTCAGGTCCACCCCGCCGCGCGCATCATGCTGAACGACGCTCGCTCGGCCGCCTCCTCTTCATCCTGGTTCACTTCGACGCTCTCCCAGCCCAGGCCCTCGGCGTACCGCAGCACACCGGACAGCGTCTCGTAGTCGTCGGATCCGTGAGGGCCGTCGAAAGGCGAGACCAGGACCGGTGACAGCGCTTGCCGCACCCAGTTGGCGACGACGGCCTCGTCCCCCTTGGGCATCCATGAGTAGTAGGGCACTCGTCCAAGCTCACCCAGCGCCTCTCTCAGGGCCTGGAACTCCGAGCCGGGACGCGGACGGGCCGCGCGATCGAGGGCGTCGGCGAACGTGGTGAGCAGGGCGAGATCCGCTTCGGCTACCTCAATCGACGCCAGGTGCACCACGTTCCCGCCGTCGGGCCCCACCAGCAGCAGCATGTTGGGCGGGTACTCCTCTGTCCCGTCCACCAGCTCCTCCGTCCCCTCGGGTAGAGCATGGCGGACCTGCCAGTACGCCTCGGTGACGTCCTCAATCGGCGCGCCGGGGATCGGCACACCTCCGCTGTCCCGATAGCCCACAAGCTCCCCCTCATGATTCAGAACCATGTCCATGCGGAGCCTCAGGAGCAGGCCATCCAGTTCGTACAGGCCGGCCAGGGCGTCCGGTACGAGCGGCAACAGCATGGTGCGGGTGGGGGAGGGGCGCAGCGGTAGGGGCCGGTCGCCAGCTCGGGTGCGATCGTTCGCCCGCATCGCCTCGGTGAACCGCAGGCCGGCGGCTCGGCTCAGCTCTCGCAGTTCTCGCGTGCGCTTCCGCGACTTTCGGGGCGGATTGGTAGGCATGTCTGACTCCATGCAGCGGCGTGCCCCACGCACACGCCGCTCTGAAGACAGGCATGGTCAGGTGCACGATGCGTCGAAGTACGGCTTGGCCTACCAACGAGGTCTCCGGCGTGGGCGGAAGGCCCCCTTCAGCGGTCGGCGGTCGTGGCCGCCTGCCGGGCACCATACCGGCTCGGCAGCGGCAGGATGAACGGGCAGACATCTCTACCTGCGCCGCCGCGCGCCGTCCGTCAGGGCTTCACCGGCTTCTGCCCACGAGAGCGCGATCGTGGGTGCCTCACCGAGCCGATTGCCCGCGTAGGGGCCGCCGCGCTACCGTCAACGCGGCGGTAGTGATCGCCCGACTCCGATGCTGCGCGTCCCCACGTGACCAGCAGCGCCGGCGGACAAGGTTCTGTCGAATCTCACTCACCGATCACCTGTGCTTGAAATGCCGAAGTGCGGGACGTGGGACCGCACGGGATGACGAGCACGCGTGACGCGCAACCGCAAGAAGAAGTTGGCCATCCGAGCCGAGGCCGATGGCGGCAGCCACGCCCGTGCCGCCCGACTTCACACCCCCGCCCCCAAGGAAATCCTGACGGCCGACCTCCATGACCGCCTGATCAACGCGTTCCAAGTCGAGGGCTGGCCTGTAGAGACCGACGGGTTTCCCGAAGGCGGCATCTGGACCAGCTGGCTTGGGCCGGTCTGGTCCATGCTCTCCCGGCCGGGTGGAACGGACACCGAGGCAGATCCCGACGACCCGGATCATTACGACCTCACCACCGTCCCTGAGCTGACCCTCATCACGCCCAAGATCCCCATCAACTCCGGGGAAGCGATGGTGCTCACCCTGCCTGGCACCACACCACTCACGGACATCGTGCACACGGTAGGAGAAGAGCTCGGACGCGCCCGTGCATCCAAGGTCGACGAACTGGTCAATAACGCGCAATGCTCCCTGTGTGGCGACAGGTACCCGGCCGCCCACCTGCTGCCGGCCACCGAGCACGACCGGCTTCTCCACTGCCCCTTCTGCGTATTCGACGGCGACACCCTCGGCGGTCACCCGCTGCGCCTGGCCTACCTCATCGACGCGCTGACCGACGAGGATGCCGCCGCGCCAGCAGGCTGGTCAGCAGTGACCGCCCTCTTGGCCTGCGCCGCCGGCCCGGACTTCCGCGAACGACTCGAAGGCGACGACGGCGTTCTGCGGCTACCGCTACCGCACTGGTTCGACCCGGGCCAGGTCTGGGTGTGGCTTCCGCCCGGCGACTTGCCGCCGGCCCTGCAGGGACTGGGACCAGGCACAAGCCTGAACACCCTTGTCATGGCGGTCGAGGCCGCCCACCCCGACCTGCGCGACCGCTTCCACGCCGAAATGGCCGGCATCCTGGAAGAGGACGAGAAGGACAGCCCTCCAGCAGCGCAGGACTACCTGGTCGAACAGCTGTGGCCGGCTGTCATCTGCTACGCCGTCACCACGGCTACCCAGTTCAGGGAACGACCGCACCGCCAATCACCATGGGACCTCCTCACCGACGGCTTCGAAGAGGGCACTCTGGCCGACCACTTCCACCAGATCGGCAGCACCCTGATCCCCCAGTCCTTCCGGTCGATGCTCACTCTGACGATCGGTGTGCCGCTCATCTCCAACGTCCTCGGCTTGAAGCCGGATTACGAGCACTGACAGCTCGCGCCCACCGACACCGGTCCAGCTCTGGCCCTCTCCCTGCGGGGAGAGGGCCAGAGCTGGACGCAGCGTGACAGGAGCAGCTCACGACTTCCGGTGCATGGCGGTTCCTACCAGAATCGCAAGGCGCGCTCACAGACTGGAGGTGCACGGGCAGAGCCCGCGCCGGGGGCGGGCTGCATCCCCGCTGCCGCAGGAACCAGTGGGAGGCCGGCTGCTCTCCGGGACCGAGTTTGCCGTTCAACGGCACCCCAGCTCAAGCCCGACTTCGGTCGCGCCTCGCTCAGTCACTCGATGCCAACTGGCATCGTTGACAGCGGAGCCCGCCCGGAGGCCCTTCGCACGTCGTCCCGGGCGGGCCACCGACGGCCATCCGCTGTTCAGAGTGTGCAGCTCCCTACCCCACGGGTCACGCCGTGGGCGTCTCCGCAACCGGCGTGAGGTCCGATACTCGGCGCCCCAGGATTCGGACCGCACACGGACCGCACATGTCTCCGGCTCCCGTGACGTACAGCTGGGCGTCGGTTGTGTAGCACTTCGGGCAGTACGGACGTCCGGTAGTCTGCGCGCGCTCCTCTGCTGGGCACAGGCGCGGACCTCCGATCAGGCCGGTGATGATGACACGGCCGCAGTGCGCGCACTCCAGGCCGTACAGCGCATCACGTTCACAGCGGGGACACCGAGCACCGGCCGGAACTACCGCTACCGGGGCAGGCGAGAAGGCTGAGATCGGAGCGATCAGGCCGACGGCCTTGAAGCATCCCGGGCGGGAAACGGCGATCGCGGTGGTGTGAGAGGCGGTCATAGTCGAGGGGCTCCTTCGGAGAGGCCGGGGCGTCGGCCTTATTGAGCCCGAACCGTTCGGGGCCGACACAGCTCCGGCGAATCCCGCCCGCGTCCATGAGCTCCGAAGAAGACGGCCTCCGTATCGCGGCCGCGGCGCAACCGCGCCTCGCCACCCTGCGTTGACTCGGCGCCGATCCCGCTGCGGAGGTCGCTGGGCGAGGAGGGTGAGTACAGCCCCACCGCACCGCACCGCACCGCAGGGAGACCCCGCACGCCCATGGGCGTTGATTTTCCGGCCGGCGCCGCTCCGTCTCAGGCTCTCAGCGGCCTTCCTCTTTCGGGGCCGTACGGCGATGCCGCCCTTTCCCCGGGCCGAGCGCGGGGCGATCCCACTCGGTCGGCTTCTCCTTCACCGGCTGCGGCGGATACAGCAGCGCCTTCGCGGCGTCCAGGTTCTCGACGACGCCGATCGTCTCCCACTCGGTGCCGTTCCACTCCTGAATGACCCGAGGAGCGTCCGGCTCGACGTGCGCCGCTCGATGCCGGTCCTCGGTGAGTGGCACCGCCCGCAGTCGGCCTTTCGAGGCGGCCCGGCGCTCCTCGCGCCGCCGTGCCCACTCTTCCAGCGGTTCCTCGTTCATCGGAGCATCGTGGCGCAAGCGCGCTCGGCCCGGCCACCCTCGCACGTCAAGCCCGCCCGGCGTCTCTCGGGACAGCGGCGCCGGGAGCCAGCCATCTACGACTCCCTCCACCGCGCCCGCACCGAACCGAGCATCGCGGCCTGAACCGGCACCGCGCCCGGCCGGCTCCCGCAGGCCGGCGAACCGCCCGCCGCACGGGGACGGCGCGGCGGGCGCCGCTGATGCTCCTACTTCACCCGTTGGAACCGGGAGACCTCCACGGCCCACTGCGCCACCGCTTCAAGGTCTCCCCGCGGCCGCGGCCGGCCGGCCGCGGCCGCGATCCGGGGGTAGGCCGGATGCATGTCGTGATCGGCCCCGGTGACCAGAGCGGACAGCAACGGCGCGGTCCCCGCGCGGCTCCGGTCCACCTCGATGAGCACGCTGGTTTGCTGGCTCCGCTCGAGGGCGGGCAGACCCGGCGGGAGCTGGGCGCGAATCTGCGCCCAGGTGAGCGTCGTGCCGGTTGCTGCCGCCTTCTGCAGGATGGTCTTGACCGCGGCGGCCAGCGCGTCGAGCTTCACCCGCGCGGGGCTCTCCGGCTTCCCGGCCGCCGTGGGCTTCGTGCGGGCACGGGGCTCAGTGGCCGGGGTGCGCGCCGGGTGTCGCTGTCGCGCCTTGCGACCCCAGCTGGCGACCCGCTTGCGTTCGGGGTCCCTGAGGTTGGGGCCTGCGATGTTCGCGGCCCTCGTCAACTCCTCCACCAGCTGCGCCAGCTCATCGTCGGCCAGGAGGTCGCTCTCACGGTCGAGCCGCTCCAGCAGGGCACGCGCTCGTGCTGCCGACTCCTTCGCCCGGTTCGGCCTCTTGCTCTTGGCCGGCGCCGGTCTCTTCGCGGCGGGGGCCGCCCGGTGGTGCAACGGCCTGCGCAAGGCCGCCTTGGCTGGGGACTGATCGGCGTAGTCGTGCTCGCGCAGATAGGCGCGGGCCGCGGCCAGGATGCGGTGCTCCTCGGCGCTGGCACCCCGCCGGGTCAGGGACGCGGCCTGCTGAATCCCCGCGCGGACATCCCACGCCCGCCGTTCGCGGACCGAGCCCTCCAGTTCCTTGAAGATGCGGCGCTGGTACTCCTCGTGGGTGGCCAGCCACGCCTTGGCCTCCGCCAAGGCCCTCTCAGCCTCGGCCCGCGCCGTGGAGGACAGGCCGTCCAGGAAGGCGCTGCTGCCGTTGCAGAGCCGGCGCACGTGGTCCACCGTCCCCGTCCGCTGCGCCGCCTCCAGGCCGCGGACGAACGTGACCACACTCTCCGGCAGAGCTCCTCGGCCGGCAGACGGCCCCGGTACGGCTGACCGGCTTCCGGCGGGGGCACGGTCGCGCAGGATGCGGGAGGCGGCAGGGGTGAGCAGGCCCTCGTCCGTCCACGTGCACTCGCTGAACGGGACCCACTCGGTGGGGCGGGCTAGGCTCTGGGTTCCGACCCACACGCGGCGACTCGCGCCGTCGCTGTCGCACCTGACGCGGTAGACGTAGGGGCAGCCTGCGAGCACGTCCGGAGCCGGCACCACGCCGGGGCCGAGGATCACGGCGCCCTGACGCTCCCAGTCCGGCTCCACGGCGGCGTCCATGTGGATGCGCAGGGGAAGGCCGTCCTCCAGGTCGACGTCGACGAGGGAGCCGATCGGCGGCGGAAAGGCGAACCGGGCGGCTCGGCCGAACTCGAGCAGCGAGCGCGACATCGCCGACTTCACGTACAGGTGATCCGCGCTGGACTCGCCGACGGACGGTCGACGGCAGGTGTTCGGGGCGCCGTTCGGCAGCGGATTGTGCTGGAAGTGACACTGGCGATCCACGTAGAGCTTGGTGGCGAGCTGGCCCCCGCAGCCGCCCAGGAGCAGCCCGCACCAGAACGTGTCTTGCTGGTGGGCGTGCCGGAAGACGTCGAGCTCGATCGCCTCGGTCGGCAGGATGATCGGGACATCGGAGTGTTCATCACCGATGACCGCGGTCTGCACCAGTCTCGTGTCCCGCACCACGTCGCCCCCACTGAACTCTCTGCAGCAAACGATAGATCGCTGGATACAGACGCGAGGGAGTTCCACCGACAGCGGACCCACCAGTAGGCCGGCAGGGCAACCGGCGGGCCGGAACGTACCGAGTGGACGTCCGCGCCTGGGCTCCAGATGAGGGGGTCAGGAGCAGTTGAAGCCGCCCGGCGCCGTCCGCACAAGACGCGTCGGTACTCCTCGGCCGCCGGCGCCGTGGGCTCCGTGGTGAGAGGCCGTAACGAACCAGTCGTACAGCCGTGCGGCATCGCTCGTTCAGGACAGGTCAGGGAAGGGCCGGACCGCGGCTTGGGACGCGCTCGTCTCCCGGGTTACGAACGGCGGTCGGAACCCACCAGGGTGCCCGCGCGTCCCAAGCTCCTCTCAACCGATGGGTCGTGTCCAGCCGAGCTCGGGTGACCGCACACCCGTGATCCCTGGCCGGTCGCGGTACGGGTAGAGAGGAGTGGCGGCTGCCGCCTCGGGGAACGACTCGGCAGGGCTGATCGCACAGGGCGGGCCGGGCCACTCGGTCTGCGCCCAGTGGATCGCCGCCCGGCGGCTCCACTCGCGGCGCAGGGTCACGCCAGTCTCGGGCAGCCAGACGATCCAGTCGCCGCGGCCGTGCCGACGGTGGCTCCACAGAGCGAGGAGAACGAGGCCGATGATGGCCTCGGCAGCGGCCAGAGGCAGGAGCAGAAGGCGGGCCGCCTCGTCGGCGGCTGTGGCGAGGAGAGCAGCCACTGTCGCGCCGGTCAGCCACGCAGGCCAGTACCAGTACGGGCGAGGCTCAAGGGTCCCGCGATGCGCCAGAAGCGCTCCGACCAGCAGGCCACTGGCTGTGACAGCCAGGAAGAGTGTGCCGGTGACGAGCGTCAGGAAGGCGCATACCGCAGCCCCGCACGCAAGACTGCTGGCGGTCCTGCGATCTTGTGCCTTCGGCATCGTGCTCTTCCCCTCGGTCCTTCGAAAGATCCTTACGTCATTTGGCGCGGCCCGGGCCCAGGGACTCCTGAGCTGCGGAGTTCCAGCCTCAAGTCGTAGGTATTCGGACAGCTGTTCACTCGATCGGGTCACTGTACGCGGCCGCTATTTCGTCGCAGAAACGGTTGGCGTAGCGTCGCGGCACTTGCCTGCTGAGTTTGGCGGGGGAGCGGATGACGAGGTGAGAGGGCGGGGTCGGTGAGCAAGGGGGTCCAGGAAGCCTGGCGTGCACGAGGATCATGCCGGACGGGAGACCCGGAAGAGCTTTTCGTTCAAGGCTCGGCTCAGAGCAGAGCAAAAGCTATTTGCACTGGCTGCCCGGTGCGGACCGAATGCCTCGCATACGCCCTCGATCACAGGGAAGAGCATGGTGTTTGGGGTGGAATGACCGAACGTGAGCGCCGCGCTCTCTTGCGCAGGCGTCCGACCGTCACGTCGTGGCGGGGCCTGCTCACCGCAGCCCGTACGGAGCACGACCGACGCTCCGTCGCCGAGAGCGCTTGGAGCGTTCGGCAGGAGTCCTCGACGAAGAGCGCCGGCTCGTCCGTTGCTTGACCAGCGGAGGAGACCCGCTGGCGATGCTTGCTACTCCGGCCGCCGGCCGCAATTCGGACACGGGGATTCAAGCCCGGGGCTGTAGACGGCGTCGCAGTCCTGGCAAACCGCCAGATGAACGTAGTTGCAGCTGCAGCCGTCGTCGGTGCATGAGGCAGCGCCAGGGCACATGTACGGGTCCCGCCCGGGCGCCGGGCGCGGCAGACGCTCCCTTGGAGGGAGGGTCTCCAGGTAGGCGCGGTAGACCGGGTTCTCCCGCGTCGGGCAGCCCTCCGGACACGGACCGGACAGCCACGGGTCATGCCCTGGGATCGGGTCAGTCACTTCGCAGCGGGGAGCGATCCACGGGTCCCAGACGGCGCGGTAGTACGCACTGCGCTCGCGTCGCACGGCCTTGGCGGCATCGGTGTACGACTCGCCGGTGTCCTCTCCGCGGCGGCGTACAAGGCTCTTACGGGCGTGATCAGCAGGCATGGCAGCTCCGTGGGCATTCAGAAGGTCTGAATGCGCTGGTGCAGAGCACCTTTCCGTAGCGCGTCAGCCGGGCCGACAACGCGGGCCTGCGCACGGCCCGCCCCACGAGACTCTGGGGCGCGCCGAGCGTAGCAGCCTCTGGGAGCCGCGTCAGGCGGCGCCAGCCGCACGGGGGCAATGCAGGGCCGGGGGGCCTTGCTGCCTCTGCAGGATGGCGAACTGCCGGAGGGGTAGGCGTGTTGCGCCGCCCGTCTGATCGCCTTGGGCGACTGACTGCGCGCCGGGCCGTTGAGGAAGAGGAGCGGTAGGTCCGGCAGCTCGTGCCCCAGTCGGACAGTAGGGGGTCACAGGGATCGCATGACGGCAACGACCTTGCCCAGGATCACCCCGTCTTCTCCCAGCTTGATCGGTTGGTAGGCCAGGTTGCACGGCATCAACCAGGCGCCGTCGTCCGCGATACGGAGCTTCTTCACGGTCGCCTCACCGTCGCTCAGGAGAGCGGCCACGATATCGCCGGGCTCGGCGTTGCTCTGACGGCGCACGGTCACCACATCGCCATCACGGATGCCGGCATCGATCATGCTCTGGCCAGCGACCAGGAGCGCAAACAGGTCACCGTGACCAACTACCGCGCGAGGCATTGGGAGCACGTCTTGGACATCCTGCTCGGCCAGGATCGGCGGTCCGGCGGCGATGCGTCCTACGAGAGGGACATGCGCCACGGCGGCCGCTCGCGCTGCCTGGGCGGCCCGCACGGCCACGTCCTGCTCAAAGGGGGTAGGCAGCTGGTGGGCGTCGACCAGGTCCTGGGCGTGGGGGGCGAGGGCATACGCCCGGGGGCGCTGAGGGTCACGGCGCAGGAAGCTCTTGCGCTCGAGTGCCTGGAGCTGGTGAGCGACCGAGCTGGTGCTGGAGAGCTTCACCGCTTGCCCGATCTCACGCATCGAGGGCGGGTATCCGCGCTCTCGGACGGAGTTCAGGATGCAGGTCAGGACGGCGCGCTGGCGCGACGTCAGGCCGTCAGCGTCCTCTCGGATGCCCGGCGGTCGGCCGGGAAGAGCAGTATCGGCGTGCATGGAAACCCCCTCACGATCTTGCGTGGAACCGAACGTAACCGCATGTATCCAGAAAGGGAACATTATTTCGATGCGAGCTCTGGCTACGGCCCCGCCCCGAACCGCGTAGGCGCCTCTTGGCGAACACCCCTCCGAGACGTGCCACGGGTGAGGCAGTCCGGCATCGATCTGCAGCGGGCTCCTCACCGCGGCAGAAAGCCTGCACACCCCGGGAGGAGAGACGGAGCCTGACGGCTCTACACGATTCCGGGTCGGGGCGGCGATGGATCCTCTACGGTCGCGCCATGACTGTTCTGATCGTCGGCGGCAGTGGATTCCTCGGGGCTGAGCTTGTCCGCCAATCGACAACAGCAGGGCACACGACTGCCGCGACCTTCGCGTCCAGGCCCGGCAGCGCCCCGGCTGCAACGTGGTACGAGCTGGATCTTCGGAACCCTGACCGCCTCGAAGCTGTGATGGCGGAGGCGAGGCCCAGCGTCGTGATCAACGCCACCAGCAGTGACGCTGACTGGACAGTCACAGCTGAGGGCCCCATCCGCTTAGCCATGGCTGCGGCCCAGCACGACAGCCGCCTGGTCCACGTTTCCAGCGACGCGGTGTTCTCCGGCCTGGGCCGCGTTCATTATGACGAAGCCTGTGATCCTGACCCGCTGACCCCGTACGGTGCCGCAAAGGCTGCGGCGGAGACAGGAGTACGCCTCCTGTACCCGGCTGCCGTCATCGCCCGCACCTCACTCATCATCGGCGGCACCGAATCCGCACATGTGCGCATCGTCCACGACCTCGCAGCCGGCCGCCGAGATGGAGCGCTGTTCACCGACGACATCCGCTGCCCCGTGCACGTCACCGATCTCGCTACCGCCCTGCTGGAACTCGCCGCCACCGACGCGCACGGCGTACACCACCTTGCGGGCGTCCATGCCGTTAGCCGCCATGAGCTCGGCGTGCTCATCGCCCGCCGCGACCGGCTAGACCCCTCCCGACTGACCCAGGGCCTGCGGGCGGACACAACGCTTCCCGGGGCACTCGATGTCCGCCTCGACAGCCGCAGCACCCAACGCAAGCTCCGCACCACCCTCCGCGGCGCCCACGACTTCCTTGCCACCAGCGTCTGAGCGCCGACCGTGCGTCTCCGTGGCGCGAAACAGCGCTCGGCGGCCGATGCGACTCCGCCCCCAGAACCACCAGCCGCTCGGTCTGCATATGGTGCTCCCTACTTCCCCGAAACGCCGATCCGACCCGACGGAGCCCGTGTGCCTTCCCCTCCCGAGCACGAGCGTGCAGAGATCCTGCTGCCGGCCATGGCCCGCGCTCTGGGCCGCATCCGCTACCTCGCCAAAGACCTCCCCGACATTGCCGACGTGTTCGACGACATGGACCAGGCCATCGCCGACGGCATCTCCATACCCGTCGAGGAGGTTCCGGAGATGACCGGCACGGCCGAGTCCCTCAGTGAGAGCGAGCGCGCCCTGGACGCGCTCTTGTCCCGAGCGCTGCTGAAACTGCCGCAGGACCTGACGGCCGGGCTACCCGAGGACCACTTCGACAGAGCAACGCAGCAACAGTTCCAGACCTCTTGGCAGAAGGCTGCCGAGGCCATCGCCGCTGGTGAGCTGAACCAAGCCACCCAGGTACTCCAGCACACCCCTTACTCGGCGCTCGCGCGTATCGAGGAAGGGCTCGCACACTGGGCGCACTGCCTGCATGCAGCGGAGTTCCGGCGGAACCCCCCTGAGCGCACCTGATGGCCTCGTCGACGGACAGCTATCCGCTAGCCATGACGTGAGGGCAGATCCACCTTCACAGAGAAACCGCCCTTGTGGCGACCACGGTTACCCTGCCTGCCGGCGTCTTGGTCTTCGTCTCGCGGTTCTCAGCTGGGCGGCCGGTTCGGCTCGGCACGTCGACTACGTTCCGTTGTCAGTGCCGGATGCGAGGATGGCGACACCCCGGCCGAAGCACCTGCCGACTGGGGACGCTCAGAGACTTTGGAGTAACCGCATGAACCGCAGTGAGCTGGTGGCAGCGCTCGCAGACCGGGCCGAGGTGACCCGTAAGGACGCTGACGCCGTTCTGGCCGCCTTCGCCGATGTCGTCGGCGACATCGTCTCCAAGGGCGACGAGAAGGTCACCATCCCCGGATTCCTCGCCTTCGAGCGCACTCACCGTGCCGCTCGCACCGCCCGTAACCCGCAGACCGGCGACCCGATCAACATCCCGGCCGGCTACAGCGTGAAGGTCTCGGCCGGTTCCAAGCTGAAGGAAGCCGCCAAGGGCAAGTAGCGGGTCATCGAAGCGGGGCCCCCACCAGATGGTGGGGGCCCCGCTTCCTGCGGACTGGATTCAGGCGGGCTTCCTTTTCGGCCCGCTAGGTGCGACGGCAGGCGGTAGTTGGCACTGCGGTAACGCGCTGACCTGCGCATGTGCCAACTAGCGACTGCGTCGCCCAGGGCGATTTCAGATTCTTGTTGGCACCGGGGTGCAAAGCCGCAAGACTGTGACCTGGTGCTTTGCTCTTCGGCTAAGCCCGGTGCCAACTAGATTCCGGGCTGGTGCCATCTAGCGTCTGTAGTCCCACTAGGCGTTCTTCTTCCGGAGAGCTCCACCTCGGCCGCGCATGGTCGTCTCGGCTTCGCCGAGCAGAGTATGGACGAATCCGTACGACTTCCCCTGCTCGTCCGAGATAGCCCGGACCGAGGCGCCAGCGTCGTACTTCTTCTTGAAGTCGGCGGCGAGCTTACGTCGCGCGTCGCCAGTGATCTGAATCTTCTTCGGCATGATCGGAGGCTCTCTTCGTTCACGGTGTTACGTCGTCGTTGCCCGACGAGCATCGCCCTGGAGCCCAGGGGAAGCGACGGTCTGCGAATTCTGCGTGGAGAAGGGGACACGGGCGCGTGTTCACCTCAGTCTGAGCGGCCGGTGCGCTCCATTTCCGCGAGGTAGTCGGCGAGCGCCTGGGCGGCGGTGGTGCGCATGACCCGAACGTCTGGAGCAGCCTGCTCGGCCAGGTGCAGCGCAGTCTCAAGATCGAACTGGTGGCTGGCAACCCAGGCGCCACGTCCTGCGTGGTAGTCGTCCCATTCGGCGTCGGTAACCGGCTCTCGGTCGCCTCCAGGCCACTGGTACCCCCAGGACCACTTCCCGTCGGATCCGAGGGAGCACAGTTCGTTGCGAATGACTCGATAGCGTCCGGATCCGTTGTACTCGACGGTGATGGTGAAAGCCTCGCGGTCGGGGACGTCCTCGGGAAGCAGGTTCACGGAGAACCGTGTCGGCCGGACGACGGGCCGGCGCTCTTGCGGGGCTGGGGTAGGTGTCTGTTGATCGGGGGTTGTGGACATGCAGTCGATCGTCACGCTTGAGGTGGCCAGACTCCCAACGACCGCGAATCCAAGGTGCGGCTGAGGCACGGCGCCGGGGGCGGGTCCGACCTGGATGGCTTCGTATAACGGGAACATCGGGCTTCACGGCGCCGAGGAAGATACGAGCAACTTGGCACGTCCACCCGAATCCGGCGCAGCCTCACGATATCGACAGCATGAGAGGCCGAGCACCAGCGCGGGGGGTTGCGCAGATGGTCTCGGCCTCTGCTCGCAGACTACGCCTAACCGGCCAATAAGCGACAGCCCTTTTCGGGCGCCAGCCCCTTCCGTGGCCGACCGGGCAGAGCCGTAGACGAGAGTGGCAACAGGCAACAAGGACAACTCCATCCCCGGCCCGTGAAGCGTCGGAACACTGAGCTCATGACTCAGCACGCCTTACGCGGCCACGCCCGTCCCTCCGGGTTCATTCAGTCGGTGATCACCTCGTACGGAGAAGGTCATCACGACGCTCCGAGTGGCAACGCCCTTCGCGTAGACGCCCGCCCGCTCCGCAACCCGCCTGACGACCCTGCCGTCCGTGAGCGCATGCTCCACTCCACCGGCCTGGACCCTGAGGTACGCCACTACGTCATGTCCACGCACGGAGCAGAACAGCTCGTCGACCGCAGCGTGCAACGCGCACTGGCTCTCCTCCGGCTCCCAGCTCCGCCCCGCGGACAGCTGCACCGCGTCGATGTTCATGTCCTGTGTGTCGGCGGCCGGCACCGATCCGTTGCGCTGGCCGAGGAGATCTCCACCCAGCTGCAGGCCGTGGGCATCGGGTGTGAGGTCGAACACCGCCACATCGATCGGCCCGTCCTGAACCGATGGGTTCCTAAGCTGACGGAGCATGAGGCCGCGGTCCTTCACCTGCTGGCACGGGGGTACTCGTACACCGAGATCGCTACCGCGCTCCGGGTGCGCTCCCAGACTGTCGGCCTCCTCGTCGCCAGGCTCCGGGGAGTACTTCGAGCCCGGACCGCCGCGCAGGCCGTCGCCGTCGGCTACGAGACCGAGCTGCTGCCGGCTCGACCTCACGCGGGGGCCTTGCGGCGGTCAACGAGCGACAGAAGCGGATGTGAGTAGGGCTCCAGTGCGGAACACTGGCTGTGTCGGGCGCCGACGACGTGGGTGTCGGATCTCACCGTGGACGGCCCACGGGGTGCCGGTGCGATCGAGCCCTGGCCCGTGCGGAGACGACAGCGTTGGTCACCGCAGTTCGTCCTGCGGCGGGCGGCGGGGGACGAGCAGGTTGAAGGGAGTGGGAGGCAGGTCCAGGCGCGGGCCAGCGTCGTCTCCGGTGTACTGACCTCCGCAGGAGCAGAAGCTCCCCTCGTAGACGAAGCAGTGCTGGAAGTGCCTTCCGTGAGGGTGCCCCGGAATGGTGTTCATGCGGTTCATCCTTTCGAACAGCAATCGGTCAGACAGGCTGGGGGAGCGGCGGACCGGGCACGTACGCCGGCTGCTGCTGGGACGCGTGGTGGCCGTCCGGCTCCAGAAGGAGCTGCCCGTGCTCGCTGGGTGTAAGACGTTGATCAGCCAGCTCCCAGACCTGCACACGCCGCGCATCCCCGATTTCCAGGGTCAGAACTCCCTTGGCGCCCGCGATGAGGGAGGCCCCCAACGCCGCGGTGAAACGCTCCCGGTCCCGGTCGTGAACCCCCGGCTTCGGACCAGCCTCCACCGCGAGCGAGTATGCGCCGAGTTCGAAACCAGCGGCCTTGGCCACCAGGGTGACCAGGCCATACGCAGCGGTCGATGGCGCACCGCCGAGCACCTCATCGACGAGGGCTTGCAGGACGCGGGCAGAACAGCCCCTGGCCCAAGCCTCCGCTTGAGGACCAAAGCGAGACTGTGCCGCACCGAACACCTTCCGACAGCGGATCATCATGGCCCACGCCGACTGCTCCCTGCGCATCTGCCGCAGCATCTCCTCTGGAGACTCCCCAGCGAACGGCCACAGCTCATCCACCGGGTGCAAGCGGCCCGCGTACGCGTCGAAGCCAGCCTTCGAGCGAGGGTCGAGCCCCACGTCGTTACATGCGCGGATGTAGGCAAAGTCGACCAAGGGCGCCAGCAGCGGCTGTTCGCCTTTCGTCAGAGCTTCCTCCGCCCGGGCATGCACGCGGCGCCAGTACAGGGTGAACGACTGACCGCTGCCGCGGGCTTCCGGTACGAAGGCGAGATCACGCTCGTCGACGGCAACCAGCATGCTGGCGCGAGACTCTCCCTGCTCTCGGTCCCTCATGGGTTGGGCCCCCTCCTCACGGGCGGAGTCCCTCCCCGTCCGCGAGACCACTCTGCTCTATCTGGCCGGGGCGCAGGGAACGACGGCGAGAACTAGGCCGAACGCCAGTCGCTGTCGAGGAGGAGCTCGGCCTCGGCCCAGGGGCCGTCGTATGTCGGCGGACCGAAGAGGAGCGGGGAACCGGAGTCCGCGCTGCCCCGCAGCATCTTCGTCCAGTCGTCCCATGTCCCAAGGTCCGCGCCAACGGCGCCGAAACGGCCCTCCACGACCGTGCGTACGGACTTGCTACTGCTCCTGTTGAGCACGGCCAGCGCCGCCCTCGTCTCCAGAGCACTGACAACCCACCCGGTTGACGCGAGCTTGTGAGCGCTGATGCCCAGAGGCGCTGCGGGATGCCATGAGAGGAAGCGGCGGTGCTCGTCGACGTAGGCACGCAGGGCGTCGTCGAGCGCAACGACCGGCAACCCCAGCTCCGCGGCGACGCACTCATGCTCGCGGCCCTTGATGGGTGCCGGCTGCTGGGGGACGCCGTTGACGATGTGCATCATGCGCAGATCGATCATGCTCAACGCCAACGCGTTGACCTCGGACTCAGCCAAGGGGAGATGGTTCACGGGTACTCCTTGTGAAAGCTGGTGCGGCTTGGGTGACAAGGAAGCTGCACGCGCGGTCGGCGTACTCAGGCGCATCCGCCCGACGCTCTTGCCGCCCACCACGAGACACGAGAAGTCGCGAGGATGTTGTGCCGTCGCGAATCACGCCTGCGGCGCCTGACCCGGCTGCCTCTTGAGCTCCGACCCGGTGGACCGGGGGCCGGCCCCGCCGGCACCCTGACCACGCTCGGGTCCAAGGCGCGGGCGTGCCGGACCTAGGGTGATCGCATGCAAGATGACCTGGACACCTGCGAGGGCCAAAGCTCGCTGTTCGACCTGCCAGCTGCTGATGAGATGCCGGACGGCGGATGGTCGTACGAGGCGTACGTCCACTTCCTCGGTGCCCCGGACATCGCAGCGCTCCCCGGCAACCTCGAGCGATCCGGCACGGCCACCTGGGAGTGGCTGACCGGCGCTGCTCGCTGGCCCGGCGCACCGGGCGGCGCCGTACTCGTCTCCATGCAGACCGAGGAAGACATCGCTCAGGCACTGTGGGAAACGGTCGAAGCCTTGGAGGAGACCGGGCTTCGCGTCACCGAAGTGCGCGACGTCTTGCGGGTGACCTCCCCGGCCGCCGAGGCCCAGCCGGAGGACGAAGCCGCCGCCCTGGTGAACAACAAGCTAGGGCGGCGGCCTGGGCGCGAACTCCTTGTCGAGCTGGAAGACGCGCGGAGTGCCTGGCTCGAACGGGCCGGCATCACCCTCGAACGTGGCTTGGAGCAGACTGCGCAGATCCGGGTTTGGTGGGAGCAGCACCCTCTTGGTGACGACGGCTCCTCCCAGCTGCGGACGCTCACCGACCTCTACAGCCGGTGCCTGGAAGGCACCTGACACCCTCCCTCGCCTACAACTACGACCGTTGTCGCAGGGGCTTGGGCGTGCAGCTGTCTGAGTCCCACGGACTCAGACAGCTGACGAGGGCCAGCGGCTCAGCGTGGCCGCATCTCGACACGACATCAGGCATCGAGCTACGACTGCTCTTGGCCCAGATGCAGGTCCACGACGAGACGATGGCCTTCCACTGGACGGAGAAGTGCACTGAGTGCACCCAGCGCCCGGGCCAGTTCCCCGTCGTCCAGGTCGACGGCCTCGTTCGGATCGCTCTGCCCCTCGGCGTAGAGCTCTACGTCCTGGCCGACGAAGCCGGCGTGGCGCATTCCCAGCTTCGTCTCCATAGCCTCGAAAATGGCGATCGTGTAGCGGTCTCTGCCCGGCACGAGGGTGCGTACCCGACGGGCGGCTACCCGGCGCCACGCGCTCTCTTCCGCTTCTGCAGCGCTCTCGCGGATTGCGGTGAGCGTCTGCGGGTCGAGAAGGGGGAGTAGGGCGCGGACTGCCCTGGTGTGCTCCGCGCGCCGTGCCGCTTGCAGGGCGACTTCAGCACAGCACTCCGACCGCCAGCACATGCATCGCTGGCAGTCTGAGCAGTCCTGAGCCCGGGGGCAGCCGCATCGGCAGTCGAAAGCCCGGCAGCCGGGCTTGTGGGTGGTCTGTTCCGGCCGTGTGGGCGCAGGGTGATCGAGTTCGGTCAGGTCACGATGTGCCTCTACGATGCCGGCCGAAAGGGGCAGGCCGTCGCGGGCCAGGATCTCAGCCACATCAGTGCACGCCTGCCGCCATATGGCACGTGCGTACGCCTCTACCTGTTCGCCGGCGAGCAGAGGAAGAAGTTCGACGGGATGGCTCTCGCGCATGGTTCTCCAGTCGGTGCAGTGTGAATCTGCCCGTCCTGAGGTGGCCGGGCAGCCGCCGACCGGTCGGTCCCGTAGAAGAGCTACCGGTTCCTGATCGACGTCTGCGCATCCCACGGCGTCAAGGGGGTGCGGTGCGAGGAACTGCGAATCCTGACGGCGTCAGCCTGGAGCGCTACCGGTTAACCACGCCCGCGCCGACATGGTGGAGAGGTTCAGCGTGCCGGGCAGTGACCGCAGGAGCAGGGGTTTGTGGCAGCGGCGGCGTGAGCCTGACGAACGGCGGAAACCGCAGCGGCGTACGACGACCGGACATATGTGCTCAGGTCCGTGGGCCCGTACGGCGCCTGGTCCGAGCCGTGGCGGCGAGCCAGGTTCGCTGCGTAGAGGGTGTTGACGGCTGCGTGCTCCAGAATCGTGGCGGTCCGCAACGCCGCTGAATCGCTGGTAGTACGCAGGTGTCTCACTGCCTCGAACAGGCTCATGGCGATGTGCCCGCCGTGCTCCCGGTCAGGGTTGAACGCGTGATCAGTGAACGGCTCGACAGTCTCGGCGATCCATCCGGCCAGGGCATCGCGAAGCTCGGCGAGGGCACGGGCTGGTGACAACTCGTGCGGTTGGGAGCCGAGGTCAGCTTCATCAGCGGGGAACAAGTGGGCCCTGTAATCGAACATGCGGTTGTGGAGGTCCTTCAGATGTGGCTGCCCGGCGGAACGTGCCAGCCAGAGTCGGAGGCGACAGGCGAGTGCCTAGTGCGATCGTGACAGTCAATCCGGCCAGTGGCTCAAAGGGGAGATGTTGCGAAATCCCGGAGGGTCGCCCTCTCTCCAGCCCTCCGGTTCAGAGCCTGTTTGACCAGGCCCCGAGCAAGAACCCCAAGCCGATCACGACGAATAGCACACCCTGGGCGACGAAGAGCCACCAGAAGCCGTTGCCCTCAGCAGGGAGCATCCAGCGTGACGGATCCTTCGGGTCGTAGCGGAGCTCGACGCGAGCACCGACGGGGAGGGTCTTCTTCTTGGGGCGAGCTATGTCCGCCCTGGTCTCCATCGCTTCGCCATCGCCCGTGCTCCATGCGATGACTGGGTAGTACACGGCGGTCCCGGAGCTGCGGCTGGTACTCATGGAGTCCGCGCCTGGTGCGATACGAGCCTGCTCATGGCGGGTCACCACACCCCGCGCTGCCGAGCCTTCCCGAAGCAGGCGCCGAGTGCGTCGAATCTTGAGGGACGCAACGACGCCGACAACAGCCCCCGCGGTCGTGAAAAGCAGTGCGGCGAGGAATAGGCCCTGGGAAGGAGACATAGGCTTCATGATCGCGCACCGAGCGGACAGGACAGCGGGCGATGGTGTCCGCTTTCGCCGGCACAGTCTTGGCGACAGTCGTCCCGCTGTGAACAGGAGCAAGCCGTGCCAGTGCCCCACTTCATCAAGCGCTCCCTCCCTGTCGCTCTGGGAAGCGCGCTCGCGGTTGCCGCGATCTCCGCCACGCCCGCGTCCGCAAGCTCCGGCTGGTGGTACTCCAGCGGTAACGGCGCCTCGGGCTACTACAACCACGTCAACGGCAGGGTGACGGCCTGCGACATCAAGACCGACGGCTACAAGGCGGCCGTCCAGATCCTGAGGATGGACGGCTCGGTGATCACCACCGTCACCGATTCCTACAACAACGGCAGCTGCTCCTGGCGGACCCCCACCCTGTTCGAGGGCCGCCACAAGATCCGTGTCTGCGTTCAGAAGAGCGGCGCGCGCCCTGTGAACTGCAGTCCCGCGCACGAGTTCAGCGTCTGAGCGTCGGCCTGCTGGGCCTCGGGCCCGCCGAGGTGGAGAGCTGACCCACACAGCGGCCGGGGCACGGCCCTGGCCGTGCCCCGGCCGCTGCTTCAAGCCCGTGCCCTCGTGACGACTATGTGGAGCTCGTCGTCTTCATGGGCTGGCGGCGTGAGCTCAGTGAGTGCGTCCAGCGATTTCACCAGCTCCGGGTCGTTCCTGGAGTCGTAGGACGCGAGGGGGACGTCCTCTCCGTCGGAACTGCTGCCCAGGAAGGTCACCTTCTGATCGGACCACTGGGGGCCGTTCTTGCTGTCCTCCGCCTGGAAGACCACCGTGCACACGGCCGGGACCTTCTCCGCCGCCCACTGGGCGAGGTAGTCCTGGTGAGCACGCTCGGCGGCGATACCCGCAGCGTGCCAGTCCTCCAGGAGCGTGTGCCGCGCGGCGGCGGAGGGCAGGGTGGCTTCGGCTGCCGTCCCTCCGGAAGTGGGAATTGGTCCGGGATTCACGTTGGTCATCGGGGCTCCTGTGCGCTGGGGAAGGCTGGGCAAGCCTGAGTAGAACGGGCGATGCCGCACATACCATCACCGTGCGAGATCCCTCTGCCCAGCGCCTGTCCTTTGCCGCCGATGAGAGCGTTGCTCCGGCATCTACTCGGCTCCCAGGCCTCCGTCGGTCCCGCCGGCCGGCGTGTACGACACCACCCACAGAGCAGCTGCTCAGGACGGTAGAAGCCAGTGTCCGGTCTCGTTGGCACTCTCGGGTCACGACCTTCAACCAGTCGCGTCACCGTGCGAATCGAGTTGGTGCCCCATGCCTGTTCTTGCAGCTCAACAGCCTGTGACCGCAGCGGCGGCCACCACACAACCCAATCGGTCCGCCAGGGCGTTCGGTCGAGTCTTGCGTGCCTTGGCACAGCTGGGCGCCGACCTTGAGCACCAGGTCGCCGACGTCGCACACTCTGCCGGGCTGCGCCCCGGCCATGCCTCCCGCCTGCTGCTGACTGCTGTCGAAGAAGGCTTTGCCGAACCCGGCGAGCGCTACGGCACCTACCGGTTGACCTGCGACGCCGCAGTCCTACTCGGCCCTGCCCCAGTACGGACCAGCACTCCAGAGATCACCGAGACGCTACGCGCCCTGCACAGGGACACGAACCTGGCGACGGCGTGGCACGTCCCAGGCTGGCGTCCTGGGGCCGGCCTGCACCTCGACCTGGTCGACGTGGTCAGCCCCCGGCTGGCGCTGCGCCTCGACGCGGCCCAGCAGGATGGAGACCTTTCCCGGACAGCCGCCGGCCGGATCGCCCTGGCCTTCCTGCCGCCGCAGATGACCAGCACCGCCGACGGCCGGCCCCTGCGCTTGTGCGAGGACCTCGCGCGAACTGTGACGAGCAGCAGAATCGCTGCCAGTCGCACGAGCTCCACCCACAGCCTGGCAACCGCGGTCCTTCGCGGCGACGCTCTGGTCGCTACCCTCACCGTCACCGGCACCCCTGACCAATTCACCGACGACCTCATCGTCCAGGAACACGCGGTTCTCCTACGCCGCGCCGCCGCGCGCAGCAGTCAGTCACGTGCCGCCTGACCAACCGGGACACGTCCGATTCCCCGTACCGGAGACAACGCCGCGAGACGTGAATCTCCAGGGCGGGAATTGCAGCCGCACGCCCGCCTTCCGCTTTCTACTGTGGCGCCACCCTCATCCAGAGGGCCCGCCAACAGGAGGTGTCGCATGCGCTCCATCCGTAAGACCTCGGTCCGTCGTCCCTGCCGGTTCTCCCGACCGGTCTGACCCATCGGCACACGCCGTGATGAAGGCGGCCGGACCTCTCCAGGTCCGGCCGCCTTCGCGTGTCCCTCCCGTGCCGTTTCGTCCACCTCGCTCCCGAGCGGGCCCCAGTGCCCACCGTGAGCCCAAACGCACCGTCCAGCCTGCGTAGGCCGACTCCCACAGTGTCGAAGGAGGAACCGTGACGTCGAAGTTTCTGAATCTGCCCTGGCCCGACTCGAACCGTCGCCGAGGTCTGCAGCCCGACCACACCGACCGGGAAGGCCAGCCCCCCACTCCAGATGAAGGGAACACCAGCCGGGGGGCCAGCCGGCCTGTCGAAGCCTCCGACAGGACAGCTCGGACCGGTACAGGACTCCCTGCTCAGCCGTAGGTACTTCGCGATGAGAGGGCCTTGTGAAACTGACGCAGAAGCTCAGCCGTACGACCAAGCTGGCCGCCGGGGCCACCGCTGCCCTGCTAAGCAAGTACATCGACTGATCACCAGGCGCAGCTCACGACGAGATACGCCCGCAGCCATGTGGCTGCGGGCGTATTCCTGTTCAGACCGGCGGACCACTCGCCCTCCTCACGGTGGTACCCCGCTCGAGGTTGCTCCGATCACGACGGGTCGACGAAGACCATGACGTCTGCGTGGACGTCCGCCATGCTCAGGTAGTCATCTCGCTGATGAACAGGGCAGACCAGCACCGAGACGATGTCGGTTCCCTGGCAGCGCACGACCCGCTGCGCTCCGCGCAGCGCACTGCTCTTACGCGTGTAGGAGCCTCCGACGAACGCGGTCCGGGTCGTGTGGTTGACGACTATCTGTGTGTGCGGCTGGTCTTGCATCTCGCTGCCTCTCGGAGTCCTTGGGACGGGCGGTACCGGCTCGTGGTGACCGGCCCTGCCTTGGGCTGTCACCACGAGCCGGGTCGTCACGCCTGGGGCGTGAGAGAGAACCACTCACTGCCGACACCGGTGACGATCTCCATGGCCGCCCGATGCTGCGGAAGACCGGAGTCGCCATGGCTATGCGGTCGGTGGACGCGCATCTCTCGCACGGTGACGGGCTTGCCGTGGACGACGATCAGGTCACCGGGCTGCAGGTCCGGGTCGGAGGCGGGCTTGACGAGCTTGGCCAGCTCGGCCTCCGCCTGGTGGGCGCGGACCCAGTCGATCAGGTCGTCGAAGACGGTGTCGATCTCGCTGCGCTCCGAGTGGTGGCGCTCGAAGTAGTCCTTATCGGCGTCGTAGGCGACGGTGCCGCGCGCCGAGTCCAGCTTCTCGACGAGCTGGCTGATGTCGACGGTGCTGCCGGGCTTGGGGCGGTTCATCGGTACGTACTCCCTGCTGTGCGGGCCGGGGAAGCGCTGGAGTCTTCCCTCCTCGGTGGCCGCAGTGAACCGCTCCAGGCCGGTGAGCAGCGAGGATCCGCGAGTTCGTGCGGATGGCGGCGGCGGAGACCTGTGTCAGCCGCCGTACCGTCAGGACAGGGAGCGGATGAGCCGCTGGTCCATGGCGCCGCGGCCCGGGCTGTGGGTCCGGCTTGGAGTAGGCCGGACCAGAGACAAACCCTGCCGCGCCGGTGCTGGCAGCCGGCGTACGCAGCAGGCATGGGACGCTGCGGTCATCAGCGGGTCCGGTCGGGCAGGCGAGCGTGGCACCATGCGCAGCGAGTGGCACTCAGATGTCGGAGGGGCCAGTGTCGGCCGTTGCTGGTGCTTGGGCAGCGGCGAGTGACGCGCAGAACGTCAAGCGCTTCCATCGCGGGCCCCATCAGCCGACAGTTGTGGCTGAGCTCATGGCCCGGTAGGCCTGCGATCCGGCGGGCATGCTCGGCCAAGGTGTCGCGCTCACGCGGGACCAGAGCTAGCTCCTCCGTCATCGCCCGGACTAGATCAGCGGCAGACGTCTGCCCCAGCCTGTCCAGGTGCTCGGCCAAACCGAGGGGATCAAGCGCCGCGGTCACGCCGTCCGTCTCAGGGTCTTTGCGTTCCTGCGGACGTTCGGTCATCACAGGCGGCCTCTGGGGAACGGCGAACTCCTGCTCCGTGCGGCTCACGAGCCGCACCCCGGCCCGCAGCGGTGACGGCCAATGCCGCGCCACCACCCCCAGTACAGGCGTCCCACCCGCATCCTCACCGTCCGCGCAAGCCGAGCCGGGCCGTGGATGCCGAGAAGGAATTCCATCGTGACCCCGGCCTCCTCGGCGATACAGGCGAGGTCGGTCGTGCTGGGCGTGAGCGTGCCGTCGTACAAGGCCGGCAGCTCCTCATACTGGAGCGGGCGTCCTTGGGACGCTCGTTCGATGGCGAGAGCCCGAATCCGGTCGAGGATCGCCTCCTCGCTGCGGGCGACAGACGCGATGCGCTTCATGGGGTGTGGGTGTCTCCTTGACTCATGGCGGGCTGAGAGGTCCGAGGAGACCTGGTGCGGCCTGGGTACGTCACGCGCTGGCGAATCCTGGGTTCATGCAGCCGTACTAGGTCCACCGGCCCCGCCTCTGCGGGATCACTCGGCGTCGTCAGCCAGCCGCCACAGCGGACAGTCGGTGATCATCGGCGTGGCGGCTCCGACGGCACAGCCCTCGGGGACTTCTGGACAGTTGCAGTACGGATCACCCCAGCAGCCGCCCGCAGCCTCACCCGGCTCGTGGTGCTCGCACGTCTTGCAGGACCGCACCTCGGGATTGCTCCAGCAGCGGGCGACGTGCGCGGCGGCGGCGGGCTTCTTGGCCCAGGTACGGCGGCAGTGCGGGCACTGGTGGCGTACGACGGTGACCGGGAGGGTCACGGCAGTCGGAAGGCGGGCCGCTTGCAGTGCGGAGCGTTCCTCGTCGGCGGCCTCCAGTAGTACGCGGACGAGCCAGTCGACGTATGGGCTGGCGGTGAGCAGTGCAAGGAACGGCCTTCGGCCGGTAGGGGAGCCGTCGGTGTGGTCCACGGGGAAGCCTTCCTTCTCATGCGCGGACTGCTGCTTCATCGGCCTTGGCTGCCGTCGAGGCTGCTGAGGGCGATGGTTTGCGCCTGTACCAGCAGGGCGCGGCAGTCTTCGCCGCTGGAGCCGACAGTGATCGGAGCGCCAACTGCTGTGACCAGCTCCCACCCCTCACGGGTGGGCCGGAGGATCAAGCAGGGCTCGCGGCGAGCCCCGAAGCGCAGCTCGGTGCAGGGCGGTATGACCTGGATGTTCATGTCGGGGAGCATGCGGTCCGTGCGGGACGCTGGCCGTACGGCACTGCCTATGGAGTTGAAGGACCTGGCCAGGGCCGCGGTCCCTTCCTGCGTGGTCAGCGAGACGTTCCACGCGATGTTGCAGGTGCGGACGGGACGGCGAGGGTTGGTGGTCGGAGGGTGGTCGGGGCACCACAGCTGAGAAGAAAGGCTCTGGAGCCATGCGGTCATGACTTCCCGGGCGTACCGCTTGGAAGGGTGGTCGTGACCGCGTATCCACCAGCGAAGGACGCCGGCAAAGCCGTCCTCAGCCAGTGCGTCGGCTAGCTGCCGGTGAACAATCCGCTCCTCCAGCAGCTCGACTTCCGCCTGGCGGCGGCTCTTACGCTGCTCAGCGACGACCAGCCGAGCGCGAGCCGCCGCTAGCTCGTCCTCTAGCTCCTTCACGGTGTGCGCGGATGACTGAGACGCGTCGAGCCGCGCGACCTCGGCACCGATGCTCTCTACCAAGGTGCCGCGCAGTTCCTGGGGCACGTCGGGGCGGACGGCAATGAGGATGCGGACGCCGGGGCCGTTCAGCGTCTTGGAGAGCGGTTCCAGGCCGTCGGCGCCGAGAACGACGGACCACTGGGAGAGGTCGGGAGCGTTGTTGATCAGGTCGTAGATCTTCTGCTGCGCCTGGCGGAACTGCTCCTGGTTGAGCTCCGCCCAGCGGAGGTTGCCCTCCATCTGCTCGCCGACACCCATGAAGTCGGGATCCTGGGTGAGAGTGCCGCGCTGGCGGGCAGCCTCGGCGCGGAGGTCGTCATCGGTGTACGGGGCGGTGCTCATGTACGCCTTCCTTGAAGAGAGGCCGACGGTTGCTGCGGCCGTGGTCACTGAAGCCGACCGCAGCCGCAGCGTCGCCTGGCCGCGAATCTGGTCGGCCGGGTGCGGTCGGCGGCGGGGCAGCAGCAGCGGGTGCGGCCCTGTCGGCGCGGCACTGTGTCAGGGACGTTGGGTGGCCGCCGTGAGCCTGCTGCAGGGAACGGACAGCCGTCCCTGAGTGGGGGCAGGGCCGTGTGACACCTTGTGTCGCCTCGACAAGGAGACGTGGCCAGTCGACAGCCGCCGCGGTGAATTTGGGATTGCGTGCGGACGGTGGGCGCTCCAGGGCCCCGGACGTGGACTCTGGAGGACCTGGAGCGCCGAGTTGTAGAGGACTACAGCGAGGGCGTCGGGGCGGTGCCGTAGCGGCGGGCGAGCTTGTCGGTTACCTCGCGGGCGCACCGGACGGCGTCGGCCACTGCGTCGAGGTCGCCCGATGCGCCGTCGACCAGGGTGGCGAGGTAGTCGCCGGTGGCGTCGTGCAGGTGCGCGGACCAGGGTTCACGGTGCTCGGAGGCGGGGCGGTCGGCACGCTCGCCGGCGTACATCAGGACATGCGGGCCGTCATAGGCGGCATCCTCGTCGTCCGGGGCGCCGGGAAGTGCGGCCATGATCAGGAAGGTCATCCCTCCCTCAGTACCAGGGAAGGCGTAGCGGCCGACGGCAGCCAGAGCTGCGCGCAGCAGTTCGCCTTCGGTGGGCACGCTCTGGTGGGGCACTTCATTCATCGTGTCTCCGCTCCGCGGGTGGTGAGCGCCGGCGGAGCCTTGGTGCAGCGCCGGCAGGACGGCCGCAGTGAACAGGGCGGCTGCGGAAAGGGCGACGATCGGCGAATCCGCCGGCGGGCTGGTCTGCCGCGTGCAGGATCGGGGTCAGCTGGTGACGCTGCACCCCGACGTTCCACCAGTAGCCCGGGGGGAGAGCGCCGCGAAGGCGGCGGTGATCTCCCTTGGCGCGCTGGTGATGCGGATGTACGTCCCGACCGCCAGATGGCCGCAATAGGCCATGCGCCACATTCGTGAGACTGCTGCGGGCGGGTTACGCGATTCCGTTCTTGGAGACCGTGTAGCGGAAGCCGCAGGCCGAGATGATGACGAACTCGGTCCCGCGCGGCGAGGTGTACGGAACCCAGGTTGCGTCCTCGTCCCTCAACAGCCCGAGGGCATCCCTGAACACGACCTCCTGGGCCCAGGGCGGCATCTCCTCGAGCGGCTTGCCCTCCTCCGCGGTCCCAGAGGACGTGCGCCCGCACTGACGCTTTGCCGTGGAGAGGGCGGGTCCGGTCGTGGGAGCTGCGGCTCCGGTAGTCAGGGGGCTCATTCGGCGGCTTCCTGCTTCTGGGGGTCGGTAATGGGGGAGAGGAGGGCGCGCATTTCGCGCACGTAGTGGATGCGGTGGTCGTTCCACCGGTGCCGTGCCGCGACGTTCTTGAGCGTGTCGTCGTCCCAGCCGATGAGGACGGCCCACAGATAGGCGTCGTGCCGGTCGGCGGACCAGTCACGGGTGTCGCCGACGCCCGCGCGCATCATGTTGCAGACGGCGTTGACGGCCCGTGCGATCCCGCCGAAGGTATTCCGGTGCCAGTCCCAGGCCTTGTACATGGCCTGCGCCGCCTCGCGGGTCTCGGCTCGGTCGTGCTCGGTGTCCTCCAGGTCTTCGTAAAGCTCCGCCAGGCTGGCCTCCGTGTGCTCGTCCAGCGACAGCCGACCGGGTGTTTCAGCGAGCGCTACAGGCGCAGCGAGCTCCCCGGCTGCGAGCAGGAGGTGTTCCTCCCACAGCGGCCGCAGAAGACCACCGTAGCTCTGGGAGCGGGACATCCAGCCGCATGCGCAGGCCACCATCCAGCGGCCGTTGGGCACGTCGACGGTGCGGGGCAGGTGCTCGGTGACGACGCCGACATGATCGGGGCAGAGGGAGCCGGTCGAGGGACCACGGGTGACCTGACGCCAGCCGGCACCGGACCAGGAAGGACGGGATGGCTCCCGCCCGTCCATGCGGGCCGCCATGTCGAACTCCCGAAGACATCCCGGGTACAGGCACTGGCGGAGAGACGGCTGGTTGCGAAACGCCGTGGCCTCGGCGATGAGATCGGCTAGCTGCTCCTCAGTGAGCGTGGCCAGAGTCGGCTGGTCGGTCACGGGCTGTTCCTCTCAGAGTGTGCGGGTGACGTGATCAGCTAACTGGGAGCTGGGGATGCGGGCAGTAGTGCGGCGAATTTCCGTGCTGCCGCCACGGTTCTGCGCCCCCTGGCCGGGGGGCGCAGAACCGTGGCGTTATCGCGGTGATCGTCTGCTCCGGCGGGCCGTCACAGGCGCTCCGTCAGCGGTGGCATCTCCAGCGGGAAGACGCCCGTCCCCTGACCTATCAGCCACAGGGCGGGGGCCAGAGTGCGGCCCGAGGCGATCCGGGAGATGTGGTTCTGGGCGCGGTGGGTCTTCGGAACTCCTGCCGTGCGGGTGACGGCCAGGACCGTGCCGTCGGCCAGCACCGCCGTCAGACTGCGCTGCTGCCTGGCCCCGGGAGTGTCCTCGGTATCGACGCCTTCGATGACTTCACCTTGGTCGAGTGCCCACCGCTCGGCGAGGGCGAGCAGTCCTACGACCGCGCCCATCGAATCGGCCCGGGAGTCGGGACCCAGACCTGCGGAGTCGTCGAGCAGCGCCTGCCCGTACTCCTCCATGCGGCCCGGAAAGCCCGGCCCTCCGTCATGGGCCCAATCAGGGACGTCCATCTCCTCAACCGCGACGGCCTGGCTACCGGGCTGCGGGGCGATCATCTCCGGGTGCGGGAGGCGGATCTGCATCCAGGTGACAGGCAGGCTGCCCCAGGCGATGGACTCGTGAAAGTTGTGTTCGAGCACGACTAGGGCGTTTCCGATGGTGACGCGGGCGTCCTGACTCAGCAGTTGGCGGGCGTGGCTTCCGGTATTGATCAGGCGTGGCACGACAGTTGGTCCTCTCACAAGGTGCTTCAGGGTGTTGGAAAAAGCGCCGCCTACAGCGGGGGAGCGACAGAGGGACGAGCTTGGAAGGCGCCTGCGTGAGCCTGGCGCTGGAGGGGCGACGGGCTGGACTGTGCCGTGGTGCGCCGCTGGACGCTCGTGCCCGCGAATCGTGTAAGCGGACCGCAGTTGAAAGGAGTTCTACTCCGCGGGCTAAACCCGGGGAGTCTGAGGGCGCAGGACAGGACGAAGGGCGGTGCCCGGCCCCTGCCCCCACTCGCAGCGGGCGGCACCGCTTGTTCCCGCGGTCTGAGACCGGTGCCCGGCTACGCTCCCACCACCGGGTTCGGAGCCACATGGACGCTGACCTGCTGCGCCTCCTCACGGCCAGCGCGGTAGAGCGGAATCAGAGGCTCAGGAAACGTCCCGGAGGCATCGTCCTGGCGGAACTCGTCCGCCCCCTGGGCGAACGTGTGCTGCCCCTCCGTGGCAGGCACCTCGTCGCTCCACTGATCCCACGGCCACAGCCCTCCGATCAGGTAACGGCCGGCGGCGTCGGGCCGGATCACCTGAGTGCCGCCGGTTCCGTCGTGGTCGGCAGTCCACGTGAACTTGAGAGCGCCGCCCTCCTTGTCGAACTCTCCGCGCATTCCGCACCTGTCGCGGTGCAGGTCCGCCACGATCAGCTCGGCGGTCCTGCGGGTGAACAGGCGGGCGTCGTACGGGCCAGGAAGTGCTGAGACCGGCTGCGCGACGTACGGGCCGTAAGCGCTCGCCTCGACCGTGAGGAGTTCGACATCCGGCGCCAGGCCGTCAGCAGCGCCGGGGCGCATGGGTACAGCGGTCATGAGGGGCTCCTTGGCGTAGAGGGGATTGACTGCTGGTGCGAAGGCAACAACAGGCCGTACGGTGCGGCACTCAACGGCGAATCTGGAGCAGGTTACGGAGGGCGATCACCTGTGGCCACCGTCTCGAGTCGGTGGCCACAGGCCATGCGCGCGAGCAGGGCGACCCCAAGAGCGGACAGCGTCGTGGCTCTGGAGCCGCTCGCATCGCCGGCCCGCTTTCGGGCCATCGACGTCCTGCCTGGCCGCCCCATGAACGCCGTGGTCGCGCTGCGCGACGTGCAGCAGAATCGTGGGCCGCGGCAGGCGGCCGTCGATGCGTCATCGCGTCATCGTGTTGCCGCTGGGGTCCCTGTCGGCGCGACGCGGGCTGCTTCAGCTGAGGGCCCAGGGATGATCAAGCCGTGGCTTCAGGGCCCGCCGCCCTGAGTGCTGGCGGCTTCTTCGGCCCCGCGCTCCCGTTCGGTCGACGGCTCCGGTCCCGGGACCGCCAGGGCGCCCGGATACTGCTCGCGGAGGTAGGCAAGCAGGAACGGCAGCCACCCGCCTCGGCTCCGCTTGATCCCGAAGAGGTGACCGATGGTTGCCCCGAACACGGCAGCGGAGACGACGGGGGCCACGATGTCTGCGAACTGCTGGCAGATGCTCGTCCGTGAGCCCTCGGCGAGGGTCGCGTAGTCCTTGGGGAGGGTGACCAGCGCTGCTACCTGTTCGAGGGTGAACCGGCCGCCCTTGTGCCCGACATCCACCGACCGGATCCGCGAGGTGACACCGGGGATCACGCGGCCCATGATGAACGCGTTGCCCCCGCTGGTCTTGCGCGCACCTCGGGTGATCACCTGCAGCTCAGCGGGAAGCCCTGTCGCCTGGTCGGCGGTGATCGTGATCTCAGGTGCTACCGGTCCGGAGTTGTACCGCCCGAACGTCGCCATCATGAACGCCCGGCGGCGTGTCGAGGGTGACCCGTACGCGGCGGCGTCGATCTCTTCCCACGTCACCGAAACCGCCGCACCGAGTGCACTCTCCCCGGCGCAGTACAACTCTTCCTTGATCACGTCACGGATCTCTTGGGGCAGCTGGTTGGACTGCTCGAAGAGGATCGTGTGCAGCGGCGCCCCACCGTGCTTGAGTGCGAGGGCCCAGATCATCGGTTCGAGCATGAGCCCGGCCGTCTCGGCGCCGGGCAGGTTCTCGACGAGTGAGCGGATCTCGTCCCAGGTGGCGCCCGAGCGCGGACCGAAGTGGTCGTAGGCCTCCGGCCCGCACTCGCATTCCTCATCGGTGACGCACGTGCAACCCGGGCCGTCCACGATGTAGTTCCCAACGGCCGCCCCAGCCTGCTCGATGGCGTCGGCCAGAGCGGCCACGTTCTCAGGCAGCCGTCCAGCGCGCTTCCCGGCATTGGTGAAGTCGATACACGGCGAGGACCCGATCAGGATCTGGGTGTGCCGGAACACGAAGTGTTCGGGGTCGATGCTGCGCACGTCCGCGCAAATGGCGTGGCAGCCGGCCCGCGTCGCTGTGGCCGTGGCGTCGCGGCTTGCGTCTATGCACAGCATGTCGACCTTGACCCCGAGGATGCGGCGGATCCCGACGCACCAGCCCCCGCAGCCACCAAACAGGTTCACAGCTCTGGGCGCGTCGCCCTCGGCGGGGGCGAACAACCATCGCACCGGGCCTGGCCCGGCCAGCCTCACTAGGTCGGCGGTGTCCTCTTCGGACGGGTGCGCGGCGACGAAGTCGGCGTACGTCCAGCCGTCCAAGTCGTCGTACGTGAGCGGAGTCCGGCCCGAGGCGGCGAAGGTGTCCGGCACCCGCACCGGGCCACCCGGCTCCTGGGCCTGCGGGGCGGTAGCCCCGTCGTCGGGCTGCGGGGGCTGGGTGGGGTACACCCGGCCGTCAGCGCTGCGGTGGAGGGTTCCGGCCTCGATCAGCGGCAGCACCCGGGAGACGTTGACCTTGCGGCCGGCGTGGCGGAAGCCGTCACCGTTCTGCCACAGCAGGCCCGCCCCGGCCCACTCGATCACCTCGGCCTCCGTGCCCGGCTTGGCGGTCTGCACGAACTCGCGCGAGGCCCACAGCTCTGCCGGTTCCTCCGGCCCTTGGTCGGCCTGATCAAGCAGGGCGAGCGTCGTCGTGCCTGCCTGGATGGCGGCGGCCAGGTCGAGCTGGTACACCCCGTACCGCTCATTTACCGTCGTGCACAGCACGTGCCAGGTCTCGGCCGTAGCATCGGTGAGATTCGCGGCGGCCGCAGACAGCGCATTGCCAGCCGCTGGCGTGATCAGCTTCTCGACGCCGTTGACGTTGTAGGTACGCGTCACACGCCGGTCGCCCTTGCCGGTGCCCGCATCAAGGAGCGCCGAGGTGGCCCCGGGACGGTGACGGGTGACCACGTGGCCGATGTACGCGGCCGACAGCGTCGCGGCCGCCTCCGCGTCCAAACCGTCAGCGTTCAGCGCTTCCAGCACGGCCAGCTCGTCAACCGTGGGGGTGGCGGCCCGTTCGGCCGCGGCCTTCTCCTCCGCGGCGCGCAGCGCGGCGGCCCGCTCGTTGGCGGCCTGCTCCGCCTCTGCTGAGGCTTGGGCCTTCTCCTGCTCCCCGGGCCAGGTTTCTCCGGCGGACAGCCACCGGTAGCGGGAGCTCCTTACCGCGGCGGGCCGGGTGTCCTTCTCCGGCTCCGTGACTGCGTTGATGCGCATCGCGTTCGACCACAGACGAAGCGCGCGGTCTCCCTCGTCGGTGAGACCGAACGCGCGGGCCCCGGGGGCGATGGCGAGCACCTTCACGAACCCGGCTGCCCACAGGCGTGGAACCAGGGTCTTCCTGATCTTCTTGGAGACGTCGGCGCGGTCGGGGCTGATGTCGTAGGCGCTGAATCCGTCGGCAGTCTCGCGCACCTTGCCGTCACGTATCCACCCCAGCGTGCGCCACTGGTTGCGGGAGAAGTTCAGTGCTTGGGCAGCATCGATGTCCTCCGGCGTCATCACGTCGGCGTCTTCCCGGGCGTGCGCGTCCAGGTGGGCGCGGGCGGCGTCGGCGGCATCCTGCTCGGTGTCGTAGACGTAGGCAGCCGCGATGTCGGCGACCGCGTCACCGAACTTGTTCAGCCCCCTGGAGACAGGGCCATGCCGGTCGCACTCGGCCACCCACTGGGAGCCGATCAGGTCGAGAGCGACCGCCCGCGCGGGGGCGGGGGTGCTGTACGCCTCCCCGACCTTGGGCAGATCGTCGCCCGCGGCCGCCCGGCCCTGGCCGGTCTCCTTGGGCGTAGCGACGGCGGCACCGGGCGGCGTCCGTTCGGGAAACGTCTCGCCGCGCTCCGTGGCGTCGGCGTGGGCGCGAACGATGTCCCGGACGCTGGCCGCGTACGGCGCGTCGTTGATCACCGAGCAGACGTCGATGCGCGTGCCGTCCGGCGCGATGACCAGCCAGGGCCAGTCCTCGCCACCCTCCTTCGACACCACGTATACCGCTCCGCGGACCACCGCTTCCCAGATACTCGGGCTGACCCGCGTCACCGTGACGCGCCGCCTACCCGTGCCCATGACGATCTCCTGCGGACCGTGCTGCGACATGACGAGACCGTCATCGCGGCGGTCATCCTTCACCGCCTGCCGCTCCTCGGCCTCCTGCTCGCTCCGCGCCCATGCGGCCGCCTGCTCCTGCTTGGCCTGCGCATCCCGCTCCGCCTGCTCCGCCGCAAGACGCTCCCGCGTGGCCTCCATCTCCTTGGCCCACTGCTCGACCTGCCGCATCTGCGCGGCGCGGCGGCGCTCCTCCTCCTGTCCGTACGGCAGGGGAGTAAGACGCCGGGCCCGGTCCCTGGCCGACTGCTTGCTCGTCCGGCCGGTGTGGTGAACACGCACCCGCGCCCAGTAGGCGGCCCGGTGGTCTGCGTGCAGCAGGTCGGGGGCGGCGGTGCACCAACGGTGCGCGATGACGCCGTCGGGGGTGACCGTGACAGGACCGCGCCGGCCGCTGCGGGGGACCGCGATGTAGCCGCCGGACGCCAGCAGCTCGACCAGGGCGGCCCGTACCCGGCGTCCCTGACCCTCACGTCGGCGGACGATCCCGGACGTGTCCGCGTGCAGGTCTCCCGCGTACACGGCAGCCAGGACGTCGGCCAGCCCCGCGCACCAGCCCATACGCGGCAGTTCGGTTCGGGCGTTGCTCTCATCGAGCCACCGGTCCGCGCCGCTGTTCTCCATCTCTGAGTCAGCGGGTGCGGCAAGCGTGGTGCCAGCCGTTCGGCTGGCGTCGTGGGCCCGCTCCGGGGCGTTGGTGTCGTCCGGACCGTACGCGGCGTCAGCCGTCGAGAAGTCCGTCGTGGAAGCCACCGCTATGTGGGGGGACGTGCTTCCGAGGCGTTGCTCGGCGGTCTGGCCGGAGTCGGCCTCGCCGGAGCGCTCCTCATCCTTGGTAGTGGACGCGGCGTTGAGCCGGGCGGAGAAGGCGGCCCGGCTCGCCCGGACCGCGGCGACCAGGGCGGCCCGGTCGGCGCGCGCCTCAGCGGAAAGCGCGGCGGCCTCGTCCTGCGCCTTCTTGCTGCCGCCCCGCTCGCGCACAGCCGCGCGGGCTTCCCGCTTCGCACGCTCGTCACCGTCGGCCGCGCCCTGAGCTATGAGCGCATCGGCCAACGCCTTGGACGGCCACGGCGACCGCTCGCCGTTTTCCAGAGCCTGAGCGAGCATCTGCCCGCACAGCTCCGCCGCACGATCACCCCACTGCTGCCAGTGCAGAGCGCACGTCTTGGGATCGCCCTTGGCCAAGTCGCGGGCGAGGTCGACCACATCCCGCCCGGCGGACCGGTCGCCGCCGTGAGCGTCGTCCAGGATCCGGCGGGAGAGGCAGCGAGCGCAGGCGACGAACCGGCCGAGCTCGCAGTCCTGGTCGTCGACGACCGCCACCCAGTAGCGGGCGCCGGAACGCTTCGAGCTGCACTTGCCGACGTAAGGAGCGGACATCGCACAGTACGCGTCGATGTCGGCTTCCTTGTCGTCGTCGGCACAGAGGGAGACAACGCGGAGACGGGAGTTCGCCACACTTTCCAGGGCGGAGTTCCACACCTTCCACTCAGCCACGTAGCGCCGGTGGTCAGGCCCCTTGCGCGCCCAGTCCTCCCCCGTGCAGCCTTCGCGGCCGTCTGCGGCGGTCAGGTGCTCGAAGCCCCAGCGGGCCTCGGCGATCAGGCCCACGGCGCCGAAGCGGCGGATGAGGAACACACCGGGCTCGAGCTCCATACGCTCCGGCGTGCAACCGAACGCCGGAGCCTGTGCCGTGCGCTGCCCGTACTTGGCCCACAATGCGGCGAACCGGCTGCGGGTGGTGGAGTCGGTGCGGATCCGGGCGAGCACCTTGGCAAGAGGGCGGTCCTCGATGTTGGCGGCCCACCAGTACGACCCGTCAGCGTCGTGTCCTGCCTCCCACTGGCCCTCCTCCGGACGGCAGTAGGCGACAGGCCGGATCCGGAACGTGTGTCCGGCTGCGGTCGTCAGCACCCACCCAGGGGAAGGCTGTCGCCCGTCCAAGAACGACACAGCCGCGATCGACTCGCCTTCCTGCAGCGCAGCCGCGAGCTGACCGGCGGCAATGTTCCCGGCTGCAGGCTCGGGCAGTCCGGCATCGCCGTTGACGACGGACTTGTGCTGGCTGTCGACGGAGCTGCTGGGGACGGTGTTCACGGGATTCCTTCGTGGGCCGGGAGAGGCCACGCGGATGCGCGGCCGGGGCCACTGAAGCGGCGTACGCCAGCGGCGTCGCCTTCTCGCGAATTCCGGCATCGGCGCTCGCACCAGCGGGTTCTCGACCGCGTGCTGGCAGGTAATGAGGGCGTCCTCGACGACGGACAGCGGCCGGCCCGGGTCGAGGGGAGCGACCCGGGCCGGTTGGTGACCGCGCATGACCGCGGTCCGGATGAAGTGGGGCTGCGACATCGCGAGGGGAGGGCCTGCCCCGCGCCCTGAGGCGTCCTCACGTCCGGCGGGGGCCTTGCCCCCGCCGGACGTGCGGCGGCCTGCAACGAGGAGTCCGAGACCGGCACGCTCACCCGGGGCAGCGCACCGCACCCGTCTTGGCCCCTACCGGAGCACGTCCTCGCGCCGGTCCTCCTCCGCCTTCGCGGATGCCGCGAAGGCACACCCGTACAAAGCCAGCGTCTCTTCACGCCCAGACTCGGCACGGACGGCGGCATCCTCCATGCGCGCGCACTCGGCCACGAAGTCAGACAGGGCACCCGCTGCGCGGTAGGTCTCGGCCGACTCCTCGTAGTGGCCGGCGTCCCGCTTCGCACGGCTCACGTCGTCGTACGCCTCTTCACAGGACCGGACGGCCGACCACACGTCTTCAGCGAGCGCATCGCCTTCCTGGACCCGGTTTCCGCACGCCCGCGCTCGCTCCACGTCCCCGGCGGCGAGCACCCCCGCCGCGTGCACACGCATGCGGGCCATCGTCAGCCGCTCCACCGCCGCCTCCCACGCGGCCGCCGTTCGGCCGGACGCCGCGCGCTCGGCCCGGGCCTGCTCACGTCCGGTCAGCCCGGCACGGTCGGCTTTCACACGCGCCTCCGCCCGCTCGCCGGCGTAGTGCGCGTCCCAGTGCAGGGCCTTCTCGAAGTCCCGAACGCCGTTGTACGCGGCCTGGGCGGTCTCGAGCGCCGCCCACTCGGCGACGGCGTGCACGGCGAGCCGGGTCGGCTCCCCGTAGCTGTTGTGCGGGTACTTGGCCCAGTCGGCCAAGTGCTTCCGATCGTTTCCCGTACCGAATCCCCGGGGGTTCTTGCGGACGGCGGCCGCCGCCTTTCGCAGGTTTTCAGCGCCGCGTCCCTCGATACGGTCAGCCACGGCCAGCGTGAACGCCACGGCAGCGGCGTCGACCCGGTCCCCGGCGATCAGGGCGGCGGAGGTGTACCGCGAGGGGTAATACACCGACCGGCTGGAGCGCTTGGACTTTGCCCAGGCGTCGTACTGCGCCACGAACGACAGCGAGGGATCGCCGTGCCCGGCGTGCGTGACACCGTCGTAGTCGGTGTGGCCGTCGAACCACGCACACCAGGCGCGCGAGGAGTCCTCGAACATCACGATCAGCCCGGCGTACCCGCGCGCCGACGGTTCGCGGCCTGCGTCGGCCAGCTGCTTGCGCCACTGGGCTTCCTGGGCGATCAGCCGCTCCTGTGCCTCCTCAATGATCGGAGCGGCGAGCGCCTCCCGCTCCGCGCGCGCCGCAGCGTCCGCGATCGCATCCTTCGGCTTCCTTCACGTGCTGCCCGGCCAGCACGATCGCACGACGCCACGACGCGCACCCCCGCGCATCCTCGCCGTTCGTCTCGGCCAGCCACGCCCGCGCCGCCTTCACAGCGTCGGTGGCCGACCGCTCCGCCGTCTTGGCCTCCGCGTAGGCGGCGGAGCCCAGCTCCACCGCCCGCGCGCCGGAGGGCGTGGAACCGTCGAGGGCGTTGAACGCGTCCCGAGCGTCACTCAGGGCAGCACTCACCTTCGCCACGGCGTCGTCCATCTGCCGGACCCACTCCGCGGCGTCACGCCCCCACACCGTCCGGCCCGTGGCCTCCTGCTCACGCGAGACGACGCGTACAGCCTTGACGGCCTCGCGCACGGCCTTGAACCCGCCGGTCGAAGCGGACGCCACGAACTTGGCCGTCGCCTCGTTCCATGCGCACACGTGCTCGGTCTCCTCCACCCCGGCGCGCACCATCACGAGCCCGGAGAGCACCGCGGCGCGCACCCACAGGCGGCCGGTCCAGCGGCGCTCCACGCGCACGTCCCAGCCCAGCTGTTCGGCTTCACGCACCAGGGAGCCCGCGTTCTTGGGCATGCCTTCCAGCGCGGCGGCCGCCGCGTCGGCCCCGAGGGCAGCGGCACATCCGCCGCAGCGCCCAGAGCGGACCTCCCTGCGCTGGCACGCCGGGCACGACTCGGCTGCAGTTTCCTCCCCGGCGGGACCGCAGGCATCGTCGTGTACGCCGCCGCGGGCGGCGGCGGGGGAGGACTGCGGGTGGGGAGCTGCGGTACGCGAGTCGGCGTTCATCGGGCGCCTTCCTGAGAGAGGACTGCCGGCGGCTGCGCGGCTCGGCCACTGAAGAGGCAGAGCACCGTCACCGTCGCGATCTCGCGAATCCCGCGCACCGACTGGGCCGGGGCCCCAGCCTGCCGACCTGTTCGGTTCGGCGGGCACTCGCCGGCTGGGGTGCGGCAACGTCAGCGGCGGCGACCTGGCACTCGGCTCTCGTAGATCAGGTCCAGGTCCCAGGACCCGCGGTGCTCGTACACCGTCATGTGCTGGCAGGCCGGACACCGGAACGCCACGTAGCGGCCCGGGGGTTCACTGCCGCGCCCGGATGCCATCAGTCCGGGCCCCGAATCCTCACAGTTCTCGCACGCCGTCGAGTAGTGCGACAGGACGAGCTGTGGCTGCCAGTCGCACCAGACGAGTGGCCGACCCCGGTGTTCACGTGGCAGCGCAGGGACCCGCCGCTCGACGGGCTCGATCGGCTCGGCGCCGGGCAGCGCCTCGAGGACAGCCTGCTGCGGGGCCGGATCGCCCCGCCACACACGCAGACACGCCCGGCATGTCTTCGGGCCATTCCAGGGACCGTCGTACGCGCGGACTGCGGGGGCCTGTTCCGGGTCGGTGCAGCACAACAGAGGGACAGTGAACACCGGCAGTGGGGGAGGCGCGGCGCCGGGGGCCAGGAGGTGCAGGACACCGGCGGGGGTGCGGACTACGACGGCCGCAGGGCCCCCGGTGCTCGCGGCCGAGGGCGCGGGGGCGCGGCGGTTCCTGGCTGTGGCGGTGTGGGACTGTTCCACGGGCGCTCCGGAGGCGAAGGATGGGCAGGGGCCGGCGGAAAGCCGGCTACCAGCCGTTCCCGGTGTGGCGTTCGAGGATGGCCGCCAGGTCGCGGTGCCAGCGGTGGTACCTGGCCATACGGTGCTCATGGACGAGCCGGGCCATCTCTGACGCGTCCTGGCCGAGGACGAACGGCGCCTTGGTGTTGAGCAACTGCCGCATGGCGGGCTCGGGGGAGCGCGGCACATTCAGGCGCTGGTCCGCTTCGGACAGCGCCGACGCGCCCGTCCAGGAGTGGGCGCGGGCCCACAACTGGTGCAGAGCCTGCGCCCGTACAAAGGTCTCCAGCTGCATGCCAGGGACGGGGTCTTCGGCTTCAGCGGTGTTGACCAGGAGGGCGATGGCCTGGTGGTGGGCCTTGCGGGCCACTCGCGTCTCCTCCAGGACGGAGGCGACGATCAGATCGTTCGTTGTCGGCTGGGGCATCGGATGTCTCTCTTCTACGGGGTCGTGCTCGGGGAGCTGCTGGTCCTGGGCTCCAGGCATGGATTGCGCAGCGGGATGGTGATCGTGATGAGGGCCGATCGGGCAGCCTGGGGGGGGCGGGGCAAGAGCGCCTCGCTCATGCGGCTTGTCGACTCAGAGCCCGCTCACGGCTGTGACTGCTCGACGGCCTGAACCGACCACGTGAGCAGGTACGCCCGGAACACGATGCCCTCGTACCTGCTGCGGTCCTCTTCCGTCGCCCACCGGGCGCGCTGGATGGCTTCAGCCGCATCGGGAAACGCCGACAGCCGGTTGTGGCCCCCGTTGCGGTGCGCGTCGAAGTCGATGCTGCTCCACCTGCTGTTCCAGGAGGGGGTGCTGGAGACGAAGGCGCAGTCGGGCCCGCCGGGTGCGAGGGTGCCGGCGTCCGCTGGCGCACTGGTGCGCGTGATCCGGTACAGCGTGGGCCCGGGCCAGGGGCCCGGCCCGGCCGCTTCGGCGTCTTCGCGGCTGCGGTGGGCGTGGGGGCTGAACATCCGGGTGATGTCGCTGTCGGAGGATTCGGCCAGGAGGACCAGGCCCCATGCCATCGAGGGGCTGTCGGACCAGACGAACCTGGTTCGGCTCTCCTGTGCACTCATGGGCGGCCGTCCTCTGCTGCTGGCGGGATCGTGGGTGAGGGGCGTGGTGCCCAGCGGGCACGCCCGCTGGTGACCGCTTTCTCGGTGCAGGGCTGGCGGTCTGCTGGGCGGGGCTCGTCGGTGGGTTCAGGCGTCGGGGACGAGGGTGAAGTAGAGGCTGCCCTGGCTGGTGGTGATCTCGGTGGCGGGCCGGTGGCGGGGGAGACCGGAGCGGGGGTGCCTGTTGGGGGCGTGGAAGTTGATGCTGCGGACGGTGGCGGGGTGGCCGTTGTGGAGGATGACGTCGCCCTCCTTGAGGTGGGGGTCGGTGGGCTTCTTGGCGAGCTGGGCCAGTTCCTCGTCGCTCAGGTGGGTGCGGACGTAGTTGATGAGGTCCTCGAAGGGGAGGTAGCGGCCTTCGCCGTCGATGGCCACGCATTCGGCTTCGAGCGCGGTGATGAGCGCGAGGGGGTTGAGGGGAGTGCCGTTGCTGGGCATCGGGTCGGGCTCCTTGGCGTAGGGCAGGTGCTGGGGCCCTGCCGGGATGGCCTTCAGTGAACGGGGGCGCCGCCGGTGGTGGCGACGTCTGGCGAATCCCGGGTGCCGGCGGCCGCGCGGCTGCCCTCATTGTCGTGCGCAGAGTAGATGTCAGTGTGGCGCAAGGTTTTGTCAGTGCGCCGCCTCTTCGCCGGTAGGGCTTTCGGAGCACGGCCGGTGGCGGGCGCGGTCGTACGCGCGGTCGCGTGACCTTGCGGGGCGCGGGGGCGTTGGTGTGGAGCCGGAGCTGGTGATCTTACCCGGGCCCGCCCGCTCCGGCCTCGCTGCCTCGGGGAGCCGGTACGGCCTCCGGTAGCGGCGTCAGGATGCTTCGGGCGCGGCCCGGGCGAGGGGTTCGAGGTCGCCGTAGAGGGCGGCGTGCAGGGCGGCGGCCAGTTCGCGGGCCCGGTGCTCGGTCTCCACGTCGTACAGCACGAAGTACACCGGGCCGGCGGAGGAGTCGGAGCGGATCTCCCGTGCGCGGATCAGGCGGATGACGGCGGCGCGGATCGCGTCGTACGCGGCGTCGGCGACGGTGTGTTCCGGTCCGGCGGGGAGCGCGTCGGCCTTCACGGTCCAGCGCCGGCCCTGGTTCTCGACGGCGACGAACACCGCGTGCTGGTGCTTGGCCTGCCGGTAGGCGTCGTTGAAGGCGTCGACCGCGGTGGCGTCGGGGACCTGCTCGGCGGGGCACGGGGCGGGCAGTGGCTGCATGAGGGAATCGTCTCAGCAGAGGCGGACACGCTGCCGGTGTTGACGACGATCGTGTCCTTGTCGGCACGGTGGCGTTGAGACGTGCGACGCGTGCACTGGTCTGGACGCCCCACGTCGGGCCGGTGCAGTCCGCGACCCCGACTTCCGCGCCTGGCGTCGGGGTCGCGTCAACGGCTCTGCGGTTCCTCGGCCGGGACCGGTAGCCCTGGTCTCCCCCTCGGGACCAGGGCTTCGTGCTGCCGGGCGCTGTTGCGTGCGACCCCGGCTGGGGTGGTGGACTGGTGGGGCTGCCGGACCGGGGCCCAATCACGGTGTCGGTCCGGCAGCCCGGGAGCGCGGCGCCGGGGGCGCCTGCGGTTCCTTGGGGGTGCGGTGCGGGGGCGGTGGGGGCCGTGCCCGCACCGCGCGGTCAGCGTACGGGCCAGGGGTAGCGGCGGGCGAGGACCGCCCACTCCTCGTCCGCCCGGCCGGGTACGGCCCGGCCGGAGCTTTCCCACCGTGCGGCGAGTTCGGTGAAGATCGGCTCCAGCTCGGGGCGCGGAACCGTTTCGCTCCCGCCGCGCTGGGCGGCGACGTGGGGCGTGAGCCGCATGGTGGTGGTCACACCGGCTTCAACGCCGTGGTCGTCGTCCGGGTCACCCATGTGCGCGGCCGGCTTCCCGCAGGGCGGCGTGTGCCTGATCGGCATCGAGAAGCAGGTTGAACTCTTCGTATGCCAGCGCCATCACCTCGTCGGCGGTGGGCTGCTGGCCCTCGGGCGCGCGCCGTACGGCGAGCTGGGCGGCGCCACGAGCCACGATGGCTTCGCGCTCCGCGTCGTCGAGGGTGTCGTCGGTGAGCGCGGCCAGGACCTGCCGCCACAGCGTCACTGCTCGCTCCCGCTGCGGGCGGCGGGCGCTGCTGTGGCGAGCGCGGGGGTGGCGCCGTGGTCCTTGGTGCGGTGCGGCGGCAGCACAATCACGTCGGTCACCTTATGCGGCAGCGGGTCGGGCAGGGAGTGGATGGCGCCCGGGATCGGTGCGGGGGTCAACGGCATCGCGCCGGGTCCTCGAAGTGCGCCGAGTCGGGCTTCACGCCCCGCGTCCAGCGGGTGAAGTGCTTCTCCTCGCCCGTCTCGCGGTCAAGCTTGCGGCCGGTGACGTACAGGCTGGTGACCTGCCGGCCGGTGTCGTCGTCGAAGCGGATCTCACGGGCGGCCCGGTAGACGCCGTAGCTGGTGATGTCGTGGACGGACATCCGTCCGGCCCGGCCGAAGACCAGGGCGGGCTCCAGGTGCTCGAAGAACACCCAGGTCTGTGCGAGGCCGGGAACGCTCTCCGAGGCGAAGCCGGTCGCGAAGCCGTGGAGGACGAGGTGGGTGTCCTCGTGGTCCTCGTCGGGCAGGGCGCGGACCGCGTGGATGTGGTCGTAGTTGGGCTGGCTGCTCGCGTAGGCCCAGTTCGTGCACGCCGGGCAGGTGCTGTTGGTGGTGGCGCTCATGGTGTTCCTCATCGTGTGGCGGGAGCGGGTTCGCGGCCGGTGGCGACGGCTTCGTCGTACGCGGCGAGCGTGCGGTACAGGGTGGAGCGGCCGACGCCGAGGTGCCGGGCGATCGAGGTGACGGGCTCGTTGGCCTCGCGGCGCCGGAGCGCGATGGCGAGCATGTCGCCGTCGACGGCCGGCGGGCGGCCGCCGTGGTTGCCGTTTGCCGCCGCGGTGTCCAGGCCGATGAGGGTCCGCTCGTGGATGAACTCCCGCTCGACCTCCGCCATCGCGGCGAACACCACGAAGAGGACCTTGCCCGCGCCCTGCGGGTCGTACATCCCGGCGAGCGGGCCGCCGAGGATCTCCAGGCGGTGGTCGCGTTCGGCGAGGTCCTGCGCGGAGGTGATGAGCTCGATCATGTTGCGGCCGAGCCGGTCGAGCATGGTGACGGTGAGGGTGTCAGCCGGGCGGAGGTCGGCGAGCGCGTCGTTGTACTCGGGGCGGATCTTCTCCCGGGTGCCGATCTTCTCGACGTAGATCCGGACGCAGCCGGCTTTCTTCAGGAGGCGGACCTGTCCGGCGAGGTCCTGGCCCTTGCTGGAGACGCGGGCGTAGCCGATGCGGTCGCCGGCCCGCGCGAGCAGTTCGGGGTTGAGGTGGGGTTCGGGGCCGGGCTGCCAGGTGCGGCCGGGGCCGCGGGCGGCGGGGATGCGGATCGCGGGCCCGGACTTCAGTCCGGGGATCTTGGCGTAGCGGCCGGTGTGGTAGTCGACTGCGACGACACCGGAGTTCGCTCGGCAGACCGACCCGGGCGCCGCTCCGCACCGCGGGCACGGTTCGCGCTCGATGAGCTCGGCGCGGGCGATCTCGTCCAGGTGGCCGTCCACGTGTTCCCCTCCCGCCCGGCCGCTCGATGCGGCCCGTCCCGAATACCCGTCCCGCTTCTCTGCCGCGCCCGCCGGTTTCGGGACGCCTTTCGGGACGCCTCCCGTGCTCCGTCGGCCCCGGCGGTCGGCCGTCCCGGAAACGACCGTTTCCGGGACGCGCGAGTGAACGCCTGTCGTACGGATCTACGCCCGGATCACGCCGTGGCGTCCTTCGCGGTGATCTTGTCGTCCAGGTAGACGACCGCCGTCGCCCCGGAGGCGTCCGCTGCGGGGACGACGTTCTGCATGGCTTGCGAGATCGCCGCACCCACCCGCCGCCCGATCGCCTTGTCCAGCTGGTTGTAGGCGTGGTTCGGGCGGTAGGGCCAGTCCTGGATGTTGGAGCAGAAGTGCAGTACCGCGGCGAGGGTGCTGCCCGACAGCGGCACGGTGACCAGGCCGTCCGGCTCGGTGGTGATGTCCTCCTCCGCCGGCGCGCGGAAGACGTTGTCCACGACGTCCACGGCGGCTGACGGGCCGCCCCTCTTGTGCTGCGGGACCTGCTGGGCCAGGTAGTCCCAGGTGTTGCGGTGGCACCGCACGCGCGCCACCCCCACTCCGGCGGCCTTCGCCATGTCGCTTGCCACGTGGTCGTAGTCCTTGGGCCAGTTCTCGTACGGCAGCTTCCTCTTGAACAGCGACTCGATCCCCAACACGGTCTCCCTTCGGCTGTGCGGCCTTCGCACCGTGATCAGCGTGGACGTGGCGGGGAAGCCTGCACGCCGATCACCCCTCGTTCACTCGTATGGGTGAACGGGGCGGGTGTCCCGAACGTGTTTCGGGACGCTGCCGGAGACTGCCGATCATGGAGGGGGCGGACGAGTCGAAGCGGGCGGCGGCGGTGGCCCGGCTGATCCAGCTGCGCGACGCCGAGCAGCTGTCGGCCGCCCATGTGCGCCTGGCCGCCGAGGGCCTGGGCGTCAGCGAGCGCACGGTGTGGCGGTGGCTGTCCGCGCCCGCCCGCGTGCCCGAACGACGCGGGCCCGAGCCGTACGTGCTGAGCGAGACCGACCGGGAGGCGTACGCCCTGTACCGGGGGAACGTCTCCGCCGTGCACCGCGCCCGCCAGGCCGTGGTCGACGGCGACGGCACCACCGCCGGCGCGCCGGTCCCCGACTTCCTGCGCGAGGGCTGGGCGGACGCCGCCCCGCTCGCGCTGCGCACGATGCAGGTCGCCTTCAATCGCGAGCTCACCCCGGCCGAGCGGGCCGCGTGGAAGGTCGGCGAGTCCGGGCGCCGGGCGAAGTCGGTCTATCTGCGGCGCCCGGACGAGGCGAGGGGCCGGGTGTGGGAGATGGACCACAAGCAGCTGCCGATCCTCGTGCACCCGCCCAAGGGCAAGCCGCTCTCCCCGTGGATGACCACGATCGTCGACGACGGCACCCGCGCCCTGCTCGGCTGGTCGCTCGCGGTGAGCCCGCACGCGGGCACCGTGCTCACCGCGATGCGCATGGCCCTGGTCCACGACCCCGACGTCTCACCGTTCGGCGCGGTCCCGGCCCGCGTACGGATCGACCGCGGCCTGGAGTTCGCCGCCGCCACCATCAAGGACGTGATGGCCGCGCTGTGCGTCACCGTCCACCGCCTGCCGGCGTTCACCCCGCACCGCAAGGGCAAGGTCGAGCGGGTCAACCTGACCATCGAGCAGACCCTCATCTCCCTGATGCCCGGCTTCACCGGCGGGCCCCGCGACGCGTCGGGCCGCCTGTACGGGCCCGTCGGCGACAGCCCGGCCGCCAAGCGCGCCGCCGAGAAGACCGGCGGGCCGATGCTCCTGGACGACTTCGTGCAGCGGCTCGCCGCCTGGACCCGCTGGTACAACACCGAACGCCCGCACCGGATGCTGGACGGCCGCACCCCGCTGGCCGCCTGGCAGGAGGACGAGGCGCCCCTGCACCGGATCGATGCGGACAAGCTGCGCCACCTGCTGCTGGCCGGCGACGAGCGCACCATCCAGAAGGACGGCATCCACCTGAACGGGCACGCCTACGTCGCCCCGGAGATCCACGGCCGCGTCGGCCAGGTCGTCCAGATCCGCTACATGCCGCACGACGACCGGTCCGTCGAGGTCTACCTGGGCGGCAAGCACCTGTGCACCGCACTGCCGACCGGAACGCTCACCGCCGAACAGACCGACGCCTTCCGCCTCCAGCAGCGCGACGAGGCAGCCCGGCTCGGCCGCGAACGCCGCAAGGCATCCCGGCGGGCCCGCCGCGAGCTCGCACCGATGACCGGCGACAGCCCGGCCGCCGAATCCCGGCTCGTCACTGACAAGGTCGGCCGCGATTCCACCCGCCAGCAGCTCGACGCCGCCCTGCGTGCCCGCGCCTCCACCTCCCTGCTCGGCATCACCCCGATCACCACGAACGAGGAGAACTGACGATGCCCCGGCACTTCGCCGACCTGACCGGCGCCGCGACGCTGCCGACCGGCACCTTCCAGCTCGCCCACCGCGTCGTGGACGACCTCGTGAAGAACAACGCCACCGGCGTCATCCACGGCCCGGCCGGCACCGGCAAGACGTACGCGGTCGAGGCCGCCCTGGAGGACCAGGCCACCCGCGGCGGGCCCGCCGTCTGCTCCCTGTCCTTCACCGCCCGCCCCACCATGCGCCTGGTCGCCGACCACCTCCTGGCCGCGCTCACCGGCACCGTCGCCCCCAAGTCCCGCAACCGGTTCCACATCACCAACCGGCTCCTGGACCTGCTCTCCCACCCCAAGCGCCTGGTCGTCGTGGACGAGGCCCAGCGCCTCAACAGCGACTGCATCGAACTGCTGCGGCACCTGCACGACGAGCCGAAGACGAAGTTCGCCCTGCTCTACGTCGGCGGTGACGGCTGCTGGGAAGTCCTCTCCCGCGAACCGATGCTCCGCTCCCGGGTCTTCCGGCGTCTGCCCTTCCGCCCGCTGGCCACCGACGAGATCCCCGCCCTGATGCGCGACTACCACCCCATCTACGCGGGCGCGGACGACGCCCTGCTGCGGCAGATCGACGAGCTGTACGGGCAGGGCACCATGCGCGACTGGGCCGCCTTCACCCACACCGCCGCCGGACTGTGCCAGGCCGCCGGCCGGGACCGCATCGACATCGAGGTCATCGACAACGCCCTGACCCTCCTCGGCGGCGGCGTGTATGCCTGATCCCGCGCCTACGGTCCTCAACCGCGACCTGCCGCCCGGCCCCCGCCTGGTGATGGTCCGCAACCCCGGCGACGACCACCGCATCGTGCGCCGCCTGGCCGCCGTCGAAGGGCCCGGACGGCTCGTCGTCCGCCCCACCCCCGCCGGCCGCACCAGCGATCTGGCCCTCGACATCCTCACCGCCACCGGCCGCAGCCCCACCACCCTCCTCGCCGACCGCACCCCGGCCCCCGACGCGTGGCGCCAGGCCGCCGCCTGGCTCGCCACCGACCAGATACGCCACCTCGTCGTCGACCGCGCCCACCGGCTCCCCGACGGCGCCCTCAACCTGCTCGCCGAACTCGGCACCCGCGCGGACGCCACCGTGTGGCTCATCTGGCCCGACACCGACAACGACGCCTACCTGAAGCCGCCCGTCCACGCCTTCCACCACGCCGGCTACCGCTTCCAGACGATCGACCTGACCGCCTTCGCCCGCGAACTGCCGCCCTCGCCCCGCTCCCTCACCAGCCCCCTGCGCGCCGATGCGGCCACCCCGTGGGCCGAAGGCGTCGGCCCCGTCCTGCCCATGCAGGACTTCCCCGTCTTCCTGGCCCACTGCCGCGCGAAGCTCCCGGGCAACACCTTCACCGCGCTGAACGAGGTCTACGGCCGCGAGATCCACTTGGCCGACCAGTGGCTGACCCGCCGCGGCCTCGCCGGACACCACCACCCGCCCGGTAGCGTCCGGCACACCCGCGCCTTCGGCGCCCGCCTCACCTTCTACCTGCGCGACCACCGCATCGGCCCTGCCTCCGATCAGGCCCACGCCCTCGTACGGCTCCGCGCCGTCCAGGTCGCCCTGTTCCTGCGCGGCTACCTCCTGCGCTGGCAGATGGAGACCCTCGGTACCGCACCCACCACCCGCCTGCTCTCCCAGCTCACCGAACGCCTCTGCCACAAGATCCGTACCGTCGCTCCGCCCGAAGCCGCCGCGGCGACCGCCCTGTCCGTCCACCTCTCCCACGGGCCCACCGGATTCGGCCTGATCACCTGCGGCAACACGGCCCCCGACGGCAGCAGCGTCCGCCTCCCCGTCACCGGCAGCCCCTACGAAGCTCCGGAGGCCCGCTACCTCCGCGCCCCCTGGCGGTGGAAGTCCCACCACCACCTGCCGCACGAGCTCAACGCCCTCCAGGTCCTCCACCTCGAATCCGACGACCCCGTGCTCCTGCCGGCGCACGCCGCCCCGCTCCTGGCCGCCCACCTCGCCTACCGGCGCAGCCAGGGCGCCACCGACGCCGACCCCCTGTTCATCCACGACAAGGACCCGGGCAACAAGAGCCCGGAGCTCCACCTGCGCGAGGCGGTTATCCGCACCTGCCACCGCATCCACTTCAACCCGGCCTGGCTCCACCGCTCCCACTGCCGCCACGGCGACGAAGGCAGCCACGACGCGGCGGCCGCCGGGTGGATGCACTACCGCGGCCTGGACCTCGTCCCGCTCAGCGACGACATCCGCAGCCGCCTGTGACCTCCGCGATGTCCAACCGGCCCCCTCGCCGCGAGGGCCCCCAGCGGCGCCGCGAATCGGTACAGCGCTCCCACGTCATCAAGCGCCGGCTCCTGGCCGCGGGCATGACCGGCTGGCAGCTCGCCGACCTCCTCGGCGTCCACGAGCACCAGATCGACCTCGACGAACTCCCCGACCTGCCCGTCCGCGTCCTGCTCGAACTCGCCCGCCGCCTCGACATGCACCCCGCCGACCTGATGACCGGCGCCGACGACCTCTTCGAGCTGCCCCGCCAGCGCCAAGTCCTCGACCGGCGCCCGGCCGGCGCCGACCACGACGCGCGCACCGTCGTCACCGCCCTCGCGTACGCGGACGGTCCCCTCACCGCCGACGGCCTCGCCGCTGCTCTGTCCTGGACCCGCCACCGCACCGACGCCGCCCTCGACCACGCCCGCACCCACCCCGACGCCGGCGGCGCGCTCGCCCTCCGCCACGTCCCACCTGAGGCGTACACCGCCACCCCGCGCCTCGACGTCCTCGCCCAGCACCAGGTCGACGCGCTCTCAGGACGGAAGAACCCCCGCCCCGACATCCGCGGCCCCATCCAGCCCGCCGAGGCCGAGGTGCTCCTGCGCGTCTGGGTCGACGGTGGCATCGACACCGGCGACGCCGCCCAGCGTCAAGCCCTCGAAGACCTCGCCGCCGCCGACATGGTCACGCGCGGCGACATAATCGACCGCTTCCACGACAACGTGCTCTACAGCCTGCGGATGCTCTCCGAGCCGCCACCGTCTACTGACACGGACTCTGCGATCCCGCTGTCATAACCCTGCGCATCCCACTGACATCCACTCTGCGCACGACACTCATGGTGCTGTCCGGTCTGGTCCGTACGGTGCGGGCACTGCTCACGAGAGAGGACAGCACCTGTGCCTGCGACCAGCCCACGAATCCATAACGGCAAGAAGCCTGGAGTCCTCCTCTACGGGTGGCTGTCCGGCCCCCGGCCCTCTTGGGGGCTCGGACGTGACGATTCGGAACGACACGTGACGACCCGTGACGAGTCGTCACGGCCGGGTGGGCACGGTGCGGGTGGGGCAGGCGGGCTAAAAGGAGGGCGGAGCGCTTCTTGCCGTTATGGGTTCCTTCGCTGGTCGTAGACACGGGGGAGGCGGTTCGGTGAGGCACGAGCGCACCGTACGCGGGGGAGCGGACACCGGCCCCCCGTGAGACGGAGCGCGTGCCGTGTCGAACGACGTACGTCAGTGGGTCGGCGACATGAAGCGTGTCAGTAGGCGACGGCTCGGAGAGCATCCGCAGGCTGTACGCGACGTGGTCGGTTCGAGGGGTCTCGGGGCGTTCCTCACCAAAAGATGGCTAGTTGACGGCACACTGCCGTACGTGACGACCCTGACCGACGTGTTCGACACGGAGGACGACCTCCTGGCCGCCTTCCCCGCGCGGCCGAGCGAGATCCGCATCGGCTACGCCCGGATGTCGGCCGCGGGCCTGGCCGCAGCCCTGGCCCGCGGCCGCGTCGGCGGCCGGCCCACCGCCGTCCGCGAGCAGTTGCTGCGGGCCCCCCGCACCCCCGCTCAGCTCCAAGGCAGCGCCTCGTGACCGACCTGACCCTCTTCACCGACACGAACTCGCCCGCCGCGGCACCGCCAGCGGCCGGGGTGACCGCGCCCGTCGTGCACGGCGCGGTCATCATCAGCGCGGTGGAAACCGCGTGGCGCGAGATCCGACGCCGCTACACCGACGTCCCCGACATCTCCCTCACTGTGCCGCCCACGGCCGGCGCCCTGGACCCCACCAACTGCACCGCCCTGCGCACCGGGCGCCATTTCGAACGCGACGGGCACCTGACCATGGAGCTCCAGGTCTCCTCCGGCACCCTCGGCCTGGGCGGGCGGCCCCTGATGGAGGGCCTGCTGCACCACGCCGCGCACGGCCTGGCCCTCACCCGCGACATCGTCGACGTCAGCGACGGTGACCGGCGCTGGCACAACAAGCGCTACGGCCGGCTCGCCCGCGAAGTCGGGCTCACCCCGCCGGCCCGGGCCGCCCGCGCGATCGGCACGGGCCGCTGCCCGCTGTCCGACGCCCAAGCCGAGCGGTGGGCCGAGGTGATCGCCGCACTCGACGCCGCGGCCGCCGTCCAGCTCGAAGCCACTGTGCAGGCCGTCGCCTCACCGCGCGGCGGACGCGCTGGCGCCCGGTTCGCGATCGTCTGCGAGTGCACCCCCGTCCCCCGGCGCCAGCAAGTCACCCCGTATTTCTACGAGCAGGGGCCAGTGCTGTGCGGGCTGTGCCTGGCCAAGTTCCGCCCCGCCGACACCGTCGTCCTCCCCGCATAGGCGACCGGGGAGGACGCGTGATCCCCGCCCCGCACCGGAGGGAGGGCGGCGCCCTCGCCCTGGGTGCCAACCGGCCCGGACAGAGCGGGCCCTTCGGGCCGTACGGCTCGGACACCGGAGTAGAAGGCGACAGGCCGGCCGAGCGGTCGCACCCCGTACGGTCCTCGCCGACGTCGTCGACCGCGCAGGCGCCGACCGGGCCGTACGAGCACTTCACCAATCCAGCTGAACCCGCCGGCCACCCGCCTCTACGCTCCAGAGTCATGACCACCACCGCCCCGCCCACCATCGAGCAGGTCCGCGCCCTCGCCGCGTTCGCCACCGCCCGCGTGCAGGAGACCACCGACACCCTCAAACGGCGCGTCCCGGAACTCGCCGACGGAGTGGAGAAGCCCGCCGACGCCGCACTGATCCTGCGCGTGCCCGAGGCCCTGATCCAGGCCATCGGCTACTACGAGAAGACGCTCCTGCGGCAGCTCGAATGGCCCGACGGGAACCCGGACATCCTGCGGCAGGGGTGGGACGACATCCTCGGCCTGTGCGTCGGCTGGCGCGATCACCCCGAGCTCCCCGACGACCTTCACGAACCGCTGGCCACCGCGAAACCGCTGGAGCCGTAACCGGGGAACCGGTGACACGTACGTGAGGGCGGGGAGCGTGACGGCCCCCGCCCTCACCCCTGTCCGCGCACTGACACTGCCCATGGCAGAGCAGCTGACGTTCTCGTGGCAGCCGACATCTTCGAGCGCCTGGCGCTGGGCCGCATCGACGGTCCCGGAGACCTGGGTCCTGGAGATGATCGTCGGCAACACCGCCGCCCACTCCTGACCGCTCCCTGCCTGTCCTACCTGACAGGCACGATGAACCGCACCACGTCCGCTTCACCAAGGGGAGGAACCACCACCATGGCAGTCGAGTTCGAGTCGTTGCAGGAAGCCGCCCAGGAACTGGGCGACGACATCAGCACCCACGACAAGGCCGGACTGGAGGCCCTGAGTACCGCACACCTGCGGGAACAGGCCGCCGCCCGCGACGAGCTGTACGACTTCGTCGACGGCCTGTGGGAGAAGACCAAGGCCGACGTGCCCGACGCCGGAGCCCGCGACGAGTACGCCGGACTGGCCGGCCTTCGCGACCTCGCCGAGGTTCTGAGGCACAACGCCCACGAGATCCTCGACGGCCGCGACGACTGAATGCCCCTCAACCACGAGAGGAACGCGCACATGAGCCTGAGCGTCGCAGGGCCCGACTACACCCGGGACGACGTCCTCGTCTCCTACCAGTGGGCTCCGAAGCGTGAGGTCAGCGGGCACGAGGTGCCTGATCACGTGCTCGGGCGGGCGGCCATGGACCTGGAGGGCCGCGCCTGGCGGGAACGCCAGCACCGCGTGAACTGGGGAGAGGACAGCCTCTTCGACAGCGTCTCCCGCGACATCCTGAGCCTGGAAGACCTGCCCGACCACGAACGCGAGACCGCACTCCGGCAGCTGCGTAAGCAGCAGCGATGGCCGTTGATGCGCCCGCGTATGCGCCTGGTGCGCTGCTGGGTAACGACCCACCCGGAGCAGCCGGCCGCCTCGGGCAGCTGACGGCCGGACCGTCCAGCACGCGGGCACCGCGGTGTCCGCTTCGCACGGCAGACTGCCACACGTAGTCACACACCGCCCCCGGCGCAATCCCGTGCCGGGGGCGTCCGTACGTACTGACACCGCATGTCGCCGACCACTGACACGCCCGTGTCGCCCGACAGCCCGGGCGCCGCCCCTTACGACGGGCATCTGTCCGCAACCGCGCCTACCGTCGGCGGCCCACACATTAGGAACCCGATGACAGAGCCCCACCTGCCCACCCCCGCACGCACCGCCCCGGTGCGCGACGACCACGCCTGGCCCTTCCTCGTGTCCGCCGGCGGTCGCCGTCACGTACGCCTGCGCGTCTGGCCCACCCGCGACCACCCCGGCCCCCTCGTCATCGCCACCGACCTCGGCACGCGACTCCTCACCAACACCGAGTACCTGTTCCGCGCGGTCCTCGTCGGCTTCGGCCCGCACACGACCGTCATACGCCACTTCCCCGCCTGGTCCGGTCCCGCCATCAACGGAGAGGACATCTTCGACCAGCTCACCCTCGACGACCACGACCGCACCCGCACCCGCCGGTGCACCGAACAGATCCTGGACCTCCTCGGCCCCGGCGTCCTCGGCTACCCCGGCGACACCCCGCCCACCCACGCCAGCGCAGGCGCGGCCGCCGTCCCGCCGCAGAGCACCCACATCGCCCGCGCCCTCGCCGCCCTGCTGCGCCTCGACGAGACCCGGGTGATCGAACGACGCTCTGACAGCTACCCCACCCTCACCGGCCCCGTCGCCGAGAAGGACCTCGCACCGCTCAGCCACCTCAAGCTCGGCACCGAGGCCCTCCGGCGCCTCGCCGGCTTCCTCGCCAAGACGAACATCGACCCCCACCAGAGCGGCGCCGGCTCCAAGCGGGAACGCAAACTCGGCAAGATCATCGACAACCTGCAGGAGCAGGCGTGGCAGCTCGGCCTCCTCGCCGACGAACTGGCAGCCGAAGAACGGACCTGAACCACCCATCACCCGGACGCCCTCACCCCGGCCGGGCTCGGCCGCCCCGGTGAAGTCTCCCCCGCAAGCAGGGACGGACAGCTCCACCGGGGCGGCCGGCACAGATCCGGCATCCGCTCACACAGGGACGCCGCGGTACGCAAGACTCCCACCGTGCCCCCCTCACCCAAGAAGCCGACGAACCGCATGGAGCCGCTGGGCCAGGTCGCCCGGGAACTGTGGATCCTCAGCGGCAACGAATGCGCCTTCGACCCCTGCACCGAGCGGCTCATCTGCGAAGACGGCGCATTCATCGGCGAAGTGGCCCACATCCACGGCGTCGAGCCGAGCAGCCCCCGGCACGATCCCGCACTGGACCGGCAGGCCCTCCGGGCCGCCGACAACCTGATGCTCCTATGCCCCAAGCACCACACCCGGATCGACCACGTGAACAGCCGCAGCAAGTACCCCGCCCCCATGCTGCGCAGGATGAAGAGGAAGCACGAAGACCGGTTCCGCGCCGCGGCCGCGTACATCGAGGCCCAGTTCACCGATCACACGAAAGCCGCGACCGTCCACTACGCCACCACCCTCGACGCACTGCACGCCGCCATCGGGATCGACAAGCTCACGCCCGACGAGAAGCACGACGACGTCGCGATGGTCAACACCATCGCGGACAAGCTCGCCGAGCTGACCCCGCCGGCCCGCAGCCTCCTCTCCTTCCTCGTCCAGGCCGACGCCGTACTCGGCATCGCCGAGGTGTCCCGGCGCACCCGCCGGTCACAGAGCGAGATCAGCAGCACGATGGAGGAACTGGACCGCCTCGGGTACGCCTACCTCGAACGCGAACCCGACGAGGACGAACCCCGAGGCGCTCTCAAGCTCTACGCCCACGACTCATTCGACGGATGGCCCTTCTGGGATGACCTGCGGAGCTTCCTCGGCAAGCACCCGGAGCACGTTGCGCGGGTCATCGTCGACCTCGAGTTCAGCCTGCTGGACTGACAACACAGCGGCCTGGACACAGTCAGCCTCTCGGTCCGTCTGGTGTGGGGGTTGGCGGTGGGCGAGGTCGATGACAATCGCGCGGATGCTGGGGCGGTCGCGGACCTCGCGGAAGCCCTGAGCGGCTGGTGGGTGCGGGGGCGGCTGGCCGACGCCGAAGCTCTCGAACAGGGGCTGTACGCCTCCCTCGACCGGCGCGCCGACACGGACCTGTCCGCTTGCGTGGAGAGGACCATCACCGAGAACACGAAAGCGACGCACACATGATCATCTGGGTTAACGGTCCCTTCGGCGGCGGCAAGACCACCACCGCCCGCCTGCTCCACCAGCAGCTCCCCACCAGCCTGATCACCGACCCCGAGGAGATCGGCTTCGTCCTGCGGAAGAGCATCGGCGACCACCCCAGCCGACAGAAGGACTTCCAGGACTACCCGGCCTGGCGCACCCTGGTCGCCGGCCTCTGCGCCGAGCTCGACCGCCAGACCCGGGGCGGGCCGGTCATCGCGCCGATGACGCTGCTGCGCCGCGAGTACGCCGAGGAGATCTTCGATGCCCTCGCGAAGGCCGGTGTCGAGGTGCACCACCTCCTTCTGCACGCCGACTCCGACGTCATCAAGAAGCGCATCGAAGGCAGCATGGAGTTCCCCGGCGATGAGGAGCGCAGCGAGAAGGTCCGCGCCTTCCGGCGTCGGAAGCTCGAGGTCTACGAGCAGGCGTACGGCTCCTGGCTGAGTGAGCGGGCCGACGTGATCGACACGACCGCGCTCACTCCGGACCAGGTCGTCGCGGAGGCCCTTACCCTCCTGAACCTGTCGTGAATAGCGCCGCGATAGCGATGATGGCCGGGCCGGCTGATACTCCCCCGGACGCACCGCGTGCCTGGAGGAGTCCGTCGCCGCCGTACTTCTGCTCGCCTCCCGGCGCCTCGGCGTGCGCTGGTGCCACGGAATCGCGTCCGACCCGATCCGGCTCCATGCCTGGGTGCAGGCTATGACCGGCGACGACGTCGCCGAGCCGTTCTCGACCCGCGCCTACACCCCCGTGCTCACGATCGGAGACCGTCATCAACAGCCTTGCTGACCCGATCATCTGGCTGCGCACCGGAACCTGCGGGCTCGGCCCGTACCGCGCTGATCTCGTCGAGACGTACTGGCGCTGGGAGCAGGACCCCGCCCTCCTGGTCGGTTACGGGCGCCAGGCGCCCGAGTCCCTGGAGGCCCGTACCGAGGGCATGGCCCACCAACTGCGCGGCGAGAACATCCGATTCACCATCTACGACCTGGGCGACTCCGAGCCGACGCCGGTCGGCGTGGCGACCCTGCTACCGGACCACGGTGTCCGCACGGCCGAGTTCGTGATCATGCTCGGTCCGGAGGCCCGTGGACGGGGCCTGGGCACGGCCGCGACCCGGCTCACCCTCGATTACGCGTTCCACGTCACGAACCTTCGGGTGCTCTGGCTGAAGGTTCTCGCGCCGAACGTGGGCGCGATCCGCGCGTATGAGAAGGCTGGCTTCCGGAAGGTCGGTGCGATCCGGCAGGCTGGGTACTGGCTCGGCCAGGTGTGCGACGAGATGGTGATGGATGCTCTGGCCACGGACTTCATCGGACCGTCAGCCGTCACTCCCTCGCACCCCGCGTCTGGTTGATCCACTCGCGCATTTTGTCGTACGGGCAACCAGGTCAAGCGGACAACGTCCGCGCCCCGACATCGGGGCCTGGCTGAAGAGGCTCAGCATGCCCTAGCTCTCCCTTCGATGTCAGTGACGGCTGCGATCGTGGGCCCCATGGTCACGGCAGAGGTTGCGAGGTCCGATTCGGTGTCCTGGCTGGCTGTCCAGCTCGCCAAGCCGGTAGCGGAGGTGCTGGCCGTGCGCGCCGCCGGTGTCCAGGCGTTGTTGCCTTCCCGACCGGACAGCGCCTCCGGCCGGTACATGTGGTGGCGCTGTCTCAGCATGGAGCAGGCCCGCCAGGCGATGATCCTCGGCCGGCTGGAGGCGCTCAGTCTGCACCTGCGGGGGATCCCCGCCCTGGGATATGCCGCCGACGACCTCCTTCCGCTGGAGGCCGTCGAGGAGGCCGAGGGGTTCGTGGACGAACCCCTGGCTGAGGCGCTGGCGCACTATCGAGCGTGCAGGGCGCGGGCGCGCAGCACGCCCGCGCCGCTGGAAGATCAGGTGTCCTGCACGGTGAGCAGCACGGGCCGTCGTCCGTAGGAGGCGCTGAGGGCATCGATCACCTGACAGCCTGCCCCGGTCAGGTCCTCCTCAGTCGCGTGCCAGAAGCCTGAGAACGCCTCGTGCATCGGAGCCTCGGGATCCGCGTCGGGGTCCCGAAGGGCCCAGGTCGCCCCGGTGGTCCCGAGCAGCAGATGTCCGATCAGGCAGTCGGAGCGCGAGGAGACGTCGATGTCGTCGTCGTCCAAGTCGGGGAATGCCTGGCGCCATGCCGGGGCCGGGCCCACCGGTTCCTCGGTGAGCACGGCATGGACGTCCAGACCTGCGGCGCACACGATCATGGGCTCCTCGGTGCGCTCGGGCCATAGCGCGTACACGCTGGTGCCGCAGCCGCCGTAGCTGTCGAGGTGCGTTGGCCAGCGGATGAGTGTGCCGGTCATAGCGGTGGCGTCCATACGGCGCCAGAGGCTGCCCACGGTGCTCTCCGTTCGTAGATGGGCGGGATGGGCGGCCTTACGCGGAGGCGGGAGGCGGCCCCGGGTAGACAGGGGCGGGTGGACGTTGGGCGCCGTACCGGACCGTGCGGTCGGGCCGCTGCACCGCGCCGGGCTCGAACAGGGCATACTCGCTGTAGCCGCAGATCATGTACGAGGTGTTCGTCCTGTCGGCGAACTGGGCTATCACCTCCCCGTCGCGGCAGGTCAGGTGCCAGGCGAACGTCCAGGTGACCGCGTCGACCGGCTTTCCGTCGCGCATGACATCGAGCGGCTCCACCTCCACCGTCGCCACTTCTCCGACTTCGTACTCCTGGCCGAGCCACGGCCGGAATACCGTCTGGATGAGCAGCCCAGGCTTGAGCTGGCTGGCCGTTACGTACGGCAGCCCAGTGGCGTCACAGGCGGCGCAGGTTCCATCGGTGGGGTGGCGGTGCGTCATCGACTTCTCCGAGTGGGCGGGATCGCGGTTGTGGGGGTGTCGGCTGGATGCTTGCGCAGGCCGAGCAGATGGTCATCAGTCCGCGAACTCCAGCGCCGGCAGCCGGGAGACGGCCGCGTCCCAAGGCCCCGAGGTGCCGGCCCTGACTGGTTGATGGGTGGGCAAGGGCGTGCCGGCGGCGGACAGCGGTGCGTGACGTCTGCCGCCGGCACGCAGAAGACCGCCCGTCCTTTGGTCCGCACCGCCCCGAGGGCACTGGCCGTCAACACCACGGCTCCTCTTTCGAGGGACCTTTGCCTACTTCTCGGCAGTCGCTCCTCGTTGTTCCGGTAGCGTCGGGTGGACGGCAGAGTGCCTGCCGGTCTCCCGCTGATGCGACACCCCACGCGGTCCCAGCGACGAGGCGAAGGAGCCTCGCGGTGTCCACGGGGTGAGTCCCGGACCCGGCACGCACCATCTCTTGTGAGACCGACCGTGGACTTTGACGGCCGGGCGTGGGCGGCCTCGAAGGACGCAGCATGGCACGGAACCGGACAGTGCAGCGCAGGGCCCGCCAGCTCCAGCGGCGGGCGGGCGGCGGGTTCAACGCCGCCCGCGACCAGGTGGTCGCGCTGCCACCGTTGCGGGCGCGTCTCACGCACGAGGAATGGCTGGCCGCCGGGCGGGCCCGGTTCGGCACGGACGACATCAGCCAGTGGTCTGCCCTGTGCCCTCGGTGCGGGCACGTCACGTCCGTGGCACGGTTCGCCGAGGTCTCCGGGAGCACGGAGCTGACGCAGGCGTTCACCGAATGCCTTGGCCGGCATTTTCCCGGCGCCGGAGCCCACACATTCCCGTGCGACTGGGCCGCTTGGGGCCACATCCCCCTGTACGGCTACACCGTCGTCGTCGACGGGAGGGAGTTCCGGGTGTTCGCCTTTCCGGCCCCGGACGAGGACGTGGCGAAGAACAAGGCGCGCCAGGAGGAACGGGCCGCGGCTTGGCAGGCTCGTGTCGACGCCCAGGCGGAGGCCGAGGCAGAGGCGGAGGAGGACCAGGAGGGGGACGAAGACCAGACCGATGTGTGCGAGTCATGCGACCGGCCAGTGGGCCGGCGTCACCGACAGGACTGCATCTGGCGGGTCGAGGAGCTGCTGGGTGAGTGGACGGACGTCGAGGAAGTGCACACCTGGGCGGACGGTCAGGCGCTCCTCGACGTCGCGACGGACCTCGAGCCGGCCATCGGCGCCTACATCGAACTCGTCGGACAGCTGTTGACTGGCCGCGGCATCCCTGTGACGGAGCAGGCCGCGGTCCGGGTGGAGGACGGGTTCGACCTGTCGGCCGACGGCGACGTGACACTGCGCGAGCGGAACCAGCTGGGTGGTCTGCAGTGGTTCTCCTGGGATGCCGAACACGGATGGTCCTTCACCTCCATCGATCCGGCCCAGCGGCCCAGCCCGGTCTTCTACGCCGGAGGCCCGATCACGCCGGTGGCCAGCGTGGCCGCCGAGCGGATCGCGGCGGTCGTCGAAGGCCGGGAGTTGTGGACAGGGCAGCGCATCCGTCAGCGCGCGGTGGTCGAGCCCAGCGCGTGGCACGGTGTGGCGCGCGAGCTGAAGGCTGCCGTCGACGGCCGTGCCCGAGTAGCAGGTCAGGGCGCCGAGCTGGTGAACTGACGGCCGCCGACGCGCGCCGCTACGGGTTCACCGTGCTGTGCACGGCACGGTGAACCCGATGACCGAGCCTGTGCCTGTTCCCGTCCCGCTCATGCGCCCTTCCGCGGTGTCGTCCGTGCCTGCGGGGCCCGGTTGGTCCCATGCCATGAAGCTGGACGGGTGGCGGGCAGCCGTTCACCGCCGCGGCAACCAGGTCCTGGTCCACTCCCGGTCCGGCCGGGACATCACGAGGGAGCTGCCCGAACTGCGCACTGTGCTCATGGACTTGCCCGACTGTGTCCTTGACGGTGAGATCGTGGCGGCCTACGCGGACGGACGGATGGACTTCGGTGCCCTCGCACGCACGCCGACGTGGCGGGCCTCCCACGGAGTCGGGGTCGTTTTCACCGCGTTCGACATCCTGGCCTTCTCCGATTCGCCTGGCAGGCCTGCGTTCGACGTTCGCTCCCGGCCGCTGCGGGAGCGGCTGCTGCTCCTTGAACGAGCCCTGGCGGGACGCGGTGTGCGATGGGTGCCGGGGCTCGACAGCGCGGCCGAGGCGGTACAGCAGGCGCGGGATCTGGCACATCTTGGAGTGGAGGGTGTGGTCTCCCGCCGGCTTGACTCGCCCTACAGCACGCGGGCCTCCCGGGCATGGGTGAAGTGGCGCACCGACGGTGATCCGGTCGACGCGAAGGTGATCGCGGTGATCGGGCCGGTGCACCGTCCTTGGGCGTTGCGAGTGCTGGTCAACGGCAGGGAAGCGGAGACTTCACCGCGGTTGGACTCTGTGCGCGCTGCGGAAGTCGCCCGGCAGCTCACAGGCCACGTGGGCGCTCGCCGGCAGCGCGACGACGGCTCCGAGGAGCACCTGGTCGTCGGGGTGGTTCTTGCCGAGGTGCGTCCGCCGGTCGGCAGGCACGGCAGCCTGCACTTCGTGCGGCTCCGCACGGACATCTGAGGACTTCCGCAGACGCCACGGCGTCACCTCACGCAGTTGATGGCCGGTCCGGCCATCAACTGCGTGAGCACCGCGGTGTCCGCTTCGCACGGCAGACTGCCTCACGTAGCCACACACCGCCCCCGGCGCGAGCTCGCGCCGGGGGCGGCCGTACGGACATCGCATGTGGTCGACCGCTCGCACGCTCGTGTCGACGCCGGTCGTCAAGGAAGGACGATCATGAACGACGCGGCTCCCGCTGCGCGCGGCGACGCCCTCCTGCAGCAGGCCATCGCCTCGCTGCGCCAGGGCAACCCTCTCGTCGACCCGGCCTTGTACGAGCCCCTCACCGAGCTGCTTGAGGACGCTGCCCAGGGCGACGACGAAGGTGTCATCAGCCCCTACGCCGAAGCCGTCGCCGCAGCACTGCTCGGCAGCCCGCTGACGCCTGCCCGGCCGGCGGCCGCGCCTGGGCACGAGTCGGCGGCCGCCTCCGACAGCCACACCCCTACAACGACCAGGAGCACCCTCTCGTGACCGCCCTGCCCCGCCTCACCGCCGACGCCCGTGCCCAGGCACTGCAGAAGGCCATCGCTGCCCGCAAGGAACGCAGTGAACTGCTGATCAGCCTCAAGGCAGGCCAGATCCCCCTTCACGAAGTCCTCGACCGTACGGACACGGTCGCAGGCAAGATCCGCGTACGCCCCCTGCTCGAAGCGCTGCCGGGCATCGGCAAAATGCGTGCCGGCCAGCTCCTGGACCACATCGGTATATCCGAACGCCGCCGAGTCCGAGGGCTCGGACCCCGTCAGAAGGCCAAGCTCCTCGATCTCTTCCCGCCCCAGAAGAAGTGAGCCGCCGTGGTGCCCGGTGCCCGTCCCGCTGGGCACCGGGGCCTGGTCGTCCTCTGACCTCGCGTCCCGGCTGTCCCTCCGGGCTGTCGGACTCAGGCACCGAGCGATCGGAACCTGGCTAGGCCCGAGCCCTTTGTCGTGCTGTGCGGCGCTCGTTCCGGGCGGCTTCCACCGCCGCACGCCGCCGTTGGCGAGCCTCCTCCGTGGAGCGGCACTCATCCGCGATCTGCCGCCCCATAGCTGCTGCCGACCATGCGCCCGGGCGGTCGCCGCTGCCCAGCTCTACTCCGGCAGGGGGTGTGGGTACCCGGGTGAGCTCCGGCTCCTTGCCCGGACCGCCGTACAGAGCGACGTATCCAAGGCCGACAGCCCAAAGTCGGAGGGCTTCCACCTCGCGAACCACTGCTTGCCCCAGATCTCCGTCGGAGGTGTCGGCTCAGAGAGCCACCTCGTGCCAGCCGTCAGCCGGGGGCGGAGTGAACTGCTGTACCGCGCTGGCGACGGACTCGGTGGTCTCCAGCCACAGCCGGGTGCCGGCTTCGTCCCGGCAGGCCACTCCCAGCAACGGCCACGTCCGGACGTCGTGCTCAACGGCTTGTCCGTCGGAGGTGTACGGCGTGAGGCGCATACCTCGGAACCGCAGACCGTTCACTGTCACCTCGGCAAGTGGGGACCTGATGCCTGCGCCGGTGTCCGCAGGCCTTGCCATTGTGGCCGACGGAATCCGCGTCCTCATGGGCCTGCCAATCCGAGGGGAGAGAGTTTGCTGTGTTCCGTCATGAGCCTTACGCGCCCTCTTCCTTGCCGCTCGCAACCTGCGGTGCGGCCCGGCGACATGCTGCTGCGTCAGGTGGGCCGGGACTTCACGGTCTTCCTGGCCGAGGCTGTCGCGGTGTTCGACGGTCCGGTGGACGTTCCTCACGGCCTGACAGCCGGGCTCCTCCGCGCCAGGCGCAGGCCCAGCTTTCCGGACAGCCGCAGGCCGGCTTCCGGCACCCCGCTGGCGTCGCCTCTCTCGCTTTCTTCACTACCGCCCGATCGACACCAGAGGTCCAGGTATGAGCCAGGAACGTAGCCACGACGAGATGAACGACCTGATCGACGCTGAGCGCAGGGTCGACTGGGACGAAGAGGAATACGAGCGGTAGGCGCTCAGACCCCCGAGTCCCTCAATAGAGTGAGGCGACCATCGGCAGGCTCGGGGCATCTGGGACGACCGCTAGAGTCGGGCTCCGGGAGTAGCGCAACCTGACTCCGGCCTGCATGGGCGCCCACGCCGCCGCAGGACCGGCCAAGCCGTCTCGGACGCAGCGCTGCATTGTCGTGTAGCCAGCCGGTACGTCTTCCATCGTGGAACGGGCGGCGGGGGCGTGGGGTCCGCCGGAGGGGTTCACCATGGTCAAGAGCCGTAAGGCGCGCCGGAACACCCAGGCCCGCGTGGCTGCCACCGGACAGCGGCCCGCCGCCGCCTACCGTGAACTGCGCGCGGTCAATGCGCCCTACGAGGGGTACGTCGTCGATCTTCACCACGTCGTGGACGACATCACCACTCCCGGGCACCAGGGGGACTCCTGGGCGTACCGGGTGCGGACTCCGGAGGGAGTCGACCTGACGTGGAGTGACGTCAACGACCCCGATGCCGACGGCGCGGAGCTGACTTCCAGGCAGCAGATCTCTCTGTTCGGAGGGTGGCCGCTGACTCCTGCGCTGCTGCGGGCCCGGTTCCCGGGCGCCCGGATCATCGAGCACAGCGTCATGCCGGAAGGTTGCCACGGCTGCCGCCTGGTGAAGTGCTGGACCGTACACGTCGGGTGCACCGTTCCGTGCGAGCGTCTCGAGGCTGCACGGGAGACCGAGGCGCGGTGGGAGGCCGAGGAGGCGTTCGACCGTGCGTACGCGGCGTACCAGGCGGAGCTCGCTGCTCTGTGGCGCCGGCACGAAGCCGAGGACGCCGATCTTGAGCGGGATGTACAGAAGGTCCGCGAGCGGGTGGAGGCCTGGCGGACCGCGGTGGACTCCGGGCGCTGGGAGGATGCCGGGGGTACCGAGGCGATGTGGCGTGAGTGGGACGCCTGCAACGGGCGGGAGCGGGATCAGCGTGAGCGGCATGACCAGGAGTACAAGGAGCTGACCGGCAGGCAGCCTGAACTCCCCGCCCACTGGGAGACGGCTGTCTCGGCCTGAGCTGTGATCTGTCGGCCGGTGGCCGCATCGGTGAGTCCGCTGCTTAGATGCTGCCCTGCGTGCATCACCAGGCGGCGGACACGCCGGTCGTACGATGTGACGTCATGGACCGGCTCGAACGCCCCGCCCGCACCGAGATCACCGCGCTGCTGAAGAAGCTGGCACGCGGCCCGCAGGCGACGTACGACCAGCGTGCCTTCTTCCTGAACGAGTACCTGAGGGTGCTCAGCGACTTCCTCGAGCTCCCCGAGGAGCGGATCCAGGCAGGCGACCTCGCGGACGTTGGCTACGCGGTCGCGTGGCTGAACGCCGCGGCCGCGGGTTACACCCGTCAGCGTCGGGTGGCCGGCAAACCGGACGCGGCCGCGGCGTCGCAGGCAGCTCGCTGCGCCACTTTCAACGCCTTTGCTCGCCACCTCGGCCAGCCGGAGCGTCTTTCCGAGGGGTGGCCCGACAGCCAGGGCCTGCCGGTCGACGAGAGCCGCCGGGTGGTGGAGCTCCTTGCGGACAACCGACCGCCGCGCACGAACCGCAGCACGTGGGAACGCACCAGCGCGCTTGCGGCCCTGAGGCTCGTCACCGGCCGCCCGCTGTCCGAACTCGCTGGTCTCCAAGTGTCGGCCCTCGACCTGAAGGCGGACCCACCCACCGTCACCCTGGGAGAGCGCGTCTTCCCCCTGGACGAGTTGGCTGTGCGGACGATGAACCGGTGGCTGGAGACCTGGAAGCGGCTGACCGAACAGCTGGAGGGTGGGACCGTCACGCAGGTGTGGGTCACCATCAAGCCGGGCCGGCCCCGCTACGGTGAGCCGGCCAAGCACCCATACCTGCCGTGCTCCATCCGCGCTCTTCGGGCGGCTCAGCACGACCTGACCAGCAGACTGCTCGCCCGGCCGACACGGCTCGGGCAGCTGAGCGGCCCTGATCCAGACGACGTCGTCTCCCAAACCCCCAAGAGGCGCCGTGCAGCGCCTGCGGCTCCTCCTCCGGAGCGCACCGCCGAGGACCGGGCGCTGGCGCTCCGACAGGCTGCTGAGGTCAGGCGTGAGCGTGCGGAGATGCTGGGGCGGCTGAAAACCGGCGACCTGTCGCTGCCCGATGTACTGGCCCGGGAGGACAGGGTGGTCGGCGGTACCCGGGTGGGCCGGCTGGTGGAGTCGCTGCCCGGCGTTGGGCCCGCTGCGCGGAGGCGCATTCTGGCGGAGGTCGGCTTGGACGAGCAGCGGCGTCTGCAGTCCCTCCGAGCCCAGCAACGTGAGCGGCTGCTCCACGAATGCTCGACCGTTTCGTGAGCCACGCAGTCGCCCGCGGCTGACGGTTCCGCGTGCGAGCCGGCCCGAGGAATGGGGAAGACACCCGGGGGATGTGAACCCTGCGGGAAAACCGCCGGACCCACGGGCTCTCGCTGTCAGGGAGGACCGCGCGGACAGTCGAATCCGCAGCTGTTGCGCCGTTCGCTCCACACTGGGGTCTGTTGATTCCCAGCCTGGAGTGAACTGCCCATGACCACGGACCCGAGTGCCGGACCGGCCGCCGGCGACGACCTGCTTGACGAGACCGCGCTGCTGACGCACGGCGACACGATCGCCCGTGCGCTGCGGCGTTGGTGCGCAGACCGGATCGAGGACCTGGAGGAGGAGTTCGACCTGTTCGGTGCGCCCGACAATCCATCGGAGCAGCAGCGCTGGACTCTCCAGCTTTCGGAGCGCCGAGCGCTGGCTCTGGCCGAGGTCGAGCAGCTCCAGAGGGTACGGGCGGAGACCAACAGCGCTTGGTCAGAGGACCGGTGGGCCGACCTGGGGGCGTTGGGGCTTCGCCACCAGCGGCACCTGGATGAGGAAGCAGTCGCCACAGCTCGCCGCCTGCGTGATCTTGCCGACGCGTATCCGGGCCGCGGACGGGCCCCCAGGCCCAGGCAGTCTTCTGCGACGCCCGGGCCGGGAGAGGTGGCTGTGCCGTGGGGCGTCGATCCCGGCGCTCCGGCCACCGGTCGATCGCCGCAGATGACCTCCCGGTCCTTGTGGGCACTGCTGAGAGAAGCATTCCCAGATGCCTCCTCCGGCCGATGCACGGTGACGGCACACCGGCTGCTGAAGGAGGTCCTGCAACCCACACTCGGTCCGGTCGAGGCGATGCAGATGCGCCGGGAGCTCACAGCGGCCCTGTACGACGGGGTGAGGCCGCCTGCCGACGAGCACGAAAAGCACCGCAACCAGTGGATCGTCGAGTCGGTTCTTGGGCGGGTGGTTGTACCGCTTGCTGATCAGCGCAACCGGCTCGCGGCCGCGGTGGATGACGTCCGCGCTCTCCACCCGCTCATCTCGGGTGGCAGTTGCCCGGTTTGCGGGGTTGCGTCTCCGTGTCCGACACGGCGAGCGCTGGGGGACACGGCCGTAGACGGCATGTGAGGGGACTGGCCCTGGGTCATCTGGGCCGACGCCGCCCGTACGTGTTCTTGGGCAGAGGAGCTGGTGGCGGCCGCCGAAGTCCGAGGCCGCCACCAGCTCAAGCGGATGCCGGGCCAGTCAGAGGGGACGCCCGGCGGGCAGCAGGGAATCCTCCGGCAGGCCGTCCTTGAGGAGCGAATAGCTTCTGTCCGGGTCCTGGAGGATGCCGCCGCCGTCATACGGCCACCGCTGCGGATCACGGAACGCCACTCCGATGTAGGCACGGCCGGGAGTATCGGCCCAGGTGGGGTCCAATACCGTCCCATCAGCCCGGACGCACCAGGCGTGCGCGAGAGGGAAGTCCACGCCACCGGGGAGGGCGAACCCCTCGGCGTAGACCAGACCTTTGGAGCGGTGGTCGCGGGCGTACCGGGCGGCATTGCTGTAGCACAGCCGTGGCTCCATGCCCGTCAGGTCGGGCGGAGGAGGGAAGACGGTGAAGCGGCGACCGTGGCTGAGCAGGAAGTGGTAGAGCGTGGGGAACGCCCATCCGTCTGTGTTGTAGTTGCCCTCAGCAAGCCTCGCTACGTCGTGGAGATAGGTGGCGACCGCCTCCTCGGAGGGCGGGTCGACGATGGGTGTGATCATGAGCGAGAGCTTCCTCCGGAAGGACCGACGCGCCGAGCCTAGGCGAAACCCGCATCGGGGGTGAGGCCCTCCGCCAAGGTGATCCTCGCACTGCGGCACAACGCCCTGCACGCGCTCCCGGCCACTACGGCCGGACACCGGACGAAGAGCCCGCTCAGGCGGTGAGCGGCCACTGCTCGGCGACCTGCTGCTGGGCCTTGTGCCACGCTCGCTCCAGCTCGCTTCCCTCGGTGGGGTCCTGCAGGGACCATCCATCGGCGGCGAACTGCCGGATCTGCGGCAGCAGCATGAGAGAGGAGCCTCGCAGGGCCGCCCTCAGCACAACGGTGGCGGTCGGCTCGTGGGGTGAGTCCCCCCACCAGTCCGGCACGCGCCCCTGCCGTCGTGGCGCCGGCTGATGGACGACATCACAGACGCGCAGCGTGGAACCGAGGACGAAGGGGCGGAAGTCGTCGCGGGACGTCAGTCGTAGCGAGCTGACGCTGAGGCGGCTGCCGATGGCCGGGACGGCGAGAGCGAGGTACCCGTCCGGGCGGCAGAGCGCCCCGAGGAGGCGACGCTGGTCCACGTCCACGGTGGCGGCGTCGAAGAATTCGATGCGGATTCCCAGGTCAATCATGGGTCGATCCTGCCGCCGTGACCGGACACCCCTCGGCCAGGTGCAGGCGCTGGCATCCCGGTGGGCTACTCCTGGGCGCCGTCGTTCTCTGGGTCTCCGGCCGTGATGGCGGCCAGCGCCGCTTCGAGCTTCTCTTGGGCGATCGGCCCGGAGTCCGGGAGACCAGCGGCTCGCCACGCGGCGACAGCGCGTTCAGTGTCCCCGCCCACGGCCTCGACCATCATGTCCTTGGCGTCCTTCTCGGCGACGGCTCCGTCAGCGGGTCCGAGGTCGACCAGGTGGACGGCCATTCGCACCTTGCTGGGCCGCTCTCCAGCCTGGGCCTTCGTCGTCTCCATCTCCTTGTAGACGCGGACGAGCCGGCCGACCAGGCGCTGGGCCGTGGCGTACAGCGCCTTGCCCGAGTCGTTCTCGAGCCGATCGGTACGGAACCGTTCCTCACCCCGGCCCAGAGCCTTGATGTAGATGAAGGCGCGGTTGCTGCTCTCCTCGATCTCGACACGGGTGAGAACGCCGCGGACACGGTCCTTGGCGCCTTCCACGCGCGCGATGTCGGCGGCCAGCTGGGTGCCGTCCAGGTAGAGGTTCAGCGCGAGCTCGCGCACCCGGCCGTGCCAGGCTGCCTCCAGCCCGGGTCGACAGGGGCCGGCGGCCTGCGCTGCAGCAACGATGAGCTGATGGGGTACGGATCCGTTCACGTGCATCATCATGCCGCGCCGAGCCTGGGCGCGCTGCGGCCCCCCGGGAGAGATACGGGACGCAGCGCTGCACCCGCGCCGGGCCGCTCGTCAGGAGCCATCCTGATCTTGAGGATGACCCTTGGTTGCTGCTTTGTGCTCCTGGCGGGACTCGAACCCGCGCCAAGTAGGTGAGCTTGGAAAACGCGCTTCCCTGCCGGGGGTTCGGGGCCCGAGTCTTCAGGTCCCTCGCTTAGGTTCCCCACCCCTGGAGCTTTTGACTGCCAGGGCCCGGTCCCGGTGCATCCGCAACCGTCTCACCATGTCGCCGTTCCGTTTTACGGCCGCTCTGCCTTCTGAGCTACAGGAGCCTGCTCTCTTTCACGGAGCCATCATCCGCAGAAGCTATCCGGCCCGGTGGGGTTGCGCGAACGCTTTCCACCTCGGAGGAGTCCCGTCGGCCCTCGCCTGCGCCTTTCGGGCCCTGCCTCGTCCCCAGCTCGGACATCTAGTTGCTGGGGCCGACGCCGAGCGGCTGTGGACGGTACAGGGCGCAGAGAGATGCGGCGGGGCTCTCGTGTCACCGAAATGTGGTGTTGCGGGCAGTCAAGCGGCGGCTCGGATCAGCCGTCAGCTCGGGAGAGCAGGAGCGGCTACTGGACGTGGAGACCGTCCCGTTCCCATTGCCGCAGCAGCGCATAGTCACGCTCGATGGTGCGCTGGTCTTCGGCGGCGAGGTAGACGTAGCCGGGGGAGCTGGTCAGGTCGCTTGTGCGCTCCAGTGGTTCGCCGGGGGTGATCGAGGAGCAGACCGCTATCGCGCTGGGGAGCGTGGCTACCGTGCCGGCGGCCTCGGCGCTGGCACGTCCGGGGGTGGGGTTGATGAACTCGACATTCCGGATCCGTCCTGGCCAGGAGGTGAGCTGGTCGTCGAAGTCGAGGAGGGTGCGGGGGTCGACGAGGGCCGCGGCGAGCAGAGCGGTCTGTGAGGTCCCCAGGTACTTGTCGATGATGTCGGGGGAGGTGGCGCCGCCGAGTCGGGCGCCGGTTTCGATCAGGACGGGGCCGCGGGCGGTCAGCATCACCTCGGTGTGGGCGGCCGATTCCTGGATGCCGAGTGCGTCGAGGACACGGCAGGTGTAGGCCTTGAGCAGCTTCGCCTCGGCGGTGTGCGGGGCGACGGGCTCTTCGTAGTCGTACACGGGCATGGGTCCGTCGGAGGCCCGCTTCGTGTAGCGCCAGATCTCCGCGATCCGGTGGACGCCACCCGAGCTGACCGAGTTGATGTAGTACTCGTCGCCGGACAGCCGCTCCTGGACGATGACGGCGGCGTTGCGCTGCCCGAAGATGTTCGGCTTGGCCAGGATCGCCTCGGTGGCGTGGGCAATCTCTTCAGGGGTCCGGCAGAAGCGCACACCGTCGGTCGCCGCGCTGGCCAGGGGCTTGACGACCGCCTCAGTGAGGCCGGAGGCGGTGAACCATGCGGCCGCGGCCGCCGGGCTGACTGCCGTAGTTCCTTGCGGTACGTCGAGCCCGGCGCGCTCGGTGGTCTGGTACATCAGCGCCTTGTCCCGCCGTGCCAGACGGCCGACGGGGGTGTTGGTGGGGAGGCCGAGCTGCTGGGCGAGGGTCTCGGCCAGCGTCACACCGGATTCGGAGCCGGCGATGACCCGGGAGATGCCGAGGGTGGCGAGCTGCCCTGCGAGCGCGGGGATGTCGTCGGTGTAGCCGAAGTCCAGGGAGTAGTCGTCGGGTCGGAAGGTGCGCTGCAGGAAGCCGTTAGTGCGGGGCTCGCTCTGGACGTGGATGCAGTTCACGCCGAGGTCGCGCAGGCGGCGGGTCAGGCTGGCGCCGGTGGAGTAGCCGTCGACGATGCAGATCTTCATGTTCTTCCTAGGTTCTGGCGTGGGGTGAGGTGTGCTGCGCGAGGTCAGCTGAAGTCGAAGTCGGACATCCAGTTGCTGGCCGGGGGCTGGTCGGGGGCTGGCTGCTGGGGCGCGGGTGGGGCAGGTGGCGGCTTCGGGGCCGGAGTCTCGAGCTGGCGCGGCTGCTCCGGCGGTTGGGCGGCCGGAGGGGCAGCCGGAGCAGCCGGGGGCGCCTTCGGGGCCGGTGTCTTCGACAGGGGCGGCCGCTGGGGTTCATCCGCTGGAGCTGGTGAGGGCTCCGGCGTCGAGTCGGGGGTCGGCGGGGGCTCGTCGACGAGGTCGCGGCGGACCCAGCGGGGGTCCTGGCCGCCGTCCTTGTTGGGCACGAGTACCTGCTCGTAGCCGAGTTCGGCGAGGTGTGCGCGGGCCAGGTCCTTGGCCCCGTGAATGGTGACGGTGGGGTCCCAGGGCAGGGGCGTGGTGTCGTCGGGCAGGAACATGATCTGGGCCTGCTGGTAGCCGTACTTGGGGTCGTAGCCCCAGGAGCGGCCCTTGGGGGTGCCTTCGGCCGGGAAGCGGGTGCCGTGGTCGGAGTTGAGGATCTGCTGCGATTCGTACTGGTCGAGTGGTCCGACGCCGAGGCGCCGGCCGAGCTGGGAGCGCAACTGCATGCCGAGGATGTCGCCGGCCGGCTTCTGGGCGGCGCAGGCAATGTTCGTCTCCAGTGCGCGGCCGAGACGGGCGACCTTCTCGAGCATCGCCTTGGCGTCGTTCTTGAGTTCCTCGATCTCCTTGTTCGCGGACTTGGCGAGGTAGTCGGCGATCTCGTCGAAGAAGAGGATCAGTCGGCCCGGGATGGTGTCGTCGTCACGCAGGACCACTTCGCCTCGGGCGACGGCATCGCGAAGGAGTTGCAGGTTGCGGCGCCCGTACTTGTTCAGGAGGGACTGGCGCTTGTCCATTTCGCCGGCGAACGCCTGGATGGCCTCGTAGATCTCTTCGTCCGTCGCGGCGAATCTGATGACGGCGGGGAACTCGGGGGTCCAGGTGAAGTCGGTGCGCTTGGGGTCGCAGACGATGAGCTGGTAGATGGTCGGGTCGTACAGGGCGGGGAAGAGGATCAAGGACAGGGCGACGGACTTGCCGGCGCCGGTCTTCCCGCCGATGAGGGCGTGGGGGGTCTGCTGCAGGTCCCAGTCGAGCCAGCCGCCTCCCTTGACGGGGCCGAAGCGGATGGTGCCGCGGCGGGCGAGGGCGAGGAATTCCTTGAACTCGGGGCTGCCGGGTTCGGGGAAGGCGAGCTGGGTGGGCAGTCGGGGGACGGCGCTGACGGTGACCCGTCCTTCCGCCTCGCTCCAGGCGTAGTGCCAGTCGTTGGTGTCGGTGAGGGAGTCAGCGTGCTGTTCGAAGGCGTCCCTGGTCTCTGGCTTGGTGACGTCGTAGGCGCCGAAGGTCACGGTGAAGGACTCGGGCCGCTCGACCGGGGAACCGTTGCTTCCTCGGTGGCTGCTCCAGGTGTGGATGTCCACCTCGACGGGGTCCTGGCCGCGCTTGGTGGGGAACTTGGACTCGACGACGGCCTGCAGCCGGGCCGTTTCCCGCTTCCGTATGGCGCGGGGATCGGCGTTGGAAACAGCCTTCAGGACGAGCCGGTTGGTGTTGGCGAAGGTCCAGTCCGGCAGCCAGGTCCGGTCCGGAAGGGTTTTGGACAGGGCGGTGTCCAGGGTGCGCTCGATACGGGTGCGTAGTTCTGGCGCGGCGACGTCCAGGGTGCCCAGGCCGATGGTGATCTCAAGGGGCGTGTTGGCCCTGGAGCTGTTGGGGTCGTCCTCCCACTTGGTGATGTCGACGGTGAGCTGGCCGGCCTGCCGGGCCGGGATCTGGGCAGTGATGAGGTCGGAGATGTAGCGGGTGCCCTGCTTACGGATCGCCTCCGGTGAGCCGGCGGGCACTCCATGGATCGTGAGCTCCCCGGGCTGCCAGGTGTAGATCCACACGTGGCCGCGGTCGATCTGGGCGTCGATGACGCGTTCGACGTTCTCCCGGAAGGCGCGCTGGGAGACGTCGTAGGCGCCCAAGGTGACAGTCAGCTCGATGGGGACTTCTCGACCGTCGCGGTCCTCCCACGCGCCGACCGCGACGGACACGTCGACGTCGACACCGCGGGGCGCCGGGAAGAGCTGGCCGACGACCGTGTTGATCCACCGCTCGTCCTGCATACGCAGCAGTCGGGGGTCGCCCTCGTTGACGAGATCGCACGCCAGGGAGCCGGGGTTGGCCCAGTCGAAGACCCAGCCGGTGCCCGGCGGGATGGGCGCGGCTTCAACGGCTTTCTCCGCCTGCCACCGGGTGCGGGCCTGAGCGGCCGGCGCCGAGGGGGCGATCATGATGCGCGCGGCAGCGATCACGGTGGAGCGCCGCCAGCGGGTGACGCGGATGTACTGGCCTTCGTTGACCGGCCGGGTAACGGTGGGAGCCGGCAGTCCGCAGGGCTTCATCACACGGCCGTACAGCTCGGACAGAGCTCGCCTCTGGCGGGGGATGACCCGTGCGGCCCGCCCGATGGTGTACAGCAGGGCGGTGACGGTGGCTGAGGAGAGGACTTGCCACTGGCGCCACTGCAGGTACCAGGCTCCGGCCAGCAGCAGGATGACCAGCCAGTTGAGGAGGACGTGCGGCACTTTCCCGAAGGCGCGACTGCGGTCGCGGCCCAGGGTGAACGCCAGCCACGTTCGGGTGTGCGCGCCAACCGGCCATCCGGGCCCTGCGGCGGGCCGGCGGGCGGCGGGACGGCGGCGTTTTCTGGCCGCGGGCATGAGGGTGGTCCTCCCGAGTCGACAGCGGTGTTACCCGGATCGTGCTCGGGAAAGCGGACAGCTCTGATCCGCCGGTCCGCAGCCGGTGAGCAGGGAGGTGAGCAAGAGCCGCGCTTCCGGCCTGGTGTGACGGTGGCCTGCGTATACGCAGATCGGGCACCGTCACCTACGGACTTGGCTGGGCTATGCGAGCGTCGCGCCGGGGTCGAACCGGTCGTAGGCAAAGCCCTGCCAGATCCCCCAGGCGGTGCTCACGTGGCCGGTGCCCGCCGCCGTGCCGGTAGCGGACCAGAAGGGGCGCAGGACCAGCGCACGGAACTCCGGCGGCCGGCATCCGACCGCGTGCGTGACCAGGTGGGCGGTGTGGTTGAACTGACCGGGGCCGTGCAGGTGGCCGCAGCAGGGAACACGCCAGTCGACGGCTCGGTGGCTGGCCGGCACCCGGTGGCGGTCCATGTGGGGACGGTAGTGGTCGCGGATGACGTGGTCGCCGTGGGCCTTGGCCGCGTCGAGGTTGGTGTAGGTGCCCAGTGTCTGGTCGAACTTCTGGATGTTCCAGAGGCTGGTGCTGGCCATGGTTGGGGTCCTCGCATGTCGGCGGCGTGTATGGATCACTGTCGCCCGGAGTCGGCGTGCTGTCGGTGCGTGTGTCATCGCAGATGGGTGTCGTCATGGAGGGCGACCCTGGCCAGCTCGATGCTCTGATCGGGCAGTCTCCACCACATCAGGCGGGGCGCGGCCGAGGTCTGGTTCTTGAGGTGGCAGCGCATCGCGACGGCCTGGTCGGCGCGTACAAGCGGGACTCCGCCGCGCTCGTCGCGGGCCCGCATGCGGTGGACCTGTCGGCCGGGGATGGCGGCGGCGAGGCCGGTGAGGACTTCGACGGTCACCTCGACGATCTTGCGTCGGTCCACGAGTTCGATGGCGTGCAGCGAGGTGAGCCAGTCCGGGCCGAGGGTGAAGGGGGCGAGCGGCTGGCTGGGGCGGTCCGGCTCGGCGATCATGCGCAGCCAGCACTGGTCGAGCTCGTAGCGGAACTGCTGTTCGGGGTCGGCGTAGATGGTGGGGGTGTCGATCTCGGCTCGCTCTTCGGCTGCTCGCAGCGCCTTGCTGAGCCGCCGTACGTCCTGACGCAGCGATGAAGTGGTGCGCTTCTCGGCCGCCAGCAGGGTGCGAAGGTGCTCGATGTCATCCGGCGCATGGCTGCTGCGGTTGCCGGGCGCGGGCGGGCGGCTGTTGCCGGACTGGGGCGTCGTGGTGCTGTAGACGAGGGTGCGCCCGAGCAGCTGGTGCTGGATCTCCCGGAGGGCCTCGTCAATGCGGCCGGGGGTGATCTTCACGAGAGGATGCCGGTGCTTGGGGTCGTCCGGAGCTGCGCCGGGACGGACGATGCGGACGGCTCCGCCCCACACGGCCAGATCAGGCATCAGCTCCCGCAAGTTGCGGGCGGCTGTGTGCGAGGTGAGAACCGCGACTTCCGCCTCAGGGTTGACCCGGTCGTACAGGCGGATCGGATCGATCAGCGGGACGCCGTCCTCGCGGCGGGGATCAGGAGACAGCACCGCCACGGGAGCTGAGCGGGACAGATCGAACAGATGGTCCATGAAGGCGGCAGTGTCCGTGTCGCCGACCTCACGTACAGGGCGAGACGTCGCCGCGGTGCTCTTTCCCGGCGCGCTCGGAGGGGGGCTTGGTACAGGCATGGGACGGCTTCCTTTCTCTGGGTCAGATGTCAGCTGGCGTAGGCGTAGAAGGCCTCGGAGGTAGAAGGGGTGAGTTCCTCCCTCGCTATGGCAAGGACCTGCTCGCGGGTGGCTCTGCGTGCCCGCCGGATCCGTTCACGCTGTTCGCGGTACTCGGCGCTGGGGGCGTCGCCCGGGTGCGGGCGCGCAGGAGGCGCGGGTGTTCCTGACGGCTGCGGGCAGGTGGGCTCTCCAGCTGCTTTCCGTGCGGCCCGGGCTTCCGCCTGCCGGGCACGTTCCTGCTGGTACTCGGCGGTGGGCGGTGCGGCACGTTCCTTGCGGAGTACCGGGGCAGCAGGTGCCTCGGGGACCGCTGGCGCAGCGTCGTGGGATGACGCGGTGGGGCGGCCGCTGCGTAGCTGCACGTCGAGTCGGCGCAGCGGGCTGGACCGGCGCTTGCCCTGGTGCGTCTGGGCCTGGAGTCGCTCGAACTTCTCGTTGACCTCGGCGATCACTTGGGCTGACAGGAGCCGGAGGTTGGCCGCCCATGAGGCGGATTCACACAGGACTCGCAGGGTGCCGGTCTCTTCGTCGAACTCTTCGGCTTTCCAGTGGGTGGCACGTGTTTCACCGAGGAGGGAGGGCCACTCCTTCTTCAGGTCCGCTCCCGCAGCTTCTCCCTCCCATTCGTTGTCCACCACAAGCTGGCTGATGATGCTGCCCAGGGGGTTGGGGTCCCGGCCGTCAGCGCCGTTGGCCCGCCGGGGAGCAGCAGCCCGCTTGCGTTTGGTCTTGACGGGGTTGTTCTTGGCATCGGCCCTGGCCCGTCGCAGAGCGATTCGCGCCAGGTCAGCGCCTGCGGCCGACTCTGTGGCTGCTTCGGTGGAAGGGGTGGTGGGGAGAGCAGCGGCGTCCGCATTCGGTGCACCGGTGAGGTCCGGTTCCAGGTGCATGGCGGGGTGTGCCGTCATGTCGTTCGTCCTCCTCGTGCTCGAGTGCGGGTCAGCAGGCGTTCTGCAGGCGCGGGTTGTTGTGGAAGCGGATGCAGGCGTCGACCAGCTGTGCGGTGTAGAGGCGGGATGCCTCGGCCACACCGAGTCCGTCGACGGCGGTGAGGACCAGGTCGGTGTCGCCGTAGTGCTTGAAGCGCCCCCAGGCGTCGGCCCTCATCTGCTGCACGAGGCTGGCATCGAGCTCGTCGATGGTGGTGGCCGCCGCGAATTCCTCGATCTCCTCGGCGTTGCCGGCGCTGTCGTTCCTCAGGGCCTGGACGGCGTTGGTGAACTCGGCGGTGGGCGGGGTGGCCTGGGCTTCGTCGGCCAGCCGCTGCGCCGTCTCCCGTTCCTGGGCGGCGTCTCGCTGGAGCTGTGCGGCGACGTAGGCGTGCGCGCGATGGGGGCGCCAGCGCGGTCCGAAGTAGTGGCTGGGGTTGATCTCGTGGAGCCAGGCGTGGACCTGCTGGAGGGATGCGCCGGCGGCGGCCTTGTCGACCAGGACCCAGGACAGCTGCTCGATGCGGGTGCGCTGAAGCCAGTTGTGGAGCGGGCGGAGTGCTCGGGCGAACCGGTCGGCTACCTGGTAAGCGGTGGCGGTGACGGGGTGGCCGAGGACGGACTTCTTCTTGGGCTGAGTGATCTTGTTCGCTCGCGCCTGGCGCGTAGTTGTTGATCTACCTCTCACGTCAGCTTTAGGGGAGTGGGTGGTGGTGCTACGGGAAGGGGGCTCACGCCGGTTCTGATCTGCTGTTTCCTGCGCGGCGGCGATGGCCTGGGCCCGGCCTTCAGGGGTGAAGCCGGTATGCCTAGCGGTGTATCCGTGGCCGGACAGGCGGTGGCCGTGGGCAGCGTCGTAAGCCGGCGGGATGGTGGCGCCGTAGACCGTGGCCGTGGCGGTGTACGGGCGGCCCGGGAGACGGAGGTTGCGGCGGCTGCCGTGTTCCAGCCAGACGAGCGCGCCGAGCTCGCGCAGGACCTTGATGTGCCGCTTCACGGTGGCGCGCGATATGCCGACGCGCCGGGCGGTGCCTTCGAGGTCGTACAGGACGATGCCCCGCTGGAAGTCCATACGGGCAGCGAGGTCGAGGGCGATGTCGACCGTCGTGGTGGCCAGTGCCTTGGGATGCGCGCCGCTGTCGATGAGCCAGGCGACGGCCCGGAGCCAGGCGCGAGGTTGGCAGCGCCGGGACCGGGTGGTGATGACGTCCTGCTCGGCAGATGGGACAGGCTCCAGCCGATGCGGCTCGGCGTGCGGCTGGTGGGACGGGCGGCGCATGAAGAGGGGCTCTCAGTGTTTTCGGGCAGCACAAAGTCAGGCGTGGCTGCCGCTCAGGTGCGGAGGAAGAAGGGGATCCGCCTCAGGGGCGGGCGCTTGCCGGCTGGAGACCGGAAGCGAGGTAGCCGGGGTCGGCGGTCAGCCGCTGTGGGCGGCGGAGGCCGACCCCGGTAACGCAACGGGCGAGGAGACCGCTCTCGGCCTGCCGCAGCTCGCGCTGTTCGGTGTCACGGTCAGAACCAAGGCAGGAGTTGTTCGGCGGTGCTGAGGACCTTCTTCGGGGTGAGGGGGTTCCGTCGCGGCCGCCGGCGCACGTTGCAGGAGCTGCGCTGCTTGCGGCGGATCGTGCGGGTGGAGCACCCGAGCTCCTCCGCCATCTCCAACTGCGTCAGCTGGCCGGCCGCGGTCATGGCGGCGACCTTCTCGGCGTCGACCTCGTCGTAGGTGCGGCGGACCATGAGGTAGATGTCCGTGTCCTCTTCCGCGAAGGGGGCCAGGCCGAGGCTGCTGCGGATCCGCTCACGGTCGGTCTCGGTGGTGCCGGCGACGATGCCCTTGACCGCATGATCGGTTACCGCGGCGAAAAGACACGACTCAAGCATCGGGCAGGCGGCGCACAGGGCGCGGGCCTGGCCGAGGGCCTCACGGAAGTCGGCTTCCTCGTCGGTGAACATGGCGAGCTGGTCCCCGTCGAGCATCTGGTCGTTGATGCCGGAGCCGGACAGGTCCTCGAGGAGTCGGAAGAGATCGGCGTGGATGATGCAGGGTGTGGTGCTCATGCGATGTCCTGGCGGGAAGCTGCGGAAGGTGCGGGGGCGACGGCGATGGTGACGCCGGGCTCCGGGAGAGCCCAGTCGTGCGTTCCCAGCGGCGCGGGATACGTCTTGTGGGGGCCGATTTCGTAGCCGACGATGCGGGAGTCCTCCGTGTAGACGCGGAAGGCCTTCTTGTCGGCAGGGGACAGTGCGTCTTGGACGGCGCGGATCAGCTTGTCGATGTCGGGCTTGGTCGCGGCGTGGACGGCTTTGGTCTTGGGTGCGCTCTTGGGCCGGGGCAGGGTGAAGACGGCCGACATGATGAGCGGGCAGTTCGCCGGCTCCCAGTCCGTGCCGCAGGTCTTTTGCGCGGCCGCGTTGATCTGGCGGCGCCACTCGCGGAGTTCACGGCTGTACTTGACGACGCCGGGGGCGGGAACTTCGACAGAGCCTTGGGTGACGGGCGTTCCGATGACCGTGAAGGTCAGTCGCCTTTCGGGGAGGTTCTGCAGACTGCCGAGGGCTGCTTCGCTGACGGCGGCCAGGCGCGGGCCGGAGGTCTTCTTCGGCTGGGGCGCGTCCGCCGACGGGGCCGGTACGAGGGTGCGGCAGTGGGGGCAGCGGGTCGTGGTGGGGCGGAGCACGGCAGGGCATGACGGACAGGGGCGGTAGCCGCGGTCGGTGATGAGGCGCTGTATGTCGATGCTGGTGCCCATCGTGCGTCCTTCTCTCGTTCGGGCCCGGTGGGGGCGGAAGCGTCTGTGCCGCGCTCCCGCCCCCACCGGGGTGGATCAGGCTGCTGTGGCAGCGGGTTCGGCCTCGGCCGTCTGGCGGGCGGCGGCGCTGGCCCGGGCGGCAGCGAGGAACGCGGCCGGGTCGGCTTCCCACTCCGCGAGCGCGGGGAGGAAGTGGGCGACCTCGATGCGGTCCAGCTCGTGGGTGCCGAAGCGGTCGGTCAGGAGCGGGAAGACGCGGTCGGGCCAGCCCGCGAGGCCGACGTCCTTGTGACCCATGAGGATCTTGAAGCGGTCGAAGGCATCGCTCTTGAGCACCGGGTGCACGACGGGGATACCGTCCGGGCCCACGGCGCGGTCGGTCTCGGCAACGCGGGCCACCGTGTCCATCAGCGGACCGACGGTGGCGATGACCTTGCTCGCCCACGCGTTGCGGGCGAGGACCGCCTCAGCGCTGATCGGATCGGTCATCTCGGCGGTGTAGGCGAGTGCGGGCTGGTGGCTGACGACGAAGTCGATCCACGCACGGGCTTCGTGGTGGGAGCGGTCGGACCGGATGGCGCTGCCGTCGGTCTTGCGGTAGACGCCGAGCTGGATCCGGTCGGCCATCCCCAGGATCAGTTCGGCGAGGGTACCGACCACGGCCGGATCGGTGTCAGGGTCGACGCCCGCCGAAGTGATCATCTGGTGCGCCTGCGCGTACGTCTCCCGGATGGCGGTGGCCAGGTAGGAGCCGTGGTTGAACCGGCCGTCGGTGTTCCAGTCCTCCCACGGCTTGGCCTCGGCGGCGTGGGCAGCCCGCTGCGCCGGGCGGCCCGGGCGCGCGCTGGTGGCCGGGGCGGTGCTGGAGGAGCCGAAGAACTTCTTCAGCTCGTTCCGTATCTGCTGGCTCACGTCGACGTTGCCGGACGAGGCGTTGGCGGCGGGGATGATCGCGCCCTGGAAGACGGCGTACCCGTCGGGGGCGAGGCTGCCGTCGCGGTTCTCCCGCAGCGACTCCCACTCCTCGGGGTCGGAGACCAGCTCGTCGGTGAACTCACCGTTGACCGCGACCACGAGGTTGCGGCAGTTGCGGTTGGTGATCTCCGCGTTCGCCCGGGTCGAGTCGCCGACGATGCCGCGCAGCTCGTGAATGGGCGTGAGCGGGCTGATCAGCTCACCGCTGTCGTTCTGCTTGTACCGGCGGGTCGTCTCGATGGCAACGGTGACCGGCAGGTCGTTCTTGAACGCCTCAGCCAGCAGTTCCGCTGCCTTGGAGTCGGCCTGGACCGACCCGTGGAAGTCGTGCTCCAGCCCGACGGACTCGGCGTCGAAGGTCACGCGGCCGGTGCGGAAGGGGCCGTCGTCGGTCGCCTTCGTCTTCACCTTGTACGCGCTGACCTTCACACCCACGTGCTCCCGCACGTACACGCTCGGACGGGCGCGGACGGTCTGGCCGTCAGGCCCGGCGGCAGCGCGCGCCTTCTTCTCGAACGCGATGAACGGACGGCCCTTGGCCGGCGGCTCGTACGCCATGGGGTGACTCCCTCTGTAGTGGATCAACGGGCTCAGATTCCGGCCAGCCGGGCCGTACAGCGAGCTCTCGCGAAAATCCGTCGGACGGTCGGCAGCGGGCTTGCGGTGCCGCTCGTCCGCGCTGGTCAGAGGAGGTCAGAGGGGGAAGAAGTGTGGAGATTCGTGTCAGGGATCCGGTATCCCGGGCCACACGGGGCAGCAGCGACTACAGGTGGCGTCAGCGCAGTGCCCGCACTCATCTCGACGGGGGCGCCCGAAGCAGCATGAAGCCGATTTCGGTAGGGCGACTGTGAGCGAGGGCGTTTTGATGCAACACTCATCCGGATCTCCGTTCGGGGACTACAACCGGATCCGGTCACTCAGGTTCCTAGGCCAGAGCGTGACCGGGTCCGGTAGGCCCGTCCTCTGCAGGACAGGTAGTTCAGGCGTGGACTAGGTACGGCATAAGATCGCCTTGTGAGGCAGAGCTCTCACCACCAGGCCCGATACGGAAACGTACGCTAGATGCGTGGATCGATCAAGCCAGTTGTGGTTAGGGTTCTCGCCATCACCCCCAGGTTCCAGACCGCCGAGTCGCAGGAGTTCATGTGCCACGTCAGTTCGACGGCAGCCGAGTGCGGGTTGTCCGACGAGGCAAAGAGCTCAGCCAGAAGGAGCTGGGCGCGACGGTAGGCGTCAAGGGTCCGACAGTTGCGCGGTGGGAGAGCGGCGAGGAGTTCCCCAAGGGCGACAAGCTCCCCGCGATCGCCGCGGCACTTGGTCAGGACCTCGACACCTTGTTCCCTCACGACGGGCCTGTGGACCTGCAACTCCTCCGCTGTGACGCCGGCCTCAGCGTGGCCCAGGCAGCAGAGATCATCAACGCCAGCCGTGTACCCATCGCCAACGCGGAGTCCGGTCGGCGCCGGCTGCAGGATGCCTACGTTCGGCCCCTCGCACGCGCCTACGGCGTGAGGGAGGAGGAACTGCTCGCGGCGCAGGACGTGTCTTTCGGCGTGCGCGGGGCCCAGCGGCCGCAAGAGGCACAGCCATCCGCGCCTCGCACCGTCGGGGAGAAGATCAACTATCTCCTCGAGCACGGGTACGTCGGCCAGGCGCCTCCGTCCGACGAGCAGATCGCCCGAGCCGTCAACGAGCACACTGGCGTCACGAGCGTGACGGCCCCCGACATTGCCGCGCTGCGTGCGGGCACTACGACGGAAGCCTCGGAAGCCGTACGCGCCGGACTGGCTCATGCTCTCCAGGTCGACGCCGCCCTCTTCCAGGACGATGCAGAGCTGAGCCCCGCGGCTGGCGAGTTCCTCGAAGCCGTTCGCTTCCTTGGATCGATCCACCGTGGTCAGATCCTCGGCCTGGCCGCCCGCGGCAATCACTCAGGGCTGTCGGCCGGCATGATGGCGAAGATCAACGAGCTCGTCGGAGAGCTGAAGCACAAGCTGCCGGACATCAAGGACAAGGGGTAGCACCCGGCGACGGATGCAGGCGCGACGGCTCCACCGATCACTCGTGGACGCGTACGTCGACGCATCAGGCTGTGTCGGCCCCGGCGGCGTCGCTGACACATCCTCGGACGGACCTCGCCTTGGAGAAGCACACCAGGGAGTGGCCGATCCCCGCCTCACTGAGCTTCCCGGCCGTAGACACCTGCCAGCGGCAGCGCACCAGACAGCCTGAGTCGGGAACGGGTGGAGCTGTTCGTAGGCCGCCGTCGTTCGATGTGCGCGAACGGACTGCATGCAGCAGTTGCCCCGGGTCCATTACCCAGCTGGCCCGTGTCTCCTTACCAGGAGGAGACACGGGCCAGCCGGGCAACGATTGCGCCCTGGAGGAGCGGGCGACGCAGAAGACTACGCAGATGCGGTGAGGTCCACGCCGAGCAGATTCGAGAGCTGGGCGACAGTCTGCTTGGGGTCTTCGTTGACGACACCAGCGAAGCCGAGCTGCTCTGCCGCCTGGACGTACTTCTCGGTGTCGTCGACGAAGACGCACTGCTCGGCCGGCAGCTCCATGAGCTTGAGCGTGGCCTCGAAGAGCGCCGCGTCAGGCTTGCGCATCTGGTGGTGCTCGGAGATGACCACCACGTCGTAGAGCTTGTCGAGGTCGTAGCCGTCGTACAGATCCCAGGGGGCGAGGCCGACCGAGTTGGACAGGATCCCCACCTTGATGCCGGCTCGCCGGGCCGCGGCCGCCGCGTTGATCATCAGCGGCTCAGGCTTCAGGCCGCCGAAGATGCGGCCCATGAGGTTGTCGGCGGGTACGCCCAGCTTCTTGGCTGCGAACTCGTTCCACTCGGTCTGGCTGACCGCTCCGCGCTCAAGGTCACTGGTGATCCGGACACCCTCTTCGTCCAGGTACAGGGCGTTGATGCAGGCTCCCTTGGGGAGGCCTTCGCGCTGCTCGAAGGCGAGCACCACGGGGTACAGGGGGGTGGTGAGCACGCCTCCGAAGTCGAGGACGAGGCCGGTGCGGTGAGACATGCAGGAGCTCCATTACTGAGAATTTGCAAGCTGTCCGTACTGAACAGCGGCCCCGGCTGACGCGTGGCGGCGACAGTGCCTGCGCTTCGCGTGCCGGAGACGGGCGTGCTTATGGGGTGGAGTCGAGGCCACCCTTAGTCTGGCCCAAGATACCAGCCGTCATTCTGCGGCTCGGGCGGTCCTGCCCGCACCGTATGAGTCGACTGTGCACCTCGGGCACATTCACACTGGTTATTTCCTCCATTTCCTTGCATTGATTATCGGCCAGCCGGAAAGTTCCTGTACTGAGGCACTGGCGCATCAAGCGTCTATCTCTTCAGATTGCCGAAGAATGTCCTGAGCCTCAGCTGGGGAGATGTGGGAATATTTGTTACTCACCCGAATCAGCCAAGCCGCTTCACTGTTCGTGTCGACGAAAGGTTTCTCCCGCAACGGTGCACTCGGGTACTGGCTGGGCTTGGTCGAGGCGGCGGCCTGGAGCGCAGCCGCGATCCAATAGGCCTCGGCGGCCGGCTCGGGATCAGGGTGCGATTCGGTCGCGTCCTCCGCAGCCCACAGCAGGCCCTCGGGAGCGTAGTACCTCAGCCTCTCGCTGGCATCAGCGATGTCCTGGGTCCATCGGTCAAGGCGCACGTCGTTGGGCACACGCGTGTGCGTCAGCTCTGCGAAGCGCGACTTCGGCGGGTAGAGACTGGTCCCCGGGAATGCCTTCACCAGGTCGTACCAGAGCGGGTGAAGGTAGTAGAGAGTCTTCAGCATCTTCCAGCGCGCGGTGGCTGCACTTGTCGTGGGGATGCTCGCGCCTACCGCCACAATCAGGAACAGCAGGTTCATCCACATTGCCGTGAGATCGATTAGCGTCTCCATGACGGAGTCGCTCAGCGGAAAAAGTACCGCCGTCCACACAATGACGATTCGGGCCGCCGTGTGGGCGAGCCCCATCCACATCGAAATTCCCATGAGCCGGAGCCCGATGCGCATGCTCGTCGTCTCGGCTTGCCGTGCCCCGCGCGACCATTGGTATCCGCAGACAGCGGTGGTGACGAGCGGGAAGAAGTAGAACACGGTCATATACGTTGCGGCGCCCCATTCCCCGGCGTGATCGCTGAGGAAGTCGTCGCTTTGTCTGGGGCGGTCCACCACGGTGAAGAACAAAACAGTGAGCAGCGTTACGCCGACGGCGCCTGCTCTGTAGGACGCGCGGGCGATCCAGCGGGAGACTGCGACGTGCCGGGGCACCACCTTCTCGGTGCTCTTGCCGTAGCTGGTCGCAACGTAGGTCAGGGACGCGATGATGGCGGCGGTGCTGGCGAAGTGCCGCATCAGTGCGCTGATGTCGACCACGGGAATGCGGTCCACCGCGAGCATCACGGCCGGCGTGTAGAGCCACAGTGCCACGGCGAATCCGGCGTAGCCGCCCCAGAGGGCCCGGCGGTGGGCGTCCCCGTAGCGGACAGCCGGGAATCGCCACACGGCGATGAGGGTCATCACCCCTGCGGTTAGGTAGCGGAAGGAGTCGAGTACGCCGTCGCTCATCCTCGGCGACCGCCTCGACGCGGGGGAGCCACGGGGTGAGACAGCGAGGACTCCAGGAGGCTGACCATGTCGTCCCCGGCGAACTTCACGCTGCGCGCGAACCGCTTGATCAGAGATGCCGACATCTCGGCCTGTTGCTCCTCGGGGCTGTCGTAGTTGACGCGCCCTTGAACGAGAGCTGAGGGGAAGCGTCGAAGGACTTCCTCCTGGATGTGCACAGGGACGTATCGCTCGATCTCGTCAGGGGTCAAGGTGGACCCGTGGTCCAACCACTCGTGCGCAAGTTCGTGAAGGATGATGTGTTCGGTTTGGTTGCGGCTGGACCGGCGCCGGTAGAGCACGATCGTGAACTCCGGCGTCTTGATCCGAAGCCCGCAGGCCGTGCCCATACCTCCGTCAGGATCATCGAAGGGCACCAGCTGGATCCGGCGCTCCAGTACCTGCTCCATGTTCTTCACCAGCGCTTCGACACTGAACGGCGTCGGGACCGGCAGATCGGCGAGCAGCCTCTCGCACTCCTTGATGAGATCGCCCTGCGCGGGATCCCTGCGCCACCGCAGGAGGGCCCGCAGGAGGTACCGGCGATGTCCGCTGTTCGATACCTCGCGCAGCCTGAAGCGTCCCGCGCCTCGCCGTGCGCCTGACCGCCGCCGATCCCACCCCGTCATCGCGTTCGTCCTCCTTGCCCCGCGCCCCGGATGCCGGATGCGTTCCCCCGAGGTCACTCTCCGGCTCAACCACAGGCAAACACATGTTCTATTTTTGTGTCGAGTCGCTTGTTCGCACCCCGTTGCTGACGACGGGCGCCTCGTTGCCCCCTTCATCGGGGTGGGGTGATGGAGAGCGGTGACCTTGCGCAACGAGCGGGTCTGTGTGGAGCCCGCAGTCGGCGAACCTTGCGCTCTGGCTTCCTTCGCGATGCGTCGTGGGCCATGTCTGCCGACCGGCTGGAGCCGTCGTTGCGCGACATTCCGCTACTTCCCCCTTGATATCGAGACGGGTCTCGAACGCTGCGACACCATCGTGGCGTCGGCGGGTCGGCCAGGCCCTCCCGGGCCGACCCCGGCGGGACGCAGGTCAATCCGGCACGCCCTTGCCTGCCGCGGTGGACACCTGCGGCGGCCATGCCGATGAGCCCCGTCTCCCACCGACACGGCAACCGCCGCCAGCCGGATCGTTGGCGCACGCAAATGTGAGCTGTTTCCGACTGGCGGCGGCAGCTCAATTCGCCCTGCAGATTGGAGGGTTGGCTACGCGATGCCCATCCACGTCGGCGGGCAGCGCACGAAAGGGCTCTGCGTCACGGTACGCGGCGTAAGACCCCCACAGCGCCAGCTCCTCGATCCATCCCAGTTGATCTGGCCGGTATGAACGTATGCGTATGTCCGTGGCATAGTCAACTGAGATGGATCGCCCTCGAAGCCGAGAAGGACTGCATGACACCCGCGAACCCACGGCCTCAGCCCGAAGAGCCGAGCCCGGCGAATGACCCTTGTGACGCAGGTCTCTCGCTAGCCGCCAAGCTGAACCGGCTCTTCGAAGTCGTCCACCCGAAGGGCCGTGGTCCTTACACCAATGACGAGGTCGCCGAAGCTCTCAAAGAGCAGGGCGGCTCCACGATATCCGGAACCTACCTTTGGCAGCTGCGCACCGGCCGGCGCGACAATCCGACGCGGCGTCACTATGAGGCCATCGCGGCCTTCTTCAAGGTGCCTCCGGCGTATTTTTTTGACGATGACCTCGCGCGCCGATACGGCGAACAGTTGAAGCGTCTACAAAAACTGCAGCAGGCCGGTGTGGAGCGCGTCGCCCTGCGCGCCGTCGGTCTGTCGCCGAAGAGCATGGACACGCTGATGGCCATGATCGACAGGGTGCGAGAACTTGAGGGGCTGCCCGATGAGCCCGATGAGACGACTCTCTAGTGTGTCTGACCGGCACCTATCGTCAGCCCGGGAGGATCCGTTGATTCAGGAACACAGGCGAGCCAGCGAGGGCTTCGTCCGGGGCCTCCATCTCCCACCCGTCGACAGCATCCGCGACCTGGTGCCCGAGATCGAGCGGCGCACCGGGCGCAAGGTCGAACTTCAGCCTGCCGAGCTGGACTGGTCCGCGCCGTGCGGCATGTGGGTCGCCATGAAGGGCCGACACATCGTGTTCTTCGATCCGCGGACTACGTTGGCGCACCAGGACCACATCATCGCTCACGAATTCGCTCACATGCTGAGGAAGCACAAAGGCGGCGCGACCATTGGTGGCGAGACTGTCGGTGGGCTTCTTCCGGATCTTGATCCCGATCTGATTCAAATGGTGCTCGGTCGAACTCAGTATGACGAGAAAGACGAGATGGAAGCCGAACTCGATGGCTCCTATCTCCAAGCCCACGTTCACGCATCCCAGTACCGCGTCATTTCGCAGCGCGGAAGTTCGGAAGTGGACCGCCGAGTTGAGCGCACATTCTTGCGCGGAAGAAAGTAAGGCCCCGTGAAGGACATACTTCACCCCATCTGCTTGATAATCGCAGGTTTGGGGTTTCTTCTCCTGCTCCGGGACCTCAAGAAGAACAGCCGAGATGCCGCTCTCATCCTCCTAAGTCTGGTCTACCTGTCATCCGCCCTGAGCTTTGCCATATCCATCACCCCTATCTGGATACGCATCGACAGCACCCTCGGAGTCACGAACATTGCTGTCCCGCTCGCGCAAAGCTGCGTGATCCTGGTCCTGGTGTTCCAGACCAGCGTGCTGGCTCACTGGGCGCTGCCGGCCCAGGAGGCACATCGGCGGACACGGCTCTTTGGGCTCGCCGGGCTCGCGGTCATCGTGGGCATGTTCGTGCTGTTCGCCTTCCTGACGCCAGCCGTCCAGCGAACCTCCGACTTCGCCACCTACTACGTCCACGACCCTGCCTACAAGGCCTACCTCGCGCTCTACATGGCGGCGTACACCGCCGCCGAGATCTACCTCGGGGTCGTCTGCTGGCGGCACGCGCGCCACGCCGGCAACGTCTGGGTCGTCCGCGGCCTGCGGACAATCACCATCGGCGCGGTCGTGATCATGGGCTACTGCGCCATCCGGATCGGGGGAATCCTCGGGGACTCGTTCGGCTTCAGCGTCGCCCGATTCAAGGACATCGCCTGGTTCTGCGGAGATGTCGGCGCCCTGCTCACCTTGATCGGATATTTCCTCCCCACCCTGATGGAACGGGTCGAGGGTGTTCGAAGCTGGACGCGCAGCCATTACGCCTTGTGGCGCCTGGAACCGCTCTGGCGGGCGCTCCATGCAGTCGCGCCCACGATCGCCCTGATGCCCCCTCCGTCACAGTTGCAGGAGCTTGTGCGCTTCCGATCGGTGGGCTTCCTGCTGTACCGGCGAGTAACTGAGATTCGTGACGGAATGATTGAACTTCGGCCATACCTGGACCCGCAAGTTCGAGCCGTAGCCGAAACGCGACTTGCAGGGCAGGGCCTCCAAGATCCGGACCTTGCGGCCGCGGTGACTGCAGAGCAAATCAGCCAGGCTATTTCCAGCCTCACGCGTGGTCAGGACTTCACCGAGCCGGCCGAGTACGCCGATGCCCGCCTTTCGATTGCCACGACACAAGAGGACATGCAGGCCCAACTGCGCATCGCCGCACACTTCACTCCGCCCGCCGAATCAACTCCGACAGCACAGCACCCGGCACGCTCCGACAGCCGGGCGGGAGACGAACAGTGATCAGACGCACCTTCCTGGCGGCCACCGCAGCAGCCGCGGCCGTGAACACCTCGGTGGCCAGCGCCGCCCAAGTAGGCACTTCATCCCGCCCCTCGGCCAAGGACAATCGAAGGACCGCTCCCATGACCACCGCTCCCCACCTGCGCCCCGCCCACGAGCAGGTGGCAGCCCTCGCAAGCCGAAAGATCTCCAGCCGACAGCTCCTGGAGCTGCAGCTGAAGCACATCGAAGCGGCCAACCCAGGGGTCAACGCGATCGTCACCTTGGATGTCGAGCGGGCGAGGAAGGAAGCCGACAGCGCCGACCGGCACATCGCGCGTACGGGCAAACCGCTCGGACCCTTGCACGGCCTTCCCCTCACGGTGAAGGACGCCCTCGAAACCGCCGACATGCGGACCACATGCGGCACACCCGACCTGAAGGACCACGTTCCCGACCAGGACGCGGACGCCGTCGCCCGGCTTCGTGAAGCGGGCGCGATCATCATTGGGAAGACCAACACCCCGGCGTACTGCCAGGACATCCAGACCTCCAACGCCCTCTTCGGCACCACCAAGAACCCGCACGCTCCCGGCCGGACCGCAGGCGGTTCTTCAGGCGGCCCGGCGGCCGCCGTCGCCGCAGGCCTCACGAGCGCTGAGGTTGGCAGCGATCTCGCCGGGTCGCTCCGGCTCCCCGCGGCCTACTGCGGTGTCTACACCCTGCGCCCGAGCTACGGGCTGATCTCCACCCGCGGCCACATTCCGCGGCTGCCCGGCTGGCTCACTTCGAGTGACATGACCACGCTCGGTCCGCTCGCGCGGACGCCGGCCGACCTCGCTCTCCTCCTGGACGTCCTTGTCGGGCCGGCACCGGCAGACGCCCCGGCCTGGCGGGTAGAGCTGCCCGGCCCCCGTTTGTCCCGGCTGCGGGACTACCGGGTCGGCATCTGGGCCGACGACGACTACTGCCGTGTCGATGCGGCCACCCGGGACCTGATGAACACCGTGACGGGACTCGTACGCTCCTCCGGGGCGCAGGTCGACGTCACCACGCGGCCCGTCAGCATGCCGGAGTCCGACCGGGCCTTCACGAACCTGATGTACGCCACGTCGACCGCCACCACCCCGGACGTCGTGTTCCAGGGCGAGGTGGACCAGGCGGACAAGCTCGCCCCCGGTGACACCTCTCCCGGAGCCTTCTACCTGCGGGCACGCACGCAGCGCCATCGCGACTGGCTGATCGCCAACGAGGCCCGCGAGAAGCTGCGCCAGCGCTGGGCTCAGTACTTCACCCAGCACGACATCCTGATCACGCCGGCCACACCGACAGCGGCTGTCGAAGACCAAACGTCCATCCCGGTGCAGCAGCGGTCCATCACCGTCGACGGAGCGAAGCGCAGCTACTACGACCAGACGACCTGGCTGAACCTGACCAGCCAGGTACGCCTCCCGTCAGCGATCGTCCCCGCCGGACGGACGACCGACGGGGTGCCACTGAGCATTCAGATTGTCGGGCCGTACCTCGCCGACCGCACGGTCATTGCTGTGGCAGCACACCTGGCACAGCTGCTGCCGAAGCCCTTGAGCCCAGCTGAACTGCGAGTGCGATAGAGCTAAGCGCAGGCCCCCTCAGCCAAGGCCTGGTCCGTACATTCCCCCGTGTGCGCCCTGCGCACACGGCCTCGCCTGAGTGTTGCCGCCCGGGGCTACCGCTAGCACAGATGCGGGCGATGCCGCGGCCTCGGTCATCACCACAGGTCCAGTGCTTCCAGGGCCTGCGCGACCGTGGGCAGCGGCGTAGTGGGCATGGTGGTGAGGAGACTGTCGGGGATGGCGGTTTTGGTGTCGAGCTTGATCTGCGCACGGGCATCAGTTGCCGGATGACCACGGAGTCTAGTGAGCAGGGGCAGGGGGTGAGAGGTGGATGGGCTCTCAGAAGGCCGTGCGGATGTCGCTGCGCGGGTCCCCGACCACCAGTCGATCCTCGTAGAGCCCGTCCTGCGCCCGGCGGCGCCAAGGCCGGGCGTACCGAAGGGCCACCTCGAGGTCCGGATCGGTCGAACCGAGGTCGATGTCCGCGACCGCCAGAGCGGGTTGCCCGTCGGTAGGGCATTGTGCGATCCACCGGCCGCCGGGCGCCACGATCCCGGACGGCACCGTGGCGCTGAACTGCGCCGGTACGGAGTAGCCCACCCAGTAGCAGTACAGCGTCCCGTAGGCCTGGGCGACGCGCGCCCTCTGTAGGGTCTCGCCGCTCGTGTCGGACGTAGGTCTCGTGACCTGCGGGTCCGTCCGATGTCTCACGTCATGTCGGACAGTCGGCGTCTCAGCCCCGTGTCGGAAATCGCAGTCACCGACGAGCGGCTGCGACGGCGCACCCCGCTGAACTGCGGTGTCTCGCGGCCGATGTCGGATCCGACTTCCATCCGACATCGGCCGTGAGATTCCGACACGAAATTTGAGACCCTACACCCTCGGAGCATCGTCCACCATCACGGAGAGCAGAACGCAGTCGACGCCCAGGCGCTCGTACTCGTCGAAGAGCGGCGGGAAACTCGCCTCCACGCACAGCGCGCAGCCGATCCGAATGCCGCCCACCTCGAAGACGAGCGGCTCGCGCCCCGGGGTGTACAGGTAGGAAACCTCGGTATGCGACAGGAAGCGTTTGTCGTACCTGGCGACCAGCTCGCCACGGTCGGAGACGACGAAGAGGCTGTTATGGGGCCTGTTCGGCGGCGTGAGCGGGTGGAGCGACCCGAACGCCGTCCACAGCCGCAGTTCCCCAGCCAGCGCGGCGATCGACTCGGCCTCCTCGCGCATGACGTCCCAGGCGGCACGGCTCCAGTCGGCCGGGACCAACCGTCCGTCCGGTCCGGCCGCCATCACGTGCTTGCTCGGATAGACGATCGCCCCCTCGGGGAACTGCACCAGTTGCGCACCCGCCCCGACGGCCTCGGTCATCAGGGCCCGGATCTCCTGCCCGGCCGCCCGCAGCGCGCCGCGGTCTGTCGGGTCCTCCGGCACGGTGCTCTGCGCGACAGCCAGCCGCAATGTCCTACCCATGGCTCACACCTCCTCGATGCGACTGCTCTGGGGGAGGAACTTCGCGGACTTCTGGGCGAGAACGGCGGCCAGGAACGCGGGTGCCTCGTCGCCAAGCATCCGATGCAGCGTGACCAGGCTGGTGATCGCGGTGTCGGCCACCTCTTCCTGAACGTGTCGCCACGTGTGGCTTTGCCCCTTCCGGGGGTTGGTGCCCCAGGCGCCGACCACGGCCTGCGCGGACTCGCCGACTTCCTCGGTGAGCTTGAGGACCTGCAGCGTCCACTGCTGCTCTGGGGTCATCCCGCGTTCTGAGTCCAGGCCGGTGAAGAGGGCGGCGAGCCGGCCGATCACGTCCCACAGCGGTGGGTTCGACGGGTGTGCTGTCAACGGGCGCTCCTTGAGAGGGGTCGAAGGGGGTGGGTGTCGGTGTCGTCGGACAACGAAGGGAGTCAGGGCGTCAGATCCCGTTGCGGCCCGGGTGCGGGTTTGGTGTCCAGGCGCGTGTACCACTCGGTGGCGAGGATCCGGTGCCGGTCGTCGGCAGTGAGGCCGGACAGAAGGGCCGGCAGAGGGCGCTGGCTCTCGACCTGGCTGCGGTGGGCGAGGATCGCAGCCCACTTCGTCTCCGCCCAGGAGCTCACGTCGACGGTCGCGGTCACCTGTTCGTCGGGGGCGCTGTGGGCCGTCTTGCCGACATTCTGGAGGAGGCCTCCGAGTTCGTCGATGCCCGATTCCGGGTGCGTGGCCACGTATAGGGCGCTGGGCTGCCAGGGGGTGCCGGCATGCGGGTAGAGGTGGTGGAGCCCGGCGGCGTGTACGGCGAGCAGGGTCACGCGGTGGGTGTGGATGTGGTCGGGGTGCCCGGTGAGCTGCCCGTACGCGTCGTGCGTGACGACGATGTCCGGCCGAAGCTCGCGAATGTGTCCCACGAGCACCTCGACCACGTCATCGAGAGTGGCGTCGCACAGACGGGACTTGCCGGGAGCGGAGTGGGGGATCCGGGCGTCGGCGTATCCGAGCATCCGGGGCTTGCCGGCCCCCAGGACCGCGAGCGCGTCCGTGAGTTCGGCGGCTCGGTGGGTGTTGGGGGCCCAGGTGGCCGTGACCACGGCGGTCGCGGCGCCTGCGGCGGCGTGCTGCGCGAGGACGCCGCCAGCCAGGAGGGATTCGTCGTCCGGGTGCGCAAACACCCCCAGCAGCGAAGGCAGGTGTGGGACGTTCATGGTGAAGAGGTCTCCTTACGGGTGTGGTTCCGGATGGAGTTCGCCGCGCGACGTCCTCCTGGGGCGGTCCGCCGGTTAGAACAGGGAGCCCTGTTCCGCGTCCTGAGCCGGGGGTGGCTGGGTGGGCTGCAATCCGGCGGCCATGTCCAGCTCGAGCAGCGTGCTCCACCGGCCGCCCGCGCACCCGTCGTCTAGGAGTCGGGTCAGCACCTGGGCGGTGACCCCGACATCCGGCATCGCACGGTGCCGTCCGGCGGGCCTGGGGATGCCGTAGTGGCCGAGCAGGCTGTCCAATCCGTAGGAGCCGAGACCGGGCACGACGGCCTTGGCCAGGCGCAACGTGTCCAGCAGCGGCGTCGCGGCGAGTACGGGACAGTACTCGGCTTGGCGGGCGATGATTCCGGCTTCTGTGGAGGCATGATGGGCGACCAGCCGGTACGGCGGCGTAGTCAGGCGCGCGTCGAGCTGCGCCATCACATCGGCAGCGGGGGTCGCAGAGGTGAGCATTCGCGGGGTGATGCCCTTGAGCTGGACATCCCGCGCGGTCACGGGCACGTCGGCAGGCGGTCGCATCAGCTCCTCGAATCGACCGGTTTCCACCAGTCGGCCATCCAGCGGGCGCAGCGCCAACATCGCAACCTCGATCGGCTCGGCGGGTCGTCCTTGCGGGGTGAGGCCCTCGAAGTCGATCACCACGAACGTCGTCACGGCGAAGCGAGGATCGTCCGTCAGCGCGGCCACGATGTCGCCTCCCCTGGAACCGTGGTCGGCTTCCGGTCGACGGTTCTTCCGTCGTTCTGGGGGACTGGATCGACGTGACTGCCGCGTGCCGGGCTGGGCACCCGCTGCGGGCGCCGGGCTGTGTACAGCCGGTAGGAGACGTGGTTGTCCGGGTTCGGGGAGCCGATCGCGGTGACCGCCTCCATGGTTAGGCCGTGCTGGACCAAGAGGTCTTCCCACATCTGCGGAGTGAGGACCCACATGTCGACGGGGTGGTCGTCGGTGGTGCCGGGCAGGCGCAGGATCTCGGGCCGCGGGGCGACCTCGGTGGACGGCCCGGTGCCGTCCGAGTTGGTGTGCAGCGCAGAGAAGATCAGTCGGCCGCCGGGCTTGAGGCCGTTGACCAGGACAGGCAGCAGCCGGTCGGGGTCAAGGTAGGGGACGGAGCAGACGGAGTAGATCAGGTCGTACGGGTCGGCCGCGCGCAGGTGGGCCACAGCGTCGGCGCACAACAGGCGCAGGCCCGGGGTGTCGGGGTAGCGGATGGCGGCGCGCTGGTGTTGGGCGGGGGAGGCATCGACGGCGGTGACGTCGGCGCCCCGGGCGGCGAGGTGGGCGGCGTGCCGGCCGAGGCCGCTGCCGAGGTCGAGGATGCGCAGCCCGGCCACGTCGCCGAAGACCTCAATGCCGGGGCCGGTGCCGGGGATGCCCCAGTCCCACCGGTCCAGCTCGGGTAGCTCGAGTCCTCGCGCGAGTTGGTGGTTGCCGTAGGTGTTCCAGGTCGCGACGGTGTCCTGCTCGGTGGTCACCGGTCCTCCATCAGATCGCAGGGCGGGGGGTCAGGGGCGCAGGGCGTAGCAGCGCAGGACGTCGAGATCGGCGGTGTGGACGGCGGACCAGCCTGCCGTGAGGAGTTCGGCCTGGGCCGGGGTGATGCCGAGGTCCTGCAAGGGGTCGGTAGCGGGGCGGCGGTCGGCGATCTCGGTGACGACCCAGAAGGATCCGCCCGGGGCGAGGAGGTGGCGGACTTGGTTGAGGAAGGCTGCCTTGTCGTCGATCCACCGGTAGACGAGCCGGCAGGTGATGGCCGCGTACGCCGGCTCCGGCAGGGTGCTGAGGTCGTCGGTGGTGATGTCCACGCACCGCCAGACCGGGCCGTGGCCGGGCGCGGTGTCCTGGGTGGCGGCGAGCGCGATGGCGCTGGGGGAGCAGTCGATGCCGGTCGTGCGGTAGCCGAGCTGGGCGAGGCGTCGGGTAAGAGCGCCGTCGCCGCAGCCGATGTCGAGGGCCGGGCGGGCGCGGCCAGGGCCGAGGTGGTCCTCCAGCAGCTGGTTCTCGGTGTCGTCGAGCTGACGGTAGCGGCGGCCCTGGGACCAGAGCGGCTCCCAGTAGGTCGCGGCCGCGGTGGACGTGGTGGTCATCAGGCTCCTTCACGGGCGGGCAGCACGGCGGCGCGGGCGGGGATCTTCCGCAGCGCGCGGATGGGGGAGACGAGCAACAGGACGACGGGTACGACTTGGAGGAGCGCGCCGATGGCGAGGGTGGCCCGGACGTCGAGGAAGAGGACCAGGCCGCCGGCGGTGGCCGCGGCGAGCGGGCGGACCCCGGCGGTGAGCGTGGTGCTGGCGGACTGCATACGGCCCTGGAAGGCGGGATCGCAGATGGCCTGGCGCAGAGAGCGCTGGCTGATCCCCGACGCCGTCGCCCAGAACAGCTGCACCACCAGCGTGGCGGCCAGGACGATCTGCCACCGCAGGCCAGGGCCGGCGCACAGCAGGGGCACCTGGGCGAGGGGGCTGACCGCGAACCCCACAATGATCGTGGGCCCGATGCCGATCCGGGCGGCGATCCAGGGCGCGAGCAGTGCACCGGCCAATCCTCCGACACCGCCGACGCCCATGATCACGCCGAAGGCGGACGGGGAAGCCCCGAGCCGGTCCAGAAGGTAGTACGCCCAGTAGGTGTTCATCACCGCCAGACCGAAGGCGAGGGTCGACAAGGCGGCGATCACCGTGCGGATCGTGGGCTGCCGGGCCACGTAGCGCACGCCGTCGGCGATGTCCCCGGCCAGGCTCGTACGGGCGCGCGAAGCGGTGGCGGCCTCGAGGAAGCGCATGCGCCAGATGAGCAGTGCGGAGACGACAAACGACAGGGCGTCGGCAAGGACGGAAAGGGCGGGACCGACAGCGCCGACCAGGGCGGCACCGGCGTTGGTCCCGGCACTGTCGGCCACCGAGGACGCCGCGCCGATCTTCGAGTTCGCGTCGTGGAGCTGGCTCGGATCGACGAGGGCCGGCAGAAGGCTGATCGCCGCGGCGTCGTGCAGCACCTTGGCCGCCCCGAGCACGACCGCGACCACGCACAGCTGCCCGACGGTGAGCGCACCGGCGAGAGCGGCTGCTGGGATGGTCACCAGGGCGCCAGCCGCCGCCAGGTCCGAGGCGATCAGCTGGGGTCGCTTGGGGCGCCGGTCGGACAGGGCCCCGGCCCACAGCGCGACCGCGCTCGGAAGCTGTCCGAGGAACGCGAGCACGGCGACCTCGGTGGTGGACGCGCGCAGCTCCAGCACGGCCAGCGCGGGCAGGGCGACGGTGCTCACCGCCGACCCGGACAGGGTCACGGCCTCGCTGCCGAGCAGGAACCGGAAAGCGGGACTTGACCACGCGGTGGCCTTCGCGGCCCGGGCGGTGACCGTCACGGCGACTCACCGCCGCTGGTCAGCTCTGGGGCGACGTTGGCGTACCGCACTCCGGCGGCGAAGCGGCGCAGGACCTCGTGGGTGAAGGGGTGGCAGTCTTCGGGCGGGCTGGCGGGATCGGCCCAGACCAGCTCGCTGTGGGTGCCCGGCTCCCGGTTGTACGGATCGCCCTCCCACTCCCGGGCCAGGAACACCACGCCGGTCACCCGTTCCCCGTCCGCGGCGTGCAGGTGGACCAGCTGACAGAACTCGAGCCGGGCCGGGGCAATCAGGATGCCGGTCTCCTCGGCGAGCTCGCGTGCGGCACCCTCGTCGAAGAACTCGTCGGCTTCAAGTCGGCCGCCGACGACGGTGAGCAGTCCGGGAGAGTGCCACGAGCGCGGCTGGTGCCGGACGGTGAGAACCCGACCGTCGGCTGGATGCTGAAGCAGGACCATGACGTGCGTGATGCTGCGGTGGACGCCGCTCACGGCCGGTCCTCCTTCATGAGCCGGTCCAGGGTTCGCCGGCCTCGGGCGGTGACCTCGGGATGGTCGTTGTCCGGGCCCCAGGCCAGGCAGTTGACCGCGTCCAGCGCGCTCAGGCAGCGCAGAGCCTGCCGTTCGGCGCCGGTAAGCCCTCGCCCGTACGACTGGAGGAATGCCTGCTCGCGGTCGGGGTGGTCGAGCCACTCGGTGACAGCGAGGATGACCAGGTCCTGCACGCGGGCGGCCGGTCGGGTTCGCTCGAAGTCGACGAGCGCGAGCCCCGCCTCGGACCACAGCCAGTTCCTCGGCTGGTTGTCCCCGTGGATGTAGCCGAGCGGCACCCGTCCCACGCGGCGGAGCCGGGCCGCGTAGTCGCGCACCAGCTGCTGCTCGTCCTCGGTGAGCCGGTCCCCGGCCCGTCCCAGGTACTTCTCCGCACCGTCAGCCGCGGCCGCCAACGACGCTGCGGCCTCAGCCCGGTCGCGGGCATCGAGTGCACCGGCTTCGTGGAGCCGGGCGCACAGCATGCCGGCCTGCGAGTGCACGGACCGCCACTCGGCGGAGGCCAGGCTCATGCCCGGGGCCGGGACACCGGGCGCCACCGTGAGCAGCAAGGCCAAGTCGTCCGCGCGACTGTCGAGGAGATGGGGCGCCCGGCCGTGCCCGAGCGCGGGAACGACGCCTCGGTAGGCCCTGGTCTCACGGGTGAAGAACTTCCCCGAGGGCGAGACCTTCACGTACCAGCGGGCCCCACCCCCGCCGGTCAGCTCCCATACCCGGGAGCGGTGCCAGTCGTGCGAGGCGTCGCGTACGGCCACAACCGGCCCGGTCAGCTGCTCAACCCAGCGCTGCACGGCGGTGGGCAGGGGTTTCGTCTGCCTCACGCCGTGCACCTCGTGCCCAGGTGCGAAGCGTACGAGGAGCGGGAGGCGAAGACGGTGGCAACGGCGGGGGATGGTGGCACGGCTCCTCCTTGACGGAATGAGGGGCGAGGCGGATCAGCGGTCCTGCGACAGTTCCAGGAGCTCGGCGAAGGTCCCGCCGGCGTGGACAAGGTCGTCGTACCGGCCCTGCTCGGTGATCCGGCCGTGCTCCATCACGATGATGTGGTCGGCGATCTTGGTGTTCTCCAGGCGGTGCGTGACCACGATCGTGATGCGGTCGGCGGCGATGGCCTTGATCTGCTCGAACATCTGGTGCTCGCCACGCGGGTCCATCTGGGAGGTGGGCTCGTCCAGGATCAGCAGCCCCGGGCGCCGGTACAGGGCCCTCGAACACGCCACGCGCTGCCACAGTCCGCCGGAGAGCTCCGAGCCACCGAAGACATCCCGGGCCAGAAGAGTGTCCAGACCCGCGGGGAGATCCTCGACGGCCTCGCGCAGACCGACCGCGTCGACGGCCTCCCACACGGGGGCGTCGTCGTGGGTGCGGGGCTGGCCGAGGGTGACGTTCTCCCGGACCCGCAGGGGCCACTGGGCGAAGATCTGCGGCACCAGGCCGGTGTCCGCCCACACCGTGACGGGGTCCACCTCAGCCAGGTCAGTGCCGTTCCAGGTGACCTTGCCTTTGTCGGGCAGGTAGATCCCGGTCAGCAGCCGGGTGAGCGTGGACTTCCCCGAGCCGTTCGCGCCGACGATCGCGAGGATCTGGCCGCGCTGCAGCGTAAGGGAGACGCCGTCCACGGCGGGCTTCTCCTTGCCGGGGTACTGGTAGACGACCTCGTCGAGCCGGATCTCCTCCGTCGGCGCGGTGTGCACGTGGGAACCGCGCTTGGGGGCGCGGGCGGCGGCGTCGTCGAGAAAGGCCTGCATGTCGCTCAGGTACAGGCTGGTGTGGAAGACCGCGGCGCCGTTGATGACCACCTGAGACAGTGCGGAAAGCGTGGTCTGCACGGCAATGACCGCCGTCGCCGCGACCGCGAGTTCGATTCGCCCGGACACCGCCAGCCAGGCCAGCGCGCCCCAGGTCGCGACGAGGAAGATGCCGCCGGCCAGTGCAGAGAACAGGGAGATCCGCAGGGTACGCGGGGCTGCGGCTAGGGTGCGGCGGTCGCACCGGTCGGACAGGGCTCGGTACCAGTAGACGAGGTAGTCGGTCATCGAGTTGGCGCGGACCTCGTCGCCGTACTTCGACTCAGTCGCCCACCAGCGCATCATGCCGCGCACGTTGCGGTCGGCGATGTTGGCGTAGTGGATCTCGTAGTCGACCTGGGCGGTCAACACGGCACCGACACCGGCCGGCAGCACCGCGAGCAGGAGCGGCGGCAGCATCCACGGGTTGAGCACCGACAGAACCCCGCCCGCGGTGACCATCCGGATCAGCGCGGACAGGAACCGCTGGGCGTCAGTGACCATGACGTGTGTGCGGATCACCCCCATCTCGGCAGCCTCGTGCCGGTCCGAGAAGCCGTCCTCGGCGTATGCGGAGGCCTCGACCCGGCACACCGCCTCGACCAGGGCGGTGTCCGTCTCCGTGGTCAACCGCGGAGTGATCCGCCGCTCGGCGTACGTGGCGGCCGCCCCCGCCACTCGTGCCAGTGCGGCGCCGAGCGCCACTACGACCAGAGCCGGCAGTGCGCCGCGCAACCGCTCGGCAGCAGTGCCGTCCCCCAGGACTGGTGCCATGGCGCGAGCGGTGGCGGCCAGCAGTACGGCGGCCGCTACGCCGGTGATTACCTGGCAGCCGAGGAGAAGCTGCACGGCCCGCCGGTCGGTTCGCCATGACAGACGTCCGATTCGGCCCAGGACGGCAGGGATCTGCGCGCACATGCGCCGGAAGGAGACCTCGGCGAGCGGGTTAACGGAGTACTGCCCGCTGTACGTGATCTCTGCCGGCGGGGGCGGAGGAGGCGCTGAGTTCTGCTGCTCGTTCGTTGCGGCCGAGGTCAACGTGGTCCCCCTAGACGGTCGTCCGGCGTGGTCGTGAGGCTCAACGACCACGCCGGGCATATCGAACTGGTGTATTTGAGTCGCTTCGGATTTCCCGAGATAGAGCGGGTGCGAGCGCATGGAGAATGCACGGATCCAGCCCCCGCAACAGGTCTGTGCAGTAGAGCGGTTGGCCGAATCGCCGACGGTGGCATCCTCTGGGACAGATCGCTGTTGCGCGGCACCCGACAGCAGTGCGGCCGTAGGGCGTCGAGGTGACGCGCCACAGCCAGCGACGTACTACTGCTGAAGCGGGATGAGCTGCCGGAGCCAGGTGTCGCCCGTCGTCGAGGTGAGCAAGCCACCGAGGGCGAAGGCCACGGCAGCGGACAGGCATTCGCGGACGGGGGCGACCGCTCGCCTAGACGGAGTACGGCATGGCGGTCGCCAGGCTCGAACCGGCCGGCAAGCTCTCACCCGACCGTGGCCGTCCATCCCTTCCGCGAGAGGGTGACCACCCCGTTGGCGGTGATGGTCACCGCAGCGCCCCGGACGGGGAGCTCTCCGTCTACGACGAGCCAGGTGCGAATGCGGTCCAGCTCGTCCCACAGGCGGGTCGGCCCCCCCTGGTGCACCGTCGGCAGCTCGTGGCGCGTTGATGCCGTCGCCCGGGCCCAGGAGCCGTCCCTGTGCAGCATGTACACGGTGCGGCTGCCATTGTCCGCCGTGTGCTGACGGTGCTCGATGCCGGGCAGCAGGAGTTCGAGGGTGGACCGCAGGTCCCAGGTGTCCGGCACGTACGTCAGCGGGTAGCGGCCCGTGCTGGTCTCGCCTTCGGCGTGCCGGGCGTGCTGCCATCCGGGCGCGTCGTCCGTGAGGATGGCGTCGTAGTCCTCGCCGTGACGTGCACTCATGAAGCCGGCCGACTCGGGCGCGACGTACCCAGTCGCTCCGCCGTCGCTGTTCTTGTCCGCGACGATGATCAGTCCGGTCCGGGCGAGGGTGGTCACCAGCCGTCCGCCGGGGGCGAGTGCCTCCAGCCACGAGACAGGCACGGCGGGCACCGACACGGTGGAGATGATCCGGTCGTAGCTGCCGTCGGGAAGCGCCTTGGTCAGGTCGCAGACCTCGAGCCGCGGGTGGTGACCGGCATCGGCGAGGCGCTGTCGGGCCGCCGAGACGAGGTAGGGGTCGACATCGACGCTTGTGACCTGGTCTTCGCCGAGCCGGGCGCATGCCAGGGCGGTGCCGTAGCCACTTCCGGTGGTCACCAGCACGCGGGAGGTGTCGGTGATGCATCCGGAGCGGTACATCAGCAGCACCAGCGAGGGCAGCGTGGAAGACGAGGTGGAGTACCGGTCGGAGCTGCGGACAAGGGTCTGGCCCGGGTCGGCGTGGTCGGCATGATGGGGGCCAACCCGGGTGACGAGCGTGCTGTCGCTGTAGGCAGTCCGCAGCCACTGCTCGGGGTCAGCGGCACCGTCCCGCAGCACCCAGACAGGCTTGCCGTCGTCCGCAGTGTCCCGGGCCCACCAGCGCCGCACGAACCGGTGGCGCTGCGTGGTGGCAACCGGTGCGTACCACCGGGACTCCGGCCGGACGGCAGTGCTGGCGGCGAGCCGGCGTGCCGCTGATTCCCAGTCCATCGAAGTTCTCCCCGTTCAGTCCGCGGTGGTCGGAGTGAGGCCGGAGGCGGGGTCGCAGGTGCCGCCGCCCTTGCAGCTGTCGTCGTTGGGCCCGCAGTCGGGGCCGCAGGGGTCATGCCGGCTGGCAGGGATGCTCGCGGCGACCTGCCGCCAGGACGAGGAGGCGAACACCCCCTGCAGCGTATTGCCCTGGATGTTGCCGGCGGGCAGGAATCGGCCCAGGACGCACGGGGTGACCGTCCCGTCCGACAGGACCGCGGCGATGCCGTTGGCGCACCGGCCGCACAGCGCGGAGGTGGACGGCAGGGCCGTGCCCTTGGCGGCGTTGCCGACGGCGCGGACACGGTCGGTGTGGATGTCCGTGATGCCGAGGCTCTGGAGGTCCGCGCGGGCCTCGGCGACGCGCTGTCCCTCCAGGACGTCGACGATCCCGACCCGGACGTGGATGCCGCGGCGGTGCGCCTCGGCGATGTTCGCTCGGGTGGCGGCGTGGGATCCGGTGCGGCCGGTGACCCGGTCGTGGCCGTCATCGGTGTCCGCGTAGTAGGAGGTGGCGAGGCTGACGCCGGGCCGCGTGAAGAGCTTCCAGTGCTCGGCGCGCACGTGGTAGAGGTTCGAGTAGATGAGCACCTCGAGCCCGCTCGACAGGGCGTGTTCGACGAGCTCGGCGAAGTCGGGGTGCAGCGTGGGCTCGCCGCCGATCAGCTGGATCCGCTCCGTGCCGAGGGCGGCGGCTTCGCTGATGATCCGCTTCCACTCGTCGGTGGTCATGGATCCGTGCCCCTGCGTCGGGCCGGCCTCGGCGTAGCAGTGCGATCGGCAGGTCAACTGGCAGCGCCGTGTGATCTCCAGTTCGAGGAGCCCAGGCGCGGTCGGCGGCTTCGCCACCGCGGGTTCGAGCGTGACAGTCATGAACGTGGTCCCTTCTCGATGGTCCAGGATCGGTTCGTGCCTCCCGGGCGGGAGAGTTCCGCGGAGCGCTGCACAGGTTCGACGAACACCCGTTCGCAGAGCCGGTGTTGAGCTGATTCGGCTGTCGGTTGGCTGATCGCTACGCTGGCGTCGACGCCTGCCTGGCGAACACGCGCGGCGGGCGCTCGTCCGACATTCCTGCCCAACGAAGGTGCGCACCTGTGACCAGTACCGAGACCGTCTCCGACTTCTACTGCCACCAGGCGCTCACCGGCGCGGTCCCCATCGAGAAGGTGGCGGAGACTGATCGGGTGCTGGCCTTCCACCACACCAACCCGTCGTACCCGGTGCACATCGTGGTGATCCCCAAGGAGCACGTCCCCTCGCTCACCGACCTCGGGAACTCTGACGAGAGCCTTCTGCACGAGGTTGTCGCGGTGGTGCGGGAGGTGGCCGCCGGAGTGGAGAAGGAGTACGGATCGTGCTCGGTGAACACGAACCTGGGGCTGTACCAGGAGTCCAAGCACATGCACTGGCACCTCACCTACAGGGGTGAGAGCGAGGCGGAGATCCGCGACATGTACGGCAACCACGACTGACCTCCCGCTACCTGTGCCGGCCGGCCGCCCGCAGGACGAGGTCGGCGACGCGTTCGGCCGCGGCTTCCGGGCGCGGCCTGGCGCCCTGTCCGCCGCGGGGGGCGGCGGACAGGGCGGCGCAGGCGTGGACGAGGGCGCCAGGGTCGTCAGTCAGCTGCTCGTCGGCGACGACGCGGCAGCGCTGCGGGTGCTCGGCGGCGTAGGCGCGCGCGTTGTCGAGCTGGTCCCCGCGGCTGACGGAGACGGGCAGCGGTACCAGGACGGCGGGCAGCTCCAGGGCGGCGAGTTCGGCGAGGGTGGTGGCCCCGGCCCGGCCGATGACGAGGTTGGCCAGGGCCAGGGCGTGCGGCATGTCGTCGTGGAGGTACTCCAGCTGCCAGTACCCGGCCCGGCCGGTGAGCTGAGGTTCGAGGTTGCCCTTGCCGACGACGTGCAACACGCTGTACCGCTCGCACAGGACGTCGAGTTGACTGCGGACGGCGGTGTTGATGCGCTGCGATCCGCTGCTTCCGCAGAAGATCAGCAGCACCGGCTTGTCGGCGGAGACGCCGAGGCGCTCGCGCAGCACTTCAGGCTTGGCGTCGGCAAGGTCCGCGCGCAGCGGCAGCCCAGTCACCTGAGTCTTGTTGCGCATCCAGCGCGGCGTCGGGCCGGAAGCCGGGACGCTCAGGCAGATGGTGGTGGCCACCCGCCCCAGAATCTTGTTCGCCAGGCCCAGGGAGTGGTCGCTCTCGTGGATGACGACGGGGACGCGGGCGAGGGCGGCGCCGATGCCGACAGGCACGGAGACGTACGAACCCTTGGAGAACAAGGCGTCGGGCCGTTCGCGCCGCAGCGCCGTGAAGGCAGCGAGGATGCCCCGGGCGACGGTGAAGGGCATCAGCAGGTTGCCGGCGGAGCGGTGGCGGCGCAGCCCGGCCGAGGGGACGTGGCGGAATGGGATCCCTGCGCGCTGGGCGTAGTCGTGCTCGATCGTGTTCTCGCGTCCGAGGTAGACCAGCTCAGCACCACGGTCGCGGAGCTGGCCAGCGACAGCGAGGGCCGGAACGACGTGGCCGGCGCTGGCGCCGCCCGTGATGGCAATTTTCATCTGCACCATTCTGTGATCGTGGCGGTCCCGGCGACGCATCGAATTCGGTAGTGCTTTGCCGCATTGCGTTCGGTTTCTCGTTGAGTCGGGTCGGCTGGATTCGAACCAGCTCCTCGGTCACGCTTTGACCGTGCTCCGCCCTTGAGCTACGACCCGTTCGCTTCGGCGATGTTCCTCAAGCTAGAGGCCCCTGGATGGGTCGTCAACCGGTTCGGGAGATTCCAGCCAGAGCCTTTTCCAGGCTGATCATCTGGATTTCTTGTGCGGATTTCTCTATTTCGGCAGCGCTGATAGCGTCGCCTGTTTTCGCGGACTGTGGCGACGCTATTCGCTGTCTTCTGTGGGCGGATGTGCTGCTATCGGGCGGAGATGATCTGGTGGATCTGGCTGGATTCGGTGGTGGTGGTGGTGGTGCGGCCGGTCCAGCGGTCGAGGAGTTCGAGCTCGTTCGCCGGGCGGTGGGGGGAGAGGACGACGGTGTGGGGGAGGCCGAGGAGGCGGGCGTAGCGCAGCTTGTCTCCGGTCGGCAGCGGCCGGTCGTCGACGAGGACGCGGAGGCCTTGGGTGTGCAGCTGCTGGGTGAGCTTGTCGCCTCGTTCGCGCATCTCGGGCTGGTCGGCGCGCAGGACGGTGAGGTGGATGTCGGCGGGCCCGGTGCCGGGCTTCCATCGCAGGCCGTGGTGGTCACGGTGGAGTTCGGCGGAGGTCTGCAGGCAGCGGGTGATGCCGATTCCGGAGCAGGCCATCCACGGCGTGGCCTGCTGGCCGCTGGCGTCGGTGAAGGTGAGGTTCATGGGCTGGGAGTACTGGGTGCCCAGCTCGAAGACGTGGGCGACTTCGACGGCCTTGGTCTCGCGGTAGTGGCCTTCGCGGCAGCGGGCGCAGCGGCTGCGGTCGGCGGCGTGATGGAGGTCGGCGCCGTGCGGGGACAGGGCGGGCAGGCCGGATGTTCCGCTCCACTGGACGTTCGTGCGCAGTCCGTCGCGGCCGTCGGAGATCGAGAACCGCTCGAGGTCGACTGCGGATTGGTCGTAGAGCGGCAGGACGGTGTCCGCGGTGGCGGCGTCCCACGGGGTGAGCGTGCCGGCCTTCTTGCCGAGGAGCGCGGGGAGGGCGTCCTCGTCGAGGAGGCGGACGTGGACGGCTCCGGTGGCGGCGGCGACCTTACGGAGGCTGACCTGGAGGTCGGCGCGGATGGAGGCGGTGGCCGCGCGGCTCGTGCCGTCGGGGAGGGTGAGCGCGAGGGCGATGACGTTGACGATGGGGTCCCGAGGGGATGGCGGGGGTTGGGAGGCGATGACGGCGCCGTCACCCCGGTTACCGCAGTGGTCGCAGACGACGATCGTGCTCTGACCGGTGTCGGACAGCACCAGGTGCTCGGTGCTCGGGCCGGAGGAGATGCTGCCGCCGTCGGCGGATGCCTGGAAGACGCCGCTCAGACCCATGCCCGTCAGGGCGGCGGTGACGGAGGCGTTGAGGAATTCGACCGATTCGAGCATCCCTTCTCGGGAGGCGTCGAAGGTGTAGGCGTCGGCCATCACGAACTCGCGTCCGCGCATCAGCCCGCCCCGGGGGGCGATCTCGTCGCGGAACTTCCTCGTGCTGAGCGAGAGACGGACCGGCAGGTCACGGAAGGACTGCAGATGCTCGCGGATGACGGAGGTCGCGATCTCCTCCGAGGTGGGCGCGAGGCACATCTCCTCCCCTCCGGCGGAGGTGACGGTCAGCAGGGCGCCTTCCGCGCGGTAGGCGTCCCACCGGCCGGTCTCCTGCCACAGCTCCCGGCTCTGCAGCGTTGGCGCGGAGAAGGTGAGGGCGCCGTGCTCCTCGAACGCGCGCCGGGCGATGGCCGTCAGGCGGTCGTGCACGCGCAGGCCCAGCGGCAGGAGGGTGTGCACCCCTGTGGCTCCGGTGCGGGCGACCAGGCCCAGGTCGCGCAGCAGGTCGATGGTGGTGGCGGTCGCTTCACCGGTCCGGGGGCGTACCGGCGGCCACAGTCGGCTCGCGTACAGCGGTGTCTCGGTCACCGAAGACCCTCCAGAACGGACCGAGACAGCGCGGCCAGACCATCGGCTGTGCCCGCGATGTCGTGTCGGCGCGCGTTGGCGATCGCGTCGGTGCGCAGGGTCTGCCGCCGAGCCGGGTCGGCGGCCAGGTCGTCGATCAGGGCCGCCAGCGCGGTGGCGTCACCGGGCGGGTAGCTCAGTGCACCGGGGCCGAGGATGTCCTTCAGGCCCGGGAGGTCTCCGTACAGGACGGGCACACCGTGGGCCTGGGCCTCGACGGCGACCAGTCCGTACGCCTCCAACTGGCGGGTGGTGAACAGCTTGAGGTCGAAGTCCGGGAGGCGGGACCACAGTTCGTCTCGTGGGAGGAACGCCTCGAACCGCACCCGGTCGCCAAGGTCGAGTTCGGCGGCCCGGTGCTGGAGGGCCGCGAGTTCGCTGCCGCTTCCGATGACGGTGAGCTGGTGCGGTTCTTCGGTCAGGGCGAGGGCTTCGATCGCGGTCCGGGTGGACTTGTTGGCGTCCAGGCGGCCGGCGTGCACCAGCCGCAGTCGCCGGCCGCCACCGGGGCGTGCGAGGGGGGCTTCGGGCAGGGGGATACCCCACGGCACCACCTTCACGCGGCCGGTGTGGCGGCCGTCGGTGAGCCGGTCGACCTCCGAGGCCATCGCCAGGGTGGGTACGACGATGCGTTCGCTGGCGGTGGCGATCTCCCGAAGGGTGCTGAGGGCCTGGTCGTTCTCGGCGGCGGCGATGACGTCGGTGCCGTGGGCCACCGAGGCGATCGGAATCCGCCGGCGTCGTGCCCCGGCCGCCCGGGCGAAGGCGAGGGACAGGCCGAAGCCCAGGTGCTGGGCGTGGATGAGGTCGGGGCGGTGTGCGTCGAGGAGGTCGGCGACCTCCTCGGTCAGGTGGTCGGTGTAGGCGTCGAAGGCGGGGCCGTAGGGCTGCTTCGTGGCGCCGAGCAGGACGGTGTCGGTGAAGCCGTGCTTCCAGGTGCCGCTGCCGGGAAGGCCCACGAAGACCGTGCGGAAGCCGTCGAGGCGGGAGTAGACGTCGCTGCACCAGATGGTGGAGCCGCAGGACGGCTCCATGGGCAGGTCGATGCCGGTGAGGATCAGGGGGCGGGTCACGCCGCTGCTCCCTTCTGGCCGTGGGGGAGGTAGGTGTCGAACGAGGTGCGCAGCAGGGCGGCGGTGCCCGCCCAGCCCAGGGCGCAGACGGCGTCGATGACGGACATCCGCGGCAGGAAGCCCTGCCGCGGCCACGCCTGTCGGTAGACGGGGTGCCGGTCGTTGAACTCGTTCCAGACCACGTCGACGCCGTGAGCGGCGAGGGCGGTGGTGTCGAGGTACTGCCGGGTGCCGGAGCCTGCCCAGAGCACCGTCTCCTGGGCGTGGGCGCAGATGGCCGCCAGCCGCTCGGTCCTGTCCTCGCAGTCGATCTTCATCTCGGAGGTCAGCAGGATCCGGGCCCGGGCGCCGAGCGCCGTGGTGATCTGGTCGATCAGGGCGATGTTGAGGTCGACCAGCCACTGGTGGCCGGCGCCCAGGACGGGGCGGAGGACGTGCAGGGCCTCGTCGACGTGGGGGCTGCGGGCGTAGGCCAGGCGGATCTGGCGGAGCAGGACGTCCGGGTCGAAGGCGGGCGCGATGCGGATGTCGCGGATGAGCCGGCCCGCCGAGCGGGTCACGGGCACGGTGATCAGCTGAGGGCCGTCGGCGGTCTTGATCGTGTTGCGGTTCTGGTAGCCGCCGTCGGTGTACTGGACGGAGTCGTACAGCGCGACGGTGTCACAGCCGATGAGGGCCTCGCAGAAACCGAGCCACGGAGAGAACGGCGGTTGCTCGATGTAGATCACGAGCGGGGCTCCTTTCCCGCGGGGAAGGTGAGGGTGAGCAGGCTCGTCTCGAAGGTCTCGAAGACCCGGCCGTCGGCCGCCGCGGTGGGCCGCAGCCGCCAAGCGGCCTGCGCGGCCTGGTGCCGGGTGTACTCCTCGCCCAGGTACCAGCGGCCGGCCTGGCTCTGGTGGGCCTTGAGGGCGAGGACTTTGTCGTCGAGGAAGGAGGTGATGTCGACCAGCACGGTGGGGGTGAAGCCGGAGCGGGGAGCGTGGGGTGCGCCGTGCAGCACGGTGTGGCAGGACGGGACGCGGGTGGCCGCGTTCGCGGCGGCCGTGCCGACGGCGAGGTGGTCCTGGTGGTCGTTGGCCGCCCGCGGGCTGTGCGTGATGAGTACCGTGCACTGCCGGGCGGCGAGTTCGCGTTCCACGGCGGAGATCAGGTCCCGGTCCGGTGCCAGGGCGCCGTCGGGCAGGCCGAGGAACACGGTGTCGACGCCGGTCCCGGTCCAGGCCGCACGGACCTCGGCGGCCCGGTCGTCCTCGTCGAGCCGGTGGCCGGCGTCCGCGTCGGCCACGGAGACGCCGTTGGCGCCGTGGGTGACGACCACGACGGTGGCCGCCGCGCCGGCGAGCCGGGCCTGGCGCAGGGTGCCGTAGCAGAGCAGCTCTGCGTCGTCCGGGTGGGCGACCACGGCGACGACGTGCTCGCTGGGCCCGGCCAGCCGCTGGGCGGCGGTCACCGGTCGGCCTCGAAGTCCCGGTGGATTTCCGACGGGCGGGGGCCGTCGGAGCCCTGGTACTTGCCGTCGTACAGCGTGATCTCGCCCTCGGGCGTCCAGAAGGTCACCTGACCGATCAGCATTCCGGGGTAGACGCGGACGGGCTGGACGGCGTGCAGCTGGAGGGTGAGCTGCCCGTACGAGCCGATGTCGATCAGGTCGGCTGTGACGTGCACGAACAGACCGAGCCGGGCGACGGACGACTTCGCGCGGATGATCGGGGCGTAGTGTTCGCTGCCGATCCGCTCGACGGTGGAGCCCAGGTAGATGCGGTCCGGCAGGAGAACCATGCCGTCGTCCGGAAAGGGGTGCTCCTCGAACGGGTTCTCCCGCGCGCAGTCGAGGACGTCGTCGGTGTACCAGCCGATCCGCCCGCTCAGGTGGAAGTCGTAGGAGTTCGGCTGGAGCAGGGTCGGGTCGAAGGGGTCGATGCGGATGCCGCCGTCCTTGACGCGCTCTCCGATCTGCGGGCCGGTGAGGATCACGCGGCCACCTCCTGCCCGGTCAGCGCCGCGTGCGCGACCGCGCCGGGCAAGGGGCTCGGCGCCCACGGCGCCGGGTCGCTGATCCGGCCGTAGTGCCCCTGGTACGGCATCCGGTCTCCGGTGGGGCGCCAGAAGGACACCTGCCCGATCCGCATGCCGGAGTAGACCCTGAGGGGCTGGACGACGGTGATCTCCAGGGTCCAGCAGTGCTCGGCTCCGAGTTGGCCGAGGTCGGCGGAGATCTGCAGGAAGCAGCCGAGCCGGCCGACCGAGGAGCGCCCGATCAGGCTGGACACCCGCTCGTTGCTGCCGATGCGCTCCACCGTGTTTCCGAGGTAGACCACCCTGGGCTGCAGGACGTAGCCCTCCGGCGGGAGGACGACGGTGGTCGTCTCGGGCTCGCGGCGGGGGTCGGCCGGGGCGCTGGTGAGGGCCTTCAGGGTGTGGCCGAGGCGGTAGTTGTAGCTGTTGGGGTTCAGCAGCTCGGGGTCGAAGGGGTCGATGGTGATATCGCCGGCCTCGACGGCCTCGCGGATGGCGGTCTTGGTGAGGATCACAGGGCACCCCCGAGCGGCGCGGCGCCGACGTACGTCTGCTTCAGCAGCCGCCGCACGTCCGCGGACAGGTCCCCCTGGCCCGCACCGAGCGGCATCCGGCCGTGGGCGTAGCGGTGCTGGTCGAAGACGAGCAGCTGCCCAGGCTGGAGGCGGCACGTCGTGCGCGCCGCGTACACGGCGTCGACGAACCGACCGAACGCGGTGGCCACCGGTACGGGGTCGTCGTCCTCGGTGAGCTCGCCGCGCTCCAGGTGCGGCTTCATCTTGGCGGTGAACCGGACCGGCGTCGTGCCGTCGAGCCGGGCGGGCAGCACGGCGAAGGTCTTCAGGCTCTCGCCGACGCCGTGGACGTCCCGGTCGGCGAAGTACGAGAAGACGGAGCGGCCCAGAAGCCGGCGGTCGTCCTCGCCCAGGGCGTCGGCGGCCTGCCACAGGTCGGCCAGTGCGGAGGCTCCTCCTCCATGGGGGTCCTGTCGCACGCAGTACAGCGCGATGTAGCGGGGGAGGCCGTCGCGGTCGACGAGGTCGACGTGGAGGCGGTTCTCCCCGACGCCGTGCGTACGGCCGGGGTCGGCGTCCTCGCGGACGGACAGGTCGCTCCAGCAGCCGTCGCCGGGGTAGACGGTCAGGATGGGGCCGAGGCTGGAGAGCAGGCTGAGGCTGAGCTCGAGGTTCCGCTCGTGCTCGGCGCCGGGGAAGGTGACCAGGGCGCGGCCGGCGCCGGGGCCGGTGAGGGCCTCGGCGAAGTGGCGCGGGGCGGACGGGCCGTGAGTCAGGTCGCGGCCGTCCAAGGTCAGCAGGTTGGTCATCGGGACTCCTGAGCGAGGTCGATGAGGAGGTCGTGCAGGGAGCACGGCGGGTCGAGGGGGCGGAAGGCCACGGCAAGGCGCTCGGCCAGGTAGCGGGTCGTGGCGATGCTGTGCGGGCCGGCGGGCGTCGTAGCGGACGCGGTGACGTCCTCGCCCAGTTCTCGGGCTCGGAGGATGAGGTCCTCGACCTGGTGGCCGGCGTTGAGGACGACCAGTTCGCTGTTGAACGGTGCGCAGCGGAAGAGATCTCGTCGGGTCACGGTGCCCGGCAGTCCGCCGCGCAGGGTGTACGTGTTGAGCAGGAAACTGCCGGTGCCGGCTGCGGCGAGGCCCCGGCCGACGAGCTTGCGGGCCACGCTGTCCCGGTCGGGCAGGGGTTCGTGCAGGGCACCGAGCCGTTCCGCGCCCCAGGCGGAGAAGCCGGCGAGGTCCTCGTCCAGACGGTCGTCGAAGTCCCGCGCGCCGTCTGCGTTCAGGTGCTGGCTGATGCTCTCCAGCCCGTTCCCGCCGATCCGCAGGCGGAGCAGCCCCTTGCCGGAGGCGGGCGGCTTCGTCACGTGACGCGATCCGTCTGCCCAGTGCGACCACGGGGAGTGGCAGTGGGCGGCGATCACCGTGTCGAGCGGCCAGCCGGCTTCCTGGTCGGCGACGTCGTTGAGGAAGCCGCTGTGGCTCACTCCGATGACGATCTCGGCACCCTTGCGGCGCAGCGTTTCCGCTTCGGCGGCGATCAGGTCCGCGGTGGGAGGGCGGAAGTCGAAGCCGTCACGCTCCTCCTTCGGGATCGCCTCGAATGCCTGTGCACCGAGATAGCCCACGATCCCCACCACGCGGGTGCTGCCCCGGAGCGTCAACCCGCTGACCCACCTGCCCCGAAAGGCGGCGGGCGGGCGCAGGTTGGCGCACACGACCGGCGGGAAGCCGAGCGGATCGGTCAGGCGCATCAGATCGGCCAGGTCGTGGTTGCCGGGCACGACGACGTCGTACAGCTCCGCCAGGAGTCGCTGCTCGACCCTTCCTTCGGAGAAGGCGTAGAACGCGCTGCCGGAGAAGAAGTCGCCGGCGTCGATCACCAGGGCGCCGTCCGCTTTCGCGCGGCGGACAGCGCCCAGTGTGGCCCGGCCGTCGGGGAGGGCGGAGTGGAAGCAGCCGGTGGCGATCAGCTCCTGCACGGCAGGACCTTCTCGATGGTCACCACGCGTAGGACCGTCGGCGCCTCCGGCCAGAAGTCGGACCGGGAGATCCCGTCCACTTCCTCGACCTCCAGCTGATGGTCGGTCTCGGACGCCAGGCGGTCGGCGGCGGCGCACGGCAGGACCACGAGACCGCGGGTCACGGCGGGGAAGCTGAGCACGTGCTTGATCAGGGCCACCGACAGCTCCGGGTCGAAGGGCATGATCGACACCAGAACGCCGCGCTCGCCGACGCCGTGCTCCAGGTCGACGTGGCGGACGTCCCCGATGGTGAGCCGAGCCCTGCTGCCGAACTCGGCCAGCTGGCCCGTCAGCTGCTGCCGGAGACGTTCGTCCTTCTCGATGGCCCAGAGGCGGTGGCCGGCCAGCGCGATCGTCCTGGACAGCGTGCCCAGCCCCGCGCCCACCTCGATCACGTGGGCATCGGCGGGAATGTCTATGGCGCCCAGGAGGCGGCGGGCGGTTTCCGACGAGCGGAGGAAATGCTGACCCAGCTCCGTGCGCGTCAGGAAGCCGCGCGCGGCGATCTCGTCGGCCTCCACGACCGGCGGGAGGGTCGGTGTCTGCTGCATCTGCGGAGTCCCTTCAGGATGCTCCAGGCGGCGCCGACGTAGGTACCGCAGGGGCGAAAGAAGCCCTCAACCGCCAGCACGACGAGAGCGTGGCGGGAACCGGGGTGCGGGACAGTCGATCCGAGGCGGCCGTTGCGCCGCTAGGTCCTCACGCGTTGCGGTATCCGCGCAACGGCCGTGCGCTGTGGCGACGAGGGTCCGCTGACAGCCGTGTCGCCGACAGAAGTGGACTGGAACCCCGAGAAGTTGGGCTCTCTGGGGGGCCGGCCTCGTGTTCGTTGCCTGTTCCGAGGTGGCTGCTCGGGCACCTCGTGCGGCGTCGTGACCTCGACGGTGTTGCGCCTGTACCGCAACACCGCCCGATGCAGACGGGAGGCGTGGCCAGACCGTAGGGTGCGGCTCTGCGCGTCGGAGAAGGGGGAGTAGGTGAGCCGTCTGGCGGGCGTATCCGTCCTGATCACTGGGGCCACGAGCGGGATCGGCCGCGCGGCGGCACTTGAGCTTTCCGCACTCGGGGCCCAGGTCGCCTTGGTGGCCAGGAGCAGGGCAGCGCTGCGGGCCGCCGGCCTTGCCGTGGCCGAGCGAGGGGGCACCGCCATCGAGGTCGTGGGAGACGTCACCGACCCGGCCTCCGCTCGCGACGCGGTCGAGCACGCTGCCGCCGAGTTCGGCAGCCTGGACATCCTGGTGAATTCGGCCGGCACCGCTGCCCTGGGCCCGTTCGTCGACGGCGCCGCGCATCAGTGGCAGGCCATGGTCGAGACGAACCTCCTCGGCGCCCTCTACACCGCTGGAGCGGCCGTCGAACACCTCAAAGCGGCCGCTACCGGGCCGCGTCGAACCGCGGACCTGATCACGATCGGGTCCGTCGCGAGGTACGCGGCCAAGGCGGGAACGGCGGTGTACGCGGCCACGAAGAGCGCGGTCGCCTCCTGGAGCGAGGGCCTGCGACAGGAACTGGAACCGCACGGGGTGAGGGTGGCTGTCATCGAGCCTGGTCTCGTCGACACCGCGCTGACCGCTGGCCTGCTGCGCGGGGACCGTGCGGCGCTCACCGCGCAGGATGTCGCCGACGCCATCGCGTACATGGTCACCCGGCCCCCGCACCTTGCCGTCACACAGGCAGTTCTCCGGCCGATGGGCACGCGCCGCTGAACCCTCCGGGGGCACCCTCGGCTGTTGCGCGACAACCGCGACACCGCCACCTCTATCGGCGCAACACCCGGCCGGGATGCACTGGCCGTGGCCGCAGGGCGCATATGCCTGCACGGCCACATTCCGTCCTGATCAGCGGTTCCACCGAGTACGGAATCGCCGGCTGGTGTGCACAGAAGGGCTCTTCCCGCGCATGAACGCCACTGTGGTCACCCACGAGATGGGGCGCCGCATCTCCGGTCACCGCGACCGGTTCCAGGATCTGTTCGAGGCATATTTCCGCTCGCTGCGTGGCAGTTGGGATGCGCCGGAGCTCAGCCGGTTTGCTCCTGAGGCCTTGGACCGCGTCGAGGAACTGGCGCTGCGCGGAGGCAAACGGCAGCGCGTCGCCTTCGTGTACGAGGCGATGAACCTGGTGCCCGGAACGGGTCGTCAGGATGCGGTCGACACGGCCGCGCTGAGCATCGAGCTGCTCCAGGCCCACCTTCTCATCCACGACGACATCATCGACGACGCCCCCACGCGTCGCGGCGGCCCGTCCACCTACTACGCCTACCGCGACGCGATCCCGGACCGACCCCAGCACGCTCTCGGGCTCGCCATGCTCGTGGGCGATCTCGCCCTGACGCTCTCCTTGCAGGTGATCGCCGACGCCGCCCTCCCCGCGTGGATGGCCCAGTCGATGACGCAACTGCAGCTCAAGGCGGCCACCTCTACGTTCCTCGGTCAGATCTTCGACCTTGAGCGCGACTTCCTCGGCGTTCCGGACGAGGACCTGCTGCATTCCGTCTGCGACTACAAGGCCGCCCGTTCCTCCGCGCTCGCCCCGCTCCAGCTCGGTCTGCTCGCAGCGGAACAGGACCCCCGCGAGCACGACGAGAGTCTGCGCCGCTACGCCTGGGCCTTCGGCGTCTCGGGACAGATGCGTGACGACTATCTGAGCCTGTTCGGCGACGAGAAGGTCACCGGGAAGCCGGCCAGCGCCGATGTCCGCGACGGCCGGGTCACCTACCCGATCCGCATGGTGCTGCTGGCCGCCTCGCCCAGCGAACGGAAGGTGCTGGAGTCGGTCCTGGGCCGGCCGGATGCCTCGGAGGTGGACGTGGACAACGTCCGGCAGATCATCCGCGACCACCGCGTCGACCGGTCGCTGCTGACCGCCATGCGCCGCTACGCCGACCTCGCCAGCCGGGAAGCGGCCACCTGGGCCGGCTGGGGCGAGGCCGAATCCGTGGCGTTCTTCCGGGACGTCCCCGTCTGGGGCATCGAGCGTCTGCTGTGAGTACCGTCCCGAGCCACGTCGGCATCGTCCTCGACGGCAACCGGCGATGGGCGCGGCGGCACAGGCTGTCGCCCTCCGACGGTCACCGGGTCGGCTTCGGCAAGATTCCGCAGGTCCTGGCGTGGTGCGAGGAGGCGGGCATCTCCTTCGTGACCCTGTGGATGCTCTCCACCGACAACCTGCGCCGCGGCAGGGAGGAGGTGGACGCCCTGATGGAGATCATCACGGCCGCAGCGCTCCAGCTGGCGTGGTCGCAGCGGTGGCGCATCCATCATCTGGGTGACGCCGAGCTTCTTCCTCCGCATGTCGCGGCCGCCGTGCGACACGCTGAGATGACCACTGCTGAGGTGTCGAACAGGCTGACTGTGAACCTGGCCATCGCCTACGGAGGCCGCAGCGAGATCACCGGCGGCATCCGCCGCCTGCTCGCAAACTGGGCCGGCGAGGGGATCTCGCCGGGTGAGGCGGCCAAACGGATCACTTCAGAAGACCTCCACCAGTTCATCAGCCGCGGCCAGCCGGACCCCGAGCTCCTCATACGGACCTCCGGTGAACAGCGAGGCAGCGGATTCCTGCTCTGGACCGCCGCCGATGCGCGGCTGTGGTTCACCCGCACCCACTGGCCGGACTTCAGCCGGGACGACCTGGCCCGGGCCCTGGCCGAACACCGGAAGGCATACCTATGACCCCTGGATCCGCCATCTCGTTCCTGGGCGTGGACGGCTCGGGCAAGTCCACCATCGCCCGGGCCTTGCGCGAGGAACTGGCAGCGGCCGGCAGGAAGGTGCGCATTCTGTCGCGACGCGACTACCTGCGTGACCAGCCCCAAGGGCACGTCGCCGACGTCAATCGGGCGCTCTACGACGCGGGGCTGCGCTCGCTGTACTCCTTCGCCCGCACCGACGAGGGGGAGGCGCTCGGGGAGCTGCTCCCCGGCCCGTCGGGAGACCTCCGCGACACCGCGTTGGAGCGGAAGCTGAACGCGGCCCGCATCAGTGCCAACGACCCGCAGGCCATCACCGCCGCCGCCTTGAGCGAGATCGCCGGCAGCCTCGTCTACTACACCAGCGTCGTCCGGCCCGAGCTGGACCGCGGCACAGCGGTGATCGAGGAGACCCACCCGCTGAAGATGGTCACCAAGCTGTGCCTGATCGCCTCCCAGATCGCGTCCGATGAACGCCACGGGCGCGCAGCCGTCACCGCACTCCGGTCGGCCACCATGGTCCTGGCCCCCGACCCCTTCCGGGACGTGCCGGTCCTCGTGCGGTGCGACCCGCAGCGCGCGTACGACCGGCTCATCGCCGCGCGCGGCGGCCTGGGCGTGCTGGAGCACCATGGGCTGGCCGGCCGCGGCACCGGACGGGAGGCGTACATGGACCTGATGGTCCGGGTACAGGAGGCCTTCGAGGACGTGGCGCAGAGCTGGCGGTGCGTCGTGGTCGACAGCGACGACGAGGACCAGGACCGCTCAGTGAAGCGAGCGATCGAGACGATCCTCGCCGACCCGCGCACCGCGCATCTGGCCTGATGTCAACGGCCGTACCGGCGCTCGCGGGCCGCATACGACCGCAGGGCGCGCAGCAGGTCGATCTGCCGGAACGCCGGCCAGAGGACCTCGACGAAGTGGACCTCGGCGTAGGTGGACTGCCACAGCAGGAAGCCGGACAGCCGCTGCTCACCGGAGGTGCGGATGATGAAGTCGGTGTCGCGCCCGGCCGAGGAGTACAGGTGCTCGGAGATGTGCTCGATGTCGAACCTGTCCACCAGCTCCATCGGGTCGCCACCGGCGGCGGTGTGCTTTTCGAACGCGGCCTTGACCGCGTCCACGATCTCCCGGCGGCCGCCGTAGCCGACGGCGACGTCGACGCGCATCCCGCCCCGGCCGGTGGTCTGCGCGGCAGCGGCCTTCAGCTTCTGCGCGCTGTCCCCGGGCAGCAGGTCCAGGGCTCCGATGATCTCGATCTCCCACGGGCCTGGGACCGCGCAGATGTTCTGGACGGTCTCCTCGATGACCTCGAGCAGGGGGCCGAGCTGCTCGGCGGGCCGGTTGAGGTTGTCGTCGGAGAGCATCCACAGGGTCACGTGCTCGAGGTCGGCTTCGACGCACCAGCGCAGGAAGTCGCTGACCTTGGCTCCGCCCATGCGGTAGCCCTCACGCGGGTCGGAGTGCCCCTGTCCGCGGGCCCAGCGGCGGTTGCCGTCGAGCATGATCCCGACGTGCGCGGGCCGGGGCGCGCCCTTCAGCTTGCCGGCCAGGCGCCTGACGTACACCTTCTCCAACGCCGACCGGACGGCCTTGAGCGTCACGCCGCTCCCCTTCGCTGTTCACCCGCACTGCCAGATCAGCGTCACCGTATCGCCATCCTCACCGGCCCGAAGCAGGTTCGATGCTGACACCCACAATTCTCGCCACCGCGCTCGACGCGATCGACTGGAACCGGCCGCGTGCCTGCGCGAAGGCCAGCGGGGAGCTCCTGGGCGCCCTGGCCGAGGACCGTGCCCTGCTGACCGAGCTGGTGTGCTCCCTACGGGACGACCCCGCCCGGCAGCGGAGGTGCGAGACCAACCCGCTGGTCGACCGGCTCGTCCTGGCCGAGGATGCCACCGGGGCCGACCAGTGGCAGCTGCGTCTGCACGCGTTCCCCATGGGTGAGCTGGAACTGATCCCTCACGACCACAAGTACCCCTTCGCCGTCCGCGTCCTCCACGGCGGCTACCTCCACACGTGGAACCGGCGCACTGGCCAGGCCCAGACAGGTCCGTTCACCTCCGCCGACCTCGCGGCCGGCACCGTGACCGTCGAAGGGCCGGGCAGCGGATACCTCCTCTTGCACTCCCTGGTCCACCAGACGGCCGTCCTCCCGGGCTCGGTCACCTTCTTCTTGCGCGGCCCGGCGCGCCAGAGCCGGTGGCACTCGGCATCCGACCTGCACGACCTGCACCAGGACGACCAGGGACGCCCGGTCCGTGACGACACCCGCTATCGGCGCTCCATACCCATGTCCCCCGCCCAGCTCCAGAACCGCATCGCGGATCTGGCACGTCTCGGCGTCATCACCACAGAGAGGTTCGCCCGCACGTGACCCGCCTTGCCCTGCTTGCGCCTGTGACCGCGCTGCTCGACCAGAGCAGCGCTCCCTCCGACGTCCCGGACAGCCCCGACATCCTCCACGGCGGCTGGCTGCCGTACGCGGCCCGCCAGGTCCTCACCCTGATCGCCGGCGCGGGCACCGCCAACGCCGCGGGATCGTTCACCGGGAACGGCCACGCCCAGCTCCTCCTGCACCACGAGGACGACGTGGCCCTCTACCTTCGGACCCACGCCGACGGCACGCCCGCTCCCGCCGAGGCGGCCGAGAAGACCGTCACCCTCACCCTGGCCGGCACCCACTACCTGGAGTGCTTCCGCCATCGCGGCGACGCCGAGGCCGATCACCCCTGGTACCTGCGCACCTTCCAGCCCGAGAGCATCTACGCCTGCCACCCGGGAACCCTGCGTACGACGGAGACCAGTCCGGACGGCATCCAACTGGTCGTCGCCCGCGCCCCTCTGGCGCCGCAAGGGCCATCTCTCGACCCCGATGCCTACCTGCAGAGGCTCACGGCCGCCCAGGCCCTGATCACGCCCGCGCTCACCGGGCGCGAAGCGGCCACGGAGGTAAGTGCGCGATGACGACCGCCGCCCCGAGCTGGCTCGACGACCTGCCGGCCATCGACGACACGGACCTGCGGGCCAGCCACCGCGCCCGCAGCGAGATCCTCGAACGCCTCGGCGCCGACCAGACGCTGCTGACCCGCCTCGTCCACGAGATCGAGCACGACCCGCACCGCCTGGCCGAGAGCGAGATCCACCCGCTGATCAACCGGCTCGTCCTCTACCAGGACGACGCCCGCGGGCTGCAGATCCGCCTGCACATGTCGCCCGGCAGCAGCGAGTTGGTGCCGCACGACCACAAGTACTCCTTCACGGTGAAGATCCTCAAGGGCGCCTACATCCACGTGTGGCGGCGCCGCACCGGCACCAGCGAAGGAGAGTTCACCGCCGCCGACATCGAACCGGGCGTCATCACGATCGAGCGCCCCGGCTCGGCGTACACCCTCGGGCACCCGATGATCCACCAGACGGTCATGCTGCCCGGGACGGTCACCCTGTTCATCCGGGGGCCGCGCGCCAAGAGCCGGTCCCATGCCGCGCTGGACATGCTGCCCGCCGCCGACGACTGGCCGGAGGCCTCGCAGGCGGGCAAGCCCAAGCACGCCCGCGGGCAGCGCCCGGTCACGATGGACGAGTACCGCGCCATGCGGCAGCAGCTCGTCGACCAGGGCGTCATCAAGGCGGCCTGAACCTGGGCGCAGTCCATGGCGGGGGTGTTGCGGAGCCTGCGCAACACCCCCGCGCCTCCCTCTCCACCCACAACAACGTCACTCTTCGAGCCGAATAGGATACGTATTGTGACTGAGCGAGATGCATTGGAATGGAACCTGGTCGGCGAACGACCGGAGCCGGCCGGCTTCCTGAAGGTCGGATGCCGCACCTACCGCTACCCCGACGGCCGCGAGGGCGACTGGGACATCCTCAACGGCCCGCGGACCGTGGCGCTGGTGGCGCTCACGGACGACGGCCGCGGCGTGCTGGTGCGCCAGTTCCGCCCCGGCCCGGGCAAGGTTCTCAAGGAGCTGCCCGGCGGCCTGGTCGGGCCGGACGAGCGCGTCGAGGACGCCGCGGCCCGCGAGCTGCTGGAGGAGACCGGCTTCGAGGCCCAGTCGCTCACCGTCGTCATGCAGACCTACCTGGCCTCGTACGCCACCCACGTCCGCTACGCGGTCCTCGCCCAGGGCTGCCGCAAGGTCGCCGAGCCCCGGCCCGACGGCGACGAGTTCGTGGAGCCGCTCACGGTGCCACTGGAGGAGTACGTGGCCCATGTCCTGGGCGGTCAGCTGACCGACGCGGACATGGGCCTGGCCGGGCTGGTGGCCGCCGGCCTGCTCAAGCAGACAGTTTGAACGCCGGCCCGCCGAGCGTCCGGGTGAGCAGCTCGGCCGTCTCGGCGGGGGCTTCGATGTAGAGGCGAGTGCCCGGTTCGGTGCCGGAGGCGCGCACGGCGATGTGGCCGTGCGCGCCGTCGTCGTAGTGGGCGACCTCCCCGGCGATGTCGGCGCGCCAGGTGGGCAGCAGTCCGGGCAGAGCACGCAGCACATCGGTGAGCGGGACGGGCGTGGTGTGGACGAGCTGGGTGTGCGGATGGGCCTGGCGGACGTCCTGGATCGCGTCGTCCAGGTCCTCCAGGGAGGCGAAGGTACGCAGGAGGGTGGTCAGGGCGGTGAGGGCGTCCCGCTCGAAGTAGCCGTCCGGGCCGGTGACGTGGACGAGCGCGCCATTGGGCTCCAGCGCCAGCGTCGGGACGGGCTGGACGCGCCATGCCGCCACGAGGTGCTTGAAGCCGACACTGGTCTCGGTGACCTTGAGGCCGGGCTGCGCGCGTCTCGCGGCGCGCAGGGCCATGCGGGGGGCGACGTGGGTGGTGATCAGCCGCTTCACCGGCAGTCCCGCGTACAGCAGCGCGGCGGCCTGTTCGGCGCTGGGGATGTAGCCGGAGCGGTGGGTGAACAGCACAAGCCGGTCTCCGTCGCCGTCGGTCATCGCCAGCAGGGCCCGCTCGCGGTGGGCGAGTTGGTCCAAAAGGGTGCGCCCGGCGCGTTCGGCGTGGACGCGGGGGACGGGGTCGGGGCTCTGCCCGGCGAAGAACGGCAGCGGACGCCCGCGCAGGACCCGGATGCCGGTCAGGCGCCCCGCGAGGACGCCGACCGCGCCGTGGGCGGCGTCGAGGAAGACGTCACCGTCGAAGGTTCCGGCGACTGTGCTGAGCGGGTCGCCGACGGCACCGACGTAGGGGCTGAGGACGTCGGTGCGCTGATGGTGGCGCACCTCCAGCAGGCCCGGGTCGAGGGCAGCGTCTACCGGGGGCTGGGGCCAGGGGATGCCGTGCCCGGAGCGGTCGCGGACCTTGATGCCGATGTATCCGGGCGGGTTGTGGCTGGCGGTAACGACGACGGCCGCGGTCAGGTCGGACCGGCGGTGCACGAGGCTTCCGAACGCGGGCGTGGGCCCGGGCGCCGACGCCAAGTAGGTCGTCAGCCCGTGGTGGGCGAGCAGGTCGGCAGCGAGGTGTGCGACTTCGCGGGCGCCGGCCCGGGCGTCGTGCCCGATGAGGACGTGCTCGCCCAAGGCACCCTGGGCGGCGCAGTGGTCGAGGGCGGCGAGGAGCTGCGGTTCGGCCCAGTCCGGGCCGGGACGGCCGCGCCAGCCGTCGGTGGTGGTGGCGAGGGAGCGCATCGAAGAAGGTCCTTCTACAGATGGGAAGCGGCCGGTGGGCGCAGCAGCGCCGACAGGTCCGCGTCGGGCGGTTGGAGCGAGGCGAGCCAGCCGTCGAGCCGGGCGGGCCGGGTCCGGGCAAGGTCGTTCCCGGCGGTGTCGTGGACGGTGCCGCCGGCCGCGGCGACGGCGAGGACGGCGGCCGGGTAGTCCCACGGTGCGGCGCCGCTGCCGGGCCGGGGCAGGTAGACGGCGGCTCGGGCGCGGCCGAGAGCGACGAAGGTGATCTTCACGCTGGCGGTGGCGACGGGGTGCGCGGACCAGCCGGTCCCGGTCAACCGGGCTTGGACGGCGGCCACGTGGCCGGGGCTGGTCAGGACGGTGCGGGGGCCGTGGTGAGGCAGCCGGGTCACGTCTCCGGTGACGTGGAGGAGGCCGGGCGCCGCGCTGACCCGGATGTCGTGGGCGGGAAGGTCGATGACGCCTTCGGCCGGGATGCCGTCGCGGATCAGGCAGATGGCGATCGCGTAGTCGCTGCTGCCGGCGAGGAACGGCGCGGTGCCGTCCAGCGGATCCACGAGCAGGCACTCGTCTGGCAGTTGGGGGATCTCGGCCAGGCCCTCCTCGGCGATCACCGGGATTCCCGGGAACGCGCGGGAGAGCTCGGTGGTGAGGCGGTCTTGCAGGGTGAGGTCGAGCTCAGTGACGACTTCGCGGCCGCCGTGGACACTCGCCTTGTCCCGCCCGGGGGCCGGTGCCGCGCGGAAGCGGGCGATGTCCTGGCGGCAGGTGTCGAGGGCCGGGCGCAGTGCACGGCCGAGTCCCAGATCCGCGCCTGCCCTCGGCTCGGACGGACTGGCACGCCGCGCGGTCACGGCCGGCTCCCCGGGATGGGGCCAGCGTGCACGGGCATGGCCCGGCCCAGGGCCGCGAGCGCCGCCGGATCCCGCCACAGGCCGAGCAGGTGCAGCAGGCCGGGCCCCGGAACCGCGGCCACCCGAGGAACGACACCGACCCCGAACTGTGCGCGGGCCCGGCTGAGGAACCGCTCGCGCAGGACGTCGGAGTGGAACAGGGAACCGGACAGGACCAGGGCGGGCGGCGTCGCTGCGGCTAGTCCGACGGCTCGGCAGACCGCCTCGGCTCCTTCGGCCAGCTCCCGGGCAGCGTCGTCGAGCAGCCCGCCGGCCACCACATCGCCGGCGCGGGCCGCATCGAGCACGAACGGCGCGAACGAGGCGACGTACGGCTTGCGGGCGGCGTCCCCGTGTACGGCGTGGAAGAGGGTCTCGCCGAGGGAGGCGTCCGCGCCGGGGCCAGGCGGGCACCACCGGCGGGCGGCGTCGACGAGCGCGGTGGCGGGGCCGCGGCCGTCCTGGGACCGGACGACGGCCCGCAGGGCGCGGGCCGCCAGGTCGTGACCGCCTCCTTCGTCGGCCAGCAGCCACTCCAGTCCGGAGGCTCGCGCCCAGCGGTCGCCGTTGCGGGCGGCAAACCCGGTGCCCGTGCCGCAGATCACCACGCACAGGGGACCGTCGCCGTCGAGCAGCAACGGCACGATGTCGTTGGTGACCAGCACCGGGACGGGCGGGTGGCCGGCGGTGGCGAGCGCCCGCCGGATCAGGGCGGCGAACTCGTCTGCGCAGGCGCGGGTGGAGGCGGCTCCGTGGGCGGCGACGACTCCCCGCAACGGTCCGGTGCGGGGGAGCGCGCGGACCAGCCCGGCCAGGGTGTCGTGCGCCTGGTCGTGGCCCACGGAGCGGGGGTTGGTCGAGGGCCCCTCCCGCTCGGCGACGACGGAGTCGAAGGTGGCCAGGGCGGCCCAGGTACGGCTCCCGCCACCCTCGACAAGCAGCCAGTACGGATCGGCGTCGTCGGTCACGGGCGGGCCGCCAGTTCGGACACGGCCTTGTCGTAGGAGGCGCGGTCGATGTCGTCGGTCACAGTGCAGTGGCCGGGTGTGCGGGGCAGGACGAGGTGGAGCGGGCCTCCGCGGACGCGGCGAACCGTGTCCATCCCCTCCCAGGTGCGCTCCCGCATCGCCTCCGGCAGTGCGGCGGGAAGCCGGTAGGCGTCGAGGAGACGGAGAATCCGGTCCCGTTCGGCCAGGGTGGTGACGCCGGCCAGGTGCGCGTGCGCGGCCGCGGCCGCCATGCCGACGGCGACGGCTTCGCCGTGCAGGACCCGGTAACCGGTGGCGGCCTCGTAGGGGTGCCCGATGCAGTGGCCGAGGTTCAGCAGCCGCCTCAAGTCGCCCTGCTCGAACGGATCGTCGGCCAGGAGGCGGAGCTTGGCGGCGATGGCAGCGCGGACGATCCCCGTCAGCGCCTGGCCGGTCGGCAGCTGATCGGGGTGCTGCTCCAGGACGTGGAACAGGTCGTCCGTGTCGTCGATGAGCGCCACCTTGATGACCTCGGCCAGACCGTTGCGGACGTGCCGCTCGGGCAGCGTGCCGGTCAGCAGCGGGTCGACGAAGACGGCCGCGGGGTGGTGGAAAGCTCCGAGGAGGTTCTTCGCGCCGTTGTCGTCGAGTCCGCCCTTGCCGCCGATCGCCGCGTCGACCTGGGCGAGGACCGTGGTGGGCAGCAGTGCGTAGGGGATGCCGCGCATGTACCCGGCGGCGGCGGTGGTGGCCAGATCGCACACCATGCCGCCGCCTACCGCCAGCAGCAGGGTGCGGCGGGAGGCACGGTGGTGGTGCAGGGCGCGGACCAGGGCGCTCAGCCCGCGCGGGGACTTGCTCGCCTCGCCGGCCGGGACCGGTACCACCTGGAAGGGCCGGCCGGTGGACAGGACGGCGGCGGTGACGGCGCCGAGGTGGTGCTCGGCGGCGCCGGTGTCGACGGCGATCACCACGTCGGGGCTGTCGAGCCGCTCCAGGACGTCGGTGAGAAGGCCGGTCAGGCGGGTGAGCAGACCGTCGTCGACGTGGACGGCGTAGTTGTCGATCCGGTGTGCCCTGACCAGGATCGGGCCCTGGTCGAGGAAGGACAGACCGAGGTGTGAGGAGGTCATGCCAGCTCCTTGAGGATCCGGTCGACGAGCGCGTCCGTGGTCAGTCCGGCCGCCTCGTACAAGGCGGCCTGCGGCCAGCCCGCGATGCCGTACGTGTCGACGCCGATGGCCAGAGCGCCGTCACCCAGCAGAGACCCGAGGACGCTGCTGGGCGCATTGTGGATGCTGACGGCCCGCACCCCGGGCGGCAGGAACTGGGCGCGCTGTTCGGCCGTGAGGCGGGAGAAGCGGCTGGTGCTGAAGACCTCGACCACCCGGACGGTGTGGCCGTGGGCGTGCAGCTGCTCGGCGCTCTCCAGGGCCCGCTCGCGGAGCGCGCCAGCCGTCACCAGGACGAGGTCGGGGGCGTCGGCGTCTGCGAGCGTCCAGGCACCGGCGTTGGTCGGGCGGGTGGCGAGGTCGGTGAGACTGTGGCGGACGGGCACGGCCTCGTGCGGCAGCCGCAGGTAGGCGGGGCGGCCGCAGGCGAGGACTTCGGCCGCCAGGAGCTTGGCCGTGTTGATGTCGGCGGCCTCGAACAGCTCCAGGCCGGGGATGGCGGCGAGCGCCGTCAGGCAACCGTCGGACTGCACCATGGGGCCGAGCGGGTCACCGAGGCCTCCGGAGGTTCCCACCAGCAGAACGGGCAGTTGGGGGAAGGCAATCGACTCGCGGATCTGGTCGAGCATCCGCCAGTAGAAGCCCTCCATGGAGAACAGCACCGGCCACAGTCCGGCGCTCGCCGCGCCGGCGGCCAGGGAGGCCGCGTCCTGCTCGGCGATGGCGCACTGCAGCACGTCCGCGCCGGGGGTGCCCCACGTCCAGGACCCGACCTGCTCCATCCGCGCGAGGAGGCCGGAGTTGCGGATGGCGTCGGGGGCCATCCACAGCAGGGGCAGCCCGGCGAGCTCCTGGGCGAGATCCCCGCCGAGAGCCTTCTTCGCCACGACCTCGGCGCCCTCGGAGTGCCCGGCGAGTCGGCCGAGAAGCTCGGCGCGAGAGGGCCGGACCGGCGCGGTCACGGCCGGGCGGATACCGGACGAGACACGGGCCCGGGCGGCGTGGGGGTGGTGGCGGTCGATGACGGCCAGGGCCGCCTCGATGAGCGCACCGGTGTCCCAGGCGGGCAGGTGCTGCTCCTCGACCTCTGCGGACAGGGTGTTGGAGCCCTCGACCTCCTCGGCCAGGCCCCGGCCCTTGATGGTGTTGAGGATGAGCGCGGTCGGCCGGTCCGTCTCGGCGCGCAGCTCCTGGGCGATGGCGCCGATGTCGTGTCCGTCCAGGCTTACCGCGCGCCAGCCGAAGGCGGCGAACTTCTCGGCCCACTGCGTGCGGTCGAGCTTGATGACGCTGCCGGAACCGTTCGCGTCGACGAGCGCCACCAGGTTCTTCAGGCCGAGGCGGGAGGCGGTCATCGCAGCCTCCCACACCTGGCCCTCGGTGCACTCGCCGTCCCCGAGCACAACGAAGGTCCGGGTGCCGAGGCCGTCGCGCCGGTCGGCGAGCGCGGTACCGACCCCGAAGGACAGGCCCTGGCCGAGCGCGCCGGTGCTCATCTCCATGCCCGGCACGCTCCCGCGGACCGGCATGCGGGGCACCGGGTGGCCGACCTGACCGAAGCCGGTCGCCTCCTGCCACGTCATCTGGGGCATCGCGCCGAGGGTCCACAGCGCGGCATACCAGCTGGCGGCGGCGTGGCCCTTGGAGTAGATGAGCCGGTCGCGGACCTGGCCCGCCGCGGCGAGCGTGGTGGCGCCGGAGAAGTACAGGGCGGTGATCGCCTCGACCGAAGAGGAGGCTCCGCCCGGGTGCTTGTTGGCGGCGAAGACGAAGGCGCGCAGACCCTGCGCGACGGTCGTCAGGTCCTGCTGGGCCGGCTGGGACTGGGGTGAGGTACGCATCAGGAGGTGTCCTTGGGATAGGAGGCCGCGGGCGTGATGCCGTGCGGCGCGGATGGTGGGGCGGTGGTGAGGCGGGAGCGGTCGAGCTTGCCGCTGGCCAAGGTGCGCGGCAGCGCGCCCACGACCATCAGCCGGAAGGGGACGGCGGCCGCCGGGAGCTGGTCGAGGAGGGCCGCACGCAGGCCGGCGGGAATCCGGTCGTAGCCGGCGGCGAGCATCAGGTGCGCGGTCAGGCGCGGCGGCGAGCCGTCGACGCCGGATTCGGCTGTGACGGCGGCCTGGTCGATGCCGGGCTGGGCCTCGAGGGCCGCTTCGACGCCGTGGAGGTGGAACCGGACGCCGTGGATCTTGATCTGGTCGTCGCTGCGGCCGTGGAAGTGGAGCAGGCCGTGCTCGTCGACGCTGCCGAGATCGCCGGTGCGGTAGGTGACCTCGCCGTCAGGTCCGAAGGTGAACCGGGCGGCTGTGAGGGCTTCTTCACCGAGGTAGCCGCTGGTGCCGTAACTGGTACGGATAACGATCTCGCCCACCGTGCCCGCGGGGGCGCGCACGCCGGGCGGGTCCTCGACCCATGCTTCGCTGCCGGGGATCGGGCAGCCCAGCGGCTGGATGCCGGGCACCGGATGGTCGACCGGGTGCCAGCAGCGGATGAGGGTGGTCTCGGTCGGCCCATACTGGTTGACGATCACGCCCCGGTAGTCGAGGTGGGCCCGCCACCGGCGGATAAGCGTGTCGGTGAGCGGCTCGCCGCTGAACAGCACAGCCCTCAGCCGCGGCAGACGCATCCCCTCGGGCGCGAAGTGCAGCCAGGCGCGGGCGACGGTCGGCACCGTGTGCACCAGCGTGGAGCCGGCATCGGCGAGCCACGCCAGGACGTCGCCGGGCGGCAAGGGCCCTGGCGGGGGCAGGCACAGACGGGCCCCGGACGTGAGCGGAAGGAGCACCTCTCTCAGGGATACGTCGAAGCCGACCCCGGCCAGGTGCGGGACCCGGTCGTCCGGCGTGACGCGCAGGGTGGCGGCGAGCCACGGCAGGAACGCGGCAAGGCTTCGGTGACGGCCCAGGATCGCCTTGGGCTCCCCGGTGCTACCCGAGGTGAAGAACACGTACCCCGCCTCCGTCGGCCCCGGGGGCGGCACCGGGCCCAGGGCCGGGCGGGAAGGGCACGGCCCCCCGGAGACGGACAGCACCGGGACACCGGGGAGGGCGCGGGCGTCGACGTCCCCGGCGCGCAGATCCCATCCGGCTCCGCTGCGGGCGAGCATGCCGGTACGGGCGGCCGGGGAGAGCGCGGGGTCGAGGGGGAGCAGGATGCAGCGGTTCGCCAGCACCGCCACCCACGCGGCGGCCAGGGGCAGACCCCGGTGCGCGGTGACCGCGACGACCTGCCCGGGGCCCACCCCAGCATCCCGGAGGTCGCCGGCGACACCGGCCACGGCGTGCTCCAGCTCCCGGTAGGTCCACCGGCGCGCCCCCTGCTCCACGGCGACGGCGTCTGGCGTGCGGGCGCACCAGGCCAGGACCTGCGCGGCGACGGAGGCACTCGAGCCCGTCATCGTTCAGCCGCCAGCCGCAGCAGCACGTCGCGCGCCCGGCCCGGGTCGCCGACGATCTCCTCGGTGACCCGGCAGCCGGCGTCGACACGAGCGCCCGGCAGTACGAGGGCACCGTCGACGTGAGCTCCCGCGCCGATGCGGGCGTGCGGCCCGATCACGGCCGGGCCAGTGAGACAGGCATCCGCGGCAATCTGGGCGCCTTCACCGATCAGGACCTGTTCACCAACGTGAGCGCTCGGGTCGATCCGAGCCCCGTCGCCGAGAGTTGACGCCACCTCCAGCGGGGATGCCCCGACGACGGCCTCCTGGTTGCCCGTGAGGAGCTTGGCCGGGGTGCCGATGTCCCGGAGGTAGATCTCGCCCGCGTCGAACAGGCCCAGGGGCAGACCGGCCGCCGGCAGGGCGGGCAGGGTCTGGCTTGAGAAGTCGGTGAAGCCGTGCGCGGGTATCCGATCGAGGACGTCCGGCCCGACCATCCACGCTCCGGTCGATCCCAGCAGGCGGCCGGTGCTGCCCGGTTTGAACCGGTAGGCGGTGGCGGTGCCCGGCCGGGCGGGATCGGGCACGAGCACGTCTCCGGCCCACTGGGCCCCGTCCCGCACGACGGCGGCCACGGTCACCGCTGCGCCTACCGAGTGGTGGTGACCGATGAGGCGGGCGAGGTCGACCGAGGAGACGATGTCGGCGGGCACCACGAGCACCGGTCCGCCGTCGAAGAAGGATGCCTGCTGGCGCAGGCATCCTCCGGTTCCCGCCGCGGCCGCCTCGGGCAGCCACCGCACCGGCGTTCCAGCCGCGGTGCTGGTGCCGATGATCCGCCGGTAGAGCGTCATGTCGGCCACGGGGACGATCACCCCGGTCTCCTCGACGCCGGCGCGGTCCAGGTGGTCAAGTACCCACGAGAGGACCGGCCGGTTCGCCACCGGGGCCAGTGGCTTGGGCAGCGTGGGCGTGAGCGGCCGTAGGCGGCTGCCCTGTCCGCCGGCCAGTACGAGAGCTTTCATCGGTGCGTCCTTCCCCCAGCGCCCGCGCGGCGGTTCGCTCCAGGACAGGCGGCCCGCGTTCAGCGGACTGGTGGACTAGTGGGTCGTGAGAGCGATGTGCTGATCCGGGTCCGCCGCGAACGCGCGCTGCGCCCGGTCGAACTCGCTGAGCAGCTCGGCCACCACATCCCGGCCGAGCACGTCGGTGCGGTAGGTCACCGCTCCGGCCAAGGCGCCGCCCACCCGGGTGAGGCCGACACTCAGGTGACGCCGTGCACTGGCGTCGCCGGTCACGGGCACGGCGCGCAGCCGCTGTCCGCCCAGGGACGGCAACTGAGCGAGCCCAGGGACGGTGTTGAGCGAGAACTTCACGTTCGCCATGTCCGGTCGGCCCAGGTCGAAGAGGGTCTTCTCCAGGTGGAGCTCGCGATGCTCGTCGGCCGCACGCCAGGACTGCTTGACCTGGTCGACTAGGTCCGCCACCGTCCCGGCCGACAGACGGGTACGGGTGAAACGGCCGTTGACGAAGAAGCCGGCGACGTCCTGCGTGCCGGCCGCGGTCCGGCTGGCGGTGGCGCTGGCGACCAGGACGTCGTCGATGCCGGTCCAGCGGCCGACGGCGAGCTTGAACAGGGTGAGGAGTACCTCGAACAGCGAGGCCCCGGCCGCCCTGGCCCGGTTTTCGAGTGCGGCAACCCGTGCGTGGGGAATGTGGAGCGGCAGCCGCGCGGCGGGGCCTGCGGGCCCGGCGCCGCCCCGGGCTCCCGGCAGGCGTATCCCGTCGGCGGGGAAGTCGTCGGCCGTCCCACGCCAGAAATCCAGGTGCCGGGCGTAGGCCTCTCCGATGAGGTGGGTGCGCTGCCAGCGGGCGTAGTCGGAGTACGCAAGCTCCGGTGCTCCCTCGGCGTCCGGCGAGGTGTACAGGGCGGACAAATCCTGAAGCAGCAGGCCCCAGGACCAGGGGTCCATCATCATCTGATGGGCCGCGAGTACGAGTTGAGAACCATCCGCGCCCCGCACCAGCCCGGCGCGGACCAGGGCGTCGTCAAGGGCGATCGTGGCGGACGCCCAGCGGTCCGTCTCCTGCGCGACTTCGCCCTGGCGGGTGGCGACGATCGTCTCCAGGGACGGCGGCGCAGTGGAGACGTCCTGGACGCGTTCGGCGCCGTGGTGGGCGAGACGGGTGGCGAGTACGGGATGGCGGTCCGGCAGCCGCTCCCACGCAGCCTGAAGACGGCCGGCGTCCACCGAAGGATCCAGCGCGACCGCGTAGGCCACCTGGTACCGGTGCCTCCCCCCGATGTGACCGATGACGTCCAAGAGCCCCTCCTGCTGGAAAGACAGGGGATGGTGCCCCTGCCTCGGCTGCGGCACCGGTGCGCTGATGCCCACCGCCTCGGCCTGCAGAAGGGACCGAACCGCATCCACCAGCCGCGGGTTGTGGTAGAGCCATCCGGCCGGAACGGTCCGGCCGGTTGCCCGGGTAACGGCGCTGGCCACGGCGAGCGCGGTCAGCGAATCACCCCCGGCCTCGAAGAAGTCCTCGTCCGTCTCCACAGCGCGACCAAGGGCCGTCTCCCAGATGGGACGCAGCACGCCGGCGAGGCGGTGCTCGTCCAGCGGCGGCGTCACAGGCGGGGCCATAGCCGCTCCTCCCCTTCGTCAAGGAAAACCGCGTGGCTGTACGGGAGTCAGGTGCCCGTACAGCCACGCAGGGCCGGGAGTTCGTCCGGCGATGCGAGTTGACCGCATGTCCCCGTAGCGCCACCAGAGGCGTCGGCGTTGCGGTGCGGGCGCAACGCCGAGGCCCGGCGCGCAGCAGCAAGGTGGCCTACTCCTTCGGCAAGCCGTTCAGAAGTTGCTGCAGCTCAAGAAGGCCTTCGACGGTCGGGTACCGCAGGGCAAGCCGGTAGTGAACGTGCTCGGCTCGAGTCCGGACCGACTGGACGATCCGACCTTCGGCCAGCGCTGCTGTCGCGGCGCCGATGGCCGCCTGCGGGTCGCCGAGGGACGTGTGGGCAAGGGCGAGGTCGAGACGCGCGATCGCCAGCCGCGTCGGCGCCTGATATGGAAGGGGCATGTCTTCGTACCGCTCGATCGCCTCAAGGGCCGACTCCAGCGCCCCTTCGTGCCGGCCCAGCCACACCAGGGAGGACGCACCGTAGGAGGTGACCACAGCCGCGTCCACGCCGAAGAGCCCCGCGCGGTGGGGCTGCAGCCGGTCGCTCTCACGCTTCACGCGACGCATGACCTCCTCGAACTGCCCGGCCTGGCCGAGTTTGGCGTACACACGGGCCAGCTGAGCCCGCAGCCGGAGGGCCACCCTGCTCCCCGGCGGCGCGACGGCCAGCCCTCGGGTCGCCGCGGCAAGCGCATCCACTTCGCGGCCGGAGTAGAGAGCATCGGTGCAACGGACGTCCTCGGCCCACGCGCCGATCTCCAGGTCGCCGGCCTGAAGTCCCTGCTCCCACGCGTCGTCGCAGTACGCGTCGACGAAACCGCGGTCGCCCAGATCGTGCGCGAGCCACGCGAGGATGACCGAGAGCATCCCGGCGTGATGGGACAGCTCCCTTCCTTCGCGCAGGGTGTGGCGTCTCTGGGTCAGGAGCGATGCGGCGCGGTCCCGGTGCCGAGTGACCTTCTTCCACAACTCCATCGGCGGGTGGGCTGAGTAGGTCGCGGAGAACTGGGCCACGGACAGCTCCAGGTCCTCGATGTCCCCAGCCCGCAGCTCGCTGATCCGGGAAGAGAGGGTGTAGGACCGTACGGCCTCGAGACTGGTCCCCATGCCCAGGAGGCCGTTGGGCGAGGCCACTGCTGGAGCGGGAGCGTCTTCGGGCAAGGCCGACCGAAGCCCCAGGTCCGCCGGCGTCAGAGGCCGGTCGAGCCGGAGGTATCCGGTGAACAACTCCGCCAAGAGTTCCGGCACCGGATCCTTGGGCTGCTCACCGTCTGAAACCCAGTGCGCTACTCGCGCACGGCCTGTCGCGATCTGGTGGTGGCCTCGCCGGCGGGCGAGATCCGTGAGGTCCTTGGCGATCTGCCCGTACGAGCGACCAGAGGCCTCGATGGCACTCTGCAGCTGAGGGTTCGGCTTCTTCTCCCGAACCCGGCGCCTGGGCCCCCTTGAGACTCCTCCCGACGGGACGGCAGGTTCGCCTCCACGGCTGCCGGTCGGCGCCAAGGACGTCGATTCGCGGGCAGTGCCACCAGCCATGATCTTCTCCGGTGAGTAAGAGAGGAGCTGCGTCCGCAGATCCGAGCAACGGTCGTGGTGTCGAGAAGGGCGAGCGCGAATGTGCGGGGCGACCGCAGAGCGGCCCTGGACACCCCGGCACTGGGTTGAGGTGGCGGCAGGCCGGGGCGCTGGGCCGGAGGTTCAGAGCGCGGCGGTGACTGTCTTCCACCATGCGCTGTTGCCTGACTGCCCGTCATTGCCGATGGTGTGTAGGAACATTGAGGCATCTGCGCAATGTCCGTCTGAGGTCCCTTCTGGCTTGGACGGCTCAGCGGTACGACGGAGTGACGGAGGGCCGGGCAGTGGGCGGAGTCACCCGAGGTCGTCGCGCGGAGATTCAGCGGGAGGCATCTCGGATCCGCGCTCAATGCCAGCGTGATGGACACGGCCAGGAGCGGATAGTCACCACCCTCCGCACGGCCCTGCCGGAACTCACGGCCCTGGAGGCGTGGCGCCTCGCGCTGGGGTGGTCGCGGCCCCAGGCGATCCGCGAGGTCGCCGCCGTTTACCGGGCGGACGGCCTGCTCCCGCCGAGACTGACGCCCGCCATGCTGTGCCGATACGAGCACGGCCAGGAGGAGCCCGGAGACGAATACCGCCTGATGATCTCCCGCGCGTACGGGGCCCGTCCCGATCAGCTCGCCCTGGAGACACGCTGCCTGTGGTGCAGCACCTGCACGTCCCCGCTGCCGCTCCACTACGGTCAGTTCCAGCGTGAGGAGACGAACTCCAGTCGAAAGGGAGCTATGACCACTGCCAGTGGGCTGCCTGCCATCCGCGAATCCGTGCAGTGGGCCGTCCAGGAGGCACCGGACGGCTCGCCGGCCCTGGTTGCCCTGGCCGAGGCTGCCGTGGAGCACTACGCCCTCAACTACAGCAAACACCCGCCGGCGATCTTGCTGGAGGAGGTCCGCGAGACCCGCAATCTGCTCTCCACCGCGGTGGCGGGAGCGGACCGCGAGACCGCACGGGGTCTTCGGCAACAGGTCGGCTGGCTGTCGGCGCTTCTCGGTAACCTGGCCTACCACCTGGACGACCGGGCGGGATCCCGAACACATCTCACGCTCGCAGGCGCGCTCGGCGAGTCCACCCGCGAGCCAGCGCTCACCGCCTGGGCCAGCGGCGCGCTGGCCATGGTCGCGACTGCGCGCCAGGACTGGGAGCACGCCCGGGGACACGCCGAGTACGGACTCCAGCACGCGCCCGAAGGGCTGCGGCGCGCCCAGCTCCTGGGATGGGCTCTGCTTCCAGCGCTTGCCGCCACAGGTCGGACTGCTGAAGCAGACGATGTCGTCGACGAGAGCGACGACATCATGCGCACGGGCGTCGAACTGCCCGGTCGTTTCGGATACGACCGCGCGGAGCACCGACTCCACGTGGCCGAGGCTCACCTGACCCTTGAACGTTACGACCGGGCCGCCGCTGTCGCCCTGGAATCCATCGGCGCCGCGCCCGCCGAGACGCCGGGGTGGGTGGCTGCCACCCTCGTCCTGGCGCTCGCGGAGGCCCGCGACGCCCCGAATCAGGCAGCCAACCGAGCGCTGGGCGTACTCGACCTGATCCCTCCACCACGGCTCCGGGCAACCGCCCGCGACCGTCTGACACGGCTGGGACGACTGCTCGATACCTCGGCGGTCAGCTCGGCCATCGAGCTGGCGGAACGCTTGCGCACCCTCCCGGCTCCGATCCGTGCGGACGGAACAGCGGCGTAGCCGCTCACCACCGGATTTCCCGGCGGGGAACGCGGCTTGGGTGGGGTTGGCGACCGCGGCCGCGGCGGTGGGAGGGTCGGAGTGCGGGGCTGGGAAGGATGGGTTCGTAGTCATCGCTTGTCCTGTGAGTCGTGGTACACGACGAGAGATGAGGAGATCCCGTTGAGCAGCGGCCAGGTGTCGCGGGCCGCTGACACCAGCAGGGTGATCACAAGGCCCATCAAGATCACGGCCAGACAGCCGCCCATGGCGCGGAGTGTCGACAGGAGTGGATCTTGCTGCGAGGTCCGCTCGCCAGCCTGAGTCGGCTCGCTCGTCGCTGGTCCCGGCTGCTGGTCGAGGATGGAGACGCGGCGGAGGAAGGCGTAAATGGCGGACGGTGCGTACCCGAAGTACCTGCCGCGCTCGGCATCGTCGCTGGGCGGGCGCGTTCCCCAGTTGACGGTGTGGCAGGTGTCGGGGTGGACCGACAGACCGAGTCGGACGTGCGGGAATCCGGGCCGGCCCCGCAGGGCCGCCCAGACGCGCACAGCGTCGGCCACGGTGCCCGTCGGCAGGTAGCCGCCGTGGCGGCTACCGCCGGCGGGCACCGCAAGGAGTACAGCGCCGTCCACCTTCACACCAACCGCGCAGTCGAGAAGGCCCGGGTCGGCAAGGCGCTACCGGTACCAGGCGAAGTCCTCGGCGCACTCCTCGGGTGAGGGGCGGCACAGCGGCGCGGCGATGTGCGCGAGTGGGAATCGGGACTTGCCGGGTGCGGGCCATACCTCCTGGTCATCGCTCACGCCGCCCGGGTGATCGGGTGGTTGAGGATGTCGGTGAGGGTGTCCCGGTCCAGGCGGACCACGACCGTGTGGTGGTCGGACAGGCCGGTCATGTCGATGACCTCGACCTCGCGGACGGCGGGCAGGAGCTCTGGGCTGGCGTAGATCCGGTCGATCCGCGCGTCCGGGCCGTGGGTGGCGCAGGCGTCGACGGTGGCCGCGACCGCGCTGGTGTCGCCCGTGCCCGCGCCGAGGTGGCGGGCGACGTCCTGGAGGCCGGCGGTGCGCAGGGTGTCGTCCGGCCGGTCGTCCATCCGGCGAACACCGTCCGCTCCGAGGTAGGAGCGGTGCGCCCGGTGGGGTTCGTCGCGGATCTGCTCCAGAACGGGCAGGGCCGGGTCTCCCGGGGTGCCGACGACGGGGTAGCTGTTGTTGTCGCCGCCGAGCAGCGCTGGGTAGTGGACGTACCGGTCGCCGTCCTTCACCCACTTGTCGTTCCACTTGGTCAGCCACTCGGCCTCCGCCAGGCGCGTCGTGGGGGAGCAGTAGTTGAGGTGGTAGGAGCCCACGATCAGCGGGGCGGCGTCGGGGGCCGTTCCGGCGAGCTGGAAGCTGCAGACGGTCGGCGGTAGCGCCCACCCGGGGCCGGTTTTGGGGTACTCGCTGACCGGGGCGAAGAGGTCAGGGTCGTGGTAGAGGGCGGTGCAGCACTCCGGGCCGATCAGGCCGGCCATGCCGAGCACGGCTTCGGCCGCGTCCGCGAGCTCGTTGCCGTTGTCCTGCGCGTTCCACACCTCCTGCCTCAGGAGCAGATGCAGGTCGAGTGAGGCCAGCCGGTCGTGCATCCGCTGCCACAGTGCGCGGTCGCCGCCGCCGTTGTTCTCGAAGTTGCAGATCGCCGCGTTGATGAGCATGGAGCTTTCCCCAGAGGTCGAAGTGTCAGCGGGCGGGTGTGAGGACCCGGCGCAGGACGTCGAGGTCGAAGCGCGCGACCAGCAGGGCGTGGTCGGACACCTCCCGCACCTCGTCGGTGGCCAGGACGTCGAAGGCGAGGAGGGCCGGGGCGAGGTCGGGGGTGCAGTACATGCGGTCGATGCGCTGGGCGGGACCCTGATCGTTGCGCTTCAGGCTCGCCGTCGCCGCAAGGGCGCCGGGCTGGCCGAGGACGGTGCCGGCGTGCAGGCCGAGGTCGGTGAAGACGGGATTGCCGCCGGAGAGGACTTCGTCCGGCCGGGTGTCCGAGACACGCCGGCCGTCGCGCTCGATGGTGCGGTGCTGGAAGTGGACGCGGTCCTCGACCGTGTCCCAGTCCGGGAGCGCCACGGACTCCAGCGCTGTCTGGTGCGGGTAGCTGTTGGCGTCCATCCCCACCAGGGCGCTGCGGCCGTGGTCGGCGAGGGTGGTGAGCCGCCTTGCTTCGGTCGCGCGCAGGTCCGGGTCGAAGTGGCACAGGTGCGCCGAGGCGAGGTCGAGCGACTTGGAGCAGCCCTTGAGGCGGACGCGGGGGTTGCAGATCGGCTTCCACGGCATGTCGTGCTCGAAGTAGCCGTCGATGAGGAACAGGGTGGGGTCGACCATGACGCCGACCGGGTTCTTGCTGCGCCCTTCACGCGGCGCGGGCATGAACGGGACAAGGCCGCCGAGCCGATTGGCCTCGGCGTACAGGTCGGCCTTCCCGCGGTCCCACGCGCCGGTCAGTTCTTGGCGCAGCACGATGTGCGGTTCGATGGAGGCGAGGATGTCTCGGGCCAGGTCGCGGTGGTCCTCCCCTCCGCTCCGGCCGCGGCCGTTGTGCTCGATGTTCCAGCAGGCGATGCGAACTTCATTGGTCACAGACGGCAATCCCTGTTCGTGGTCTCGACAGTGGGCGGACGCGGCGGGGCTCACCGGGCGGGAGTGAGGACGCAGTGGAAGATCGCGTGGTCGAAGGGAGCCAGGGCCGGGGAGCGGTCGGAGACCTCGGCGACTGCGTCGTCGGCGAAGGCCTCCAGGCCACCGCAGGGCCTGCGCGAGGTCAGGGACTGCCGGGACAGTCGTGCGCCCTCGTGCAGGGTGATGAACGGGACGGGCGGTGACGCCCCGGCCGGGATCGGACTCAGCACGACGACACCAGGACAGTCCGATGGTCTCCACGCCCGGCTGACCCGGCCGGAGTGCGCCCGCATGGGCCGCCACGTCTGGGTCTGCCACACCGGCAGTGAGGGCGGCACAAGGGGCAGGGCGCCTGAAGTGGATCACGCTGCCCCCGCCTGCGGCAGTTCCAGCGTGACGATGAACGGCAGGTGGTCGCTCAGGCCCCGGGCTTCCTCGGTATCGGGGACCTCGCACCCGGTCAGGGCGGGAGCGAGGCCCGGCGCGAGGAGGATGTGATCCGAGCGGTGGTCCCACCGCTCAGCGTCGCTCCAGTAGCCGGCCGTGCGTGGCACCGGGATGCCGAGCGCCGCGACAGGATCGGTGAAACCGGCGTTCACGAGCTTGGCCATCGCCAGGCGGTCACTGGCGCCGTAGCTGCCGTCGGGCAGTTGCGACCGGTGGCGGGAGTGCAGTTCGGCCGGAATGACTCCCCAGTCCTCCAGCTCCTCGTCGACGAGGCCTTGGACGTTCAGGTCTCCGGCCAGGACGACGCGCCGGCCGGCGGCGCCGTACTCGGTCAGCCAGTCGGCTTCGCGGGTGCGGCTGCTGCCGTTGAACGGGGCCAGGTGGGTGTTGAGCACGGTGAGTTCGTGACCGTCCACAGTGAGGTGGGCACGGGAGACGGCATGGTGGAAGGTGCCTTCTGCGACATCGGGATGGAACGCCGTACACCGCACGCGGGGCCACCGGTAAAGGGTGACCAGGTGACACTTGTGGCTGTTGGACGGGGCGAACTGGGCCTGCATCCCGAGAAGTTCGGCGAAGCCGAGCATGCGGGCGTAGCCGCCCTCGTCCCACCTCTTCGCCTCCTGCAGGCACAGGACGTCCAGGTTCTGCGCCCGAAGGAACTCCGCCTGGGCGCGCCAGCGCTCACCGCCGCCATTGAGCAGGTTGTACGTACCCAGCCGAACGGTGATGGTCATGCCACACCGCCGGCAGCCGCCTGGTGGTGGCCGCGGGCGGACGCGGCGTGCCGGTTGTCGTGCGGCTGATACATGGCGGCGGGCCGGTGCAGGATGGTGCGCATCTGCGCGAAGTCGAACTCGGCGCGCAGGGGCAGATGGTCGGACAGTCGGCGCAGTTCCGGGGTGTCGCAGACGGTGTAGCTGGTCAGGGCGGAAGCGAGTTCCGCGCTGAGGTATCCGCGGTCGATGCAGTACCTGGGTCCCTTCGGCCGGCCGGGGTGGTCGCGGTAGCCGGAGGAGGGGTTCAGAGCATCCGGCTGACCGAGGTGCTCGGCAGCGTGGCGGCCCATCTCGACGTATCCGGCGGCGAGCATCTCGCGGTCCGGGCGGTCGTCGGTATGACGGCGGCCGCCTTCGAAGTAGGTGCGGTTGGCTACGAAGGCGAGGTCGTCGTAGTCCTCCCACGGACCGCCCTCGTCGGCGCGGTAGCTGTTCCAGTCCCAGAAGTGGAGGGCGAGCCAGCCGGGCTTGGCCAGGGTGGAGCACCACTTCGCTTCGGTCAGCCGGTACTCGGCGGACCAGTAGCAGGCGTGCCCGCTGACGCAGCTGATCTGCCGCGGGCTGAAGGTGCCATCGTCGTCGCGCAGTCTCACCGCGACGTTGGCCGGGGCATGCCAGGGGGCCCAGCTCTGCTCGTACTCCTCGACGAAGGCGAGCGGGCCGCCGCGCTTGACGAAGATGGCGTTGTCGTTGTTGCTGCCGGGCCGGTGGACGGCGATGTACCCGTCCATGCCCAGACGCTCGGCGAGGACATCGAGCTGTCCGGGCTGGACCTCCTGCTGGAAGAAGATGTCCGGGTCCTGCAGCTGCACCCAGGCAGCAGCTTCCTCCCAGTTGATGCCCTTTTCGACGTTCCAGTTCAGCGCGGTGATCGTGCTTGCATTCATGCCGCGTGCCTTTCGGGCAGAAGGGCGGGCTCCGCTGCAGCGGAGACGGATAAGGAGGCGATCGGCCCGTGCCGCTCACGCAGACGGCGGGCCTGTTCGCTGTACGGCGGCAGGCCCGCGCCGGCCCGGCGGGTGTCGAGCTGCGCGCGATCGGCGATCGGGTGCGGTTCAAGGAGCCCGTCGGGGCGGTACCAGTGCTGGGTGCCGTACAGCTGGACCTGTCCGGCGCGGACGAGGCAGCGATCGTGCAGGTGAGCGAACTGGGCGCTGCTGGCGTCGCCGCTCTCCACGGCTTTGCGGAGCAGTCCGAGCAACGTCCGCTGGAGCGCCGGGTCGTGGTCGCTGTGCACCGCGATCTTCACGGCGGCCTGGCAGGCGTCCGTGCCCACGGTGCTGCGGCCCGGCCACCGGCCGCCGAGCCGCTCGACGACGCGTTTCAGTCCGGCGGTGTGGTCGTGCTGGGCCTGGTCGAGGGCGGCGAGTGCGTTCGGCGTCATGCTGAGGCGTTCGGCGCCGGGCGTGCGCCAGAGTTCCTTGGCGCGCTGCGCGCGGCCCAGCAGGTCCTTTGCGAGGGCGGCGTAGCCCTGGGCGGGCGGATTCGGCTCGTTCACGGGTTCACCTGCTCGGCGGCGCTGTCGGTGTCGGCGGTGCGCTGTGCGCGCTTGGTGGCGCCGGCTTGGCTCAGGAGGGAGTGGATGGCGCCGTAGGACCGGTTCGTCGCCGCGCAGATCTCGGCGATGGTGACCCTGCGGCCCGGGGTGCGGTAGGCGGCCACGACCTGCGCCGCGAATTTCTGCCGCGCGGCGCCGGTGAGCTTCCTGCCCTTCTTGATGAAGGGCAGGTCGAGGCGGTCGGAGAACGGGCCCTCCGGGCTCGCGCCCGTCACGGCAGCCGTGTGCGGTCTCGGTGGGGTCACAGGACGTTCTCCTCGCGCGCGAGGGCGAGTCCGGCGCCCGCGGTTCGGAACTGCTTGAGCATCGCCTCGTACGTCCCGTCGTCGTTGCTGATGTCGTCTCGGGAGGCGGCGAGGATGCCGTGGATCTCCCGCCGTCGGGCCGCGGCGAGCAGCCGGGCGAGCTGCGGCCGCGTGGCCGGGTCGGTCGGCCCGGTGTTGTCGAAGGCGCGGTCCACGACCGTCCAGCCGTGCCGTGTCGCGAGGGCCTGCGCGGTGGCGAGACGGGGAGCGGGATCCTGCCGGGCGCCGACCTGGACGTAGAGAGCGAAGCGCCTCTCACCCTCTGCTCCGCGCAGGGCCGTCTCCAGCTGCGAGCGCCGCAGCAGGCCGAGGCGCGACGCCCCGGCGTCGCAGCGCGCAGCTGCCGGGGCCGCGGTCATGCCGGACCTCCCGCAGCGGTGAAGTCTGCCCACAGGGAAGAGAGCTGGGGCCGCGCCGGGGTGTGGTGGAAGGTGGCGTACGGCCCGGTCGGGGCGGATCCCGGAAGGGGAACACGCAGGGCGTGGAGCAGGCCCGCCAGCATCACCGATATGCGTAAGGGCAGATCGCCCAGAGCAAACACCTGGGCTTCCCGTCGCAGTGCGGCACGCGGGCGCCGAGGCAGGACGGCGGACTGCCGCTCGCCGTGCAGCGTAGGGCGGGCCGACCGGATCGAGACCTTCACGGGCTTCACGGGAGATTCCTTCGAGAGGGGTGGACCGGACATGGGAAGGCGTGGCCGCGGTGTCGTTGCTCCGGAGGCGGCGGAGAGCTTCATAGGAGGCGCGGTCAACGGACACGGTCTCCGCCCCCTTCTAGGCGCCGGGCGGCGTGGTCGGGCAGCGCCGTGGTGGCGCCGGGCATGACCTTCAGGAGACGGACGGGGGAGATCCATAGCAGGACCACGGGGGCAGTGAGGATCGCCAGGCCGACGACGAGCGCTGCCCGAACTCCGGCCGCGTGGGCGATCGTCCCGGCGGACAGGGCCGCCAGGAGCCGGGCGCCGGCAACAAGCCAGACGGAGGTCTGCTGGACCCGGGACTGCAGGTCCGGCGGGCAGGTGTGCTGGCGGAGCGAGCGCTGGGTGGAGCCGGCCGCCGCGGCCGCGGCCGCCTGGAGGGCGCTGGCCGTCGCCAGGATGATCAACCAGAGGGTGGAGCCGGAGGGGGCGAGCACAAGCGGAAGACCGCACAGCGGGTAGGCGGCGAAGCCCACCAGGAGGACGGTGCCCGGCCCGACCCTGCGTACCAGCCGTGCCGCAGCCAGCGAGCCCACCAGAGTGCCGATTCCCACGGCCCCCAGCACCAGGCCGAGCCCTGCGCTGGCGAAGCCGATCCCGGTCAGCAGGTAGTAGGCGAAGTACGTGACGACGATGCCGTCGGCGTAGGCATGGATGGTCATCGTGAGGACCAGCGGCCGCTGCATACGGTCGCGCAGTACGTGGGTGACACCCTCGCGGATCGCGCCGAGTAGGCGAGACCGCGGCCCGTCCGGCCGGCGAACCGGGGACGGGGGGATCTGCGAGGTCCACCAGGCGCTGACGAGGTAGGAGGCGGAGTCCAGCAGCAGACACCAGGTGGCACCGAGGAGGCTGACGGCAGCGGTCGCGCCGTAGGTTCCGGCGGACGTGGCCACGGCGGACGCGGCCATCACTCGGCCGTTGGCCCGGTGCAGGTGCTCGGGTTCGACGAGCTCGGGAACGATGGCGATCGCGGCGGCCTGGTGCAGCACGGTCAGCGTGCCCAGCAGCAGACCCACGACGTACAGGACCGGCATGGAGAGCGTGCCGAGGGCCCAGCAGGCCGGGACCGTCGCGACGACGCCGGCCGCCAGCAGGTCGGTCACCATCATCAAGAGTCGCTTCGAGTACCGGTCGCCGGCGACCCCGGCGGGCAGGGCGAAGAGGCAGATGGGCGCCAGAACGGCGGCCGCCAGGGTGGACACCTGGCCGGGGCTGGCGTCGAGCTCCACCGCGGCGATCACGGGCAGCGCGACGGCGTGGAGCGAGGAGCCCAGCAGGCTCGTCGCGCTGCCCAGCCAGTACGCGCGGAAGCCGCGGTGACCGCGCAGCGAAGGGCGGCTGCCCTGCTGCGGTGCGCTGTCAACATGTGCCGGCACGGATCGCCCCCTCTGCTCGGAAGTGGCTCCAGGGCGCACGCCGTACGGCCGGCGTGCCGGGCGCTGTGCTGCGCTGGGAAGGCGACCAGAACGTGGGTCGGGTGAAGCGGCCGGGACCGGGGGAGCGCAGGAGGAGCGCGCACACCGGTAAGGGCCCGGCGCCGGTGTGTGGTCCGTGGGTGTAGGCGGGCCAGGTGCCACTCCACGAGCTGATCACCGCCAGGCCGCGCGGCCGCAGCCGCATGCCGACTTCGCGGTAGGAGCGGGCCAGCGGTGTCGTGGCGTAGGGCGGCGGGGCAGCGAGGAGGTGGGTGACGGAGATGACGCTGCCGGACGGCAGACGGCGGCGCAGCTCTCCAACCAGGCGGGTGGCCTCCTCGTCGGACAGCCAGGGCAGCACGTCGTGCAGCAGCACGGCAACGGGACGCCGGAAGTCGAACAATCGGACCGAAGACAGCTCGAACAGGGCTGCCGTGTCGGTGATGTCGGCGAGGACGGAAGTCGCGCCGATCTGGTCGACCAGATCGATACGGCGGCCGGTGTGCGCGTGGGGATCGCGGTCGACGTAGACCGTACGAGTGGCTCGCGGCCCCGGGTGGAAGGAGGCGGCGATCTGGTGGACCTGCCGGCCCCGGGGTGCGGGCAGTCCGCTGCCCAGGTCGAGGATCTGGTCAAGACCTCGCGCTGCGAGGTGGGCCACCAACCGCGCGCCGTGCCGATGCATGCCCTGGACGGCCGAGGGCCACCAGGGTGCCGCTGCGGTCACGTGGCGGGCGACGGAGTGATCGAGCGCGAAGGCCGGTTCGCCGCCCGCGAGTTCGGCGTGGACGCGGGCTGCCGACACATGCGGCAGGGAGAGGGTCATGCCGTCCTCCGTGCCGGGCAGGGGGCTGTAGGTGAGGTGCGAGGCCCGGTGGGGGCGAAGTGCTGTGCGGCGGTGATGACTTGCCGGATCCGGTGCAGGCTCCACTGGGCGGACTGCGCGGTGCGGGCAGCCTGCTCCAAGACCTGGCGCTCGGCCCGCGCCGCCGGCCCGTTGCGCAGGCTGGTCTGCGTGGCGTCGTGCTGGTGGGTGACGTAGATCTGACGGCGCAGCCGGTCGGCGTTGCTTCCGTCCCACCTCCAGGCCGTGTTCGTGTACTCGGCCACCAGCGGGGCAGGGGCGGGGAGCCGTCCCGGTATGAGGTGAACGGTGAGGGCGTCGCTCTCGGCCTGGCCTACGAGGTGGGACAGGGCCGCGGCACGGTGTCCGTCGACGGGATAGTCCATCAGGCTCTCGTGCAACAGCAGCACCTTCCGGCACCGGCGCTCTGCGGCCGGCTGTCGGGTCGCGGCGAGCAGCGTCAGCGCGTCAGGATCAGCGGTGTAGACGAGGACGGACCGGAACCCGGCAACCAGGGCGTCCGCCCACGCCTGTGGCGGGGCGATCAGGTCGATCCGGTGCTGGTGGCCCGCGAGGGTCACCATCTTCAGCGCGTGCTGGATCACGGGGCCGGGTGTGCCGTAGAGGTCCAGCAGAGCACGCACACGCGCGGTCGGCAGCCGGAGCCCGGCCGTCTCCGCGGCGCCGATCCGGCCGACCGACTCCCCGGTGGCATGGCCAGCGTTCTGCAGGCTCAGACCGGCGCGCGTCCGATGGTGTCGCAGCAGCGCACCGACCAGCACGGGCGGAAGGGAGGGGATGTCGCAGGGCGGTGCGCACGGCGTGGAGGCGGGTGAGCTGGGCGTCGTCATGGGCGCACCGCCGCTGCCGCCGGGCGGCGGGCGGGCGCCGGGTGGTGATGCGGGAGCAGGGCCGGGGACACGGGTGGCGTCGTCCTCTTCGTCGGTGGTCAGGGTGGTCAGAGGGGCGGGGCGGCTGCCCGGCCCGGTGCGGGGCCGGGCAGCCGTTGTTCAGGCGGCGGCGTCCAGTCCGAGCGCTTCGTCACGGGCCGCGGTCTTCTCCCCGGAGGCCAGGCGCAGCGCGGCGGAGACCAGGGCGAAGTGGCTGAAGGCCTGCGGGAAGTTGCCGAGTTGGCGATGGGCGACGCAGTCGTACTCCTCGGCGAGGAGCCCGACGTCGTTGGCGAGGGCGAGGAGCTTCTCGAACAGCGCGGTCGCCTCGGCGGTCCGGCCGATCATCGTCAGGGCCTCGACCAGCCAGAAGGAGCAGGCGAGGAACGCGCCCTCGTCGCCGGCCAGACCGTCGGCGCCGGTCACGTCTCCGGCCGTGCGGTAGCGCAGGATCAGGCCGTCGGCGCCGGTGGACAGCTCGTGCTGAATCGCCTCGATGGTGCCGATGACCCGCTTGTCGTCCGGCGGGAGGAAGCCCACCAAAGGGATGAGCAGCAAGGAGGCGTCCAGTTCGGTGGAGCCGTAGGACTGGGTGAAGGTGTTGCGGACCGGGTCGTAGCCGTGGGCGCACACGTCGGCGTGGATGGCGTCCCGCAGCTTGCGCCACTTCTCGACGGGGCCGGTGGCGCGGCCGGCCTCGATGCGGCGGACCATCCGGTCGGCGGCGACCCAGCCCATGACCTTCGAGTGGACGAAGTGCCGCTCAGGGCCGCGCATCTCCCAGATCCCTGCGTCCGGCAGGTGCCAGCGTGTCTCGACCTGGGCGAGCAGGGCGCTCTGGAGGGCGAAGGCGTCGTCGCAGGGGGCGAGGCCGGCTTCCTCGGCGAGGTGGAAGGCGTCGAGGACCTCGCCGAACACGTCGAGCTGCGGCTGGTGGGCGGCGCCGTTGCCGATGCGTACGGGGTGGGAGCCTTCGAACCCGGGGAGGTGGGGCAGGGTGCTCTCGGGGAGGTCGCGTTCGCCCCTGATCGAGTACATGATCTGCACGGTGGCGGGATCGCCGGCGATGGCGCGGGCGAGCCAGTCCCGCCAGGCCGCTGCCTCCTCCAGCTGCCCGGTGAGCACCAGGACGCTCAGCGCGATCGCGGCGTCCCGCAGCCAGGTGTAGCGGTAGTCCCAGTTCCGTACGCCGCCGATCTCCTCCGGCAGCGAGGTGGTGGGGGCGGCGACCATGCCGCCCGTGGGAGCGTAGGTGAGGGCCTTGAGGACAATCAGCGAGCGGTGGACGGCCTCCTGGTACGGGCCGGTGTACGTGCTGCCGGCGGACCAGTCGGACCAGAACGCGACGGTGCTCTCCAGCGCGGCCGCGGGGTCGGGGCGGTGCGGCGCGGGCAGGTGGGAGGGCTGCCAGGACAACGCGAGGACCTGCTGCTCCCCGGCGCGGGCGCAGAAGGTGGCCTCCACGTTCCCGTCCGCGTGCTCGCTCAGCGGTATCGAGGAGTCCAGGTAGAGGGAGTCCGGTCCGGCGAGCGCCGCGTACCGGTCACCGCCGAACTGGTGGGGGTGGCGCACCAGGCGGGGCGCGACCTTTCCGTAGGCGAAGCGGATCAGGATCCGCGAGGACATCTGCACCTCGCCGCGGACGCCGTAGACGATCCGGATCAGCTGGGGGTTGCCGCTGCCGGGCGCCCGGGTCGGCATGAAGTCCAGGACGCGGGCCTCTCCGTCGGGCGTGGTCCAGGTCGTCTCCAGTACGAGGGTGCCCGGCAGGTACCGGCGCCGTACGCGGGCGTCGGGAGCGGTGGGGCACAGGTCCCACGAGCCGTGCTCCGGGGCGCCGACCAGCGAGGCGAACGCGGCGGGGGAGTCGAAGTCGGGAAAGCTCTGCCAGGTGACGGAGCCGCGGCGGTGGATCAGGGCGGCGGTGTGCATATCACCGACGAGGGCGTGGTCCTCGATGAGCGCGGTCATTAGGGTCCGTTCGGGTTGACCGTTGGCCGCGGGGTGGCCAACGGATCGTGCGGGTGCGGGTGCGGGTGCGGGTGCGGGGATCAATGCGTCTGCCGTTGGCGCGGACGCGCGCCGGCGAGGGCGACGGCCCGGGCCAGGCGCCACGCGGTGCCTTCGGAGGTTTCACCGACGTGGTGAAGGTGGGCGGTCAGCAGCGCGCGGAGTACGGAGTCGGGATCGGCCGGGGGCGAGGCGCGCAGGGTTTCGCGGTAGGTGACCAGCGCCTCGTGGCGGCGCAGCCAGGGGCCGTCGACGAGTCCGGTGGCGGCCGGGATGCGGCGTAGACCGGCCCACCCCTCGCTCGGGTCGGCGACCGTTCGGGCCTGTTGCACCAGGGGGCGGGACAGCGACGCGGCGGCGGCCGGCTTGGGCTGGGCGACCAGCCACGCCATCCCCTCGGTCACGTCCTGGTGGAAGCCGGCCGCGATGGCGATGACGTTGGCCGCCGCCAGTACCGGCTGAAGGGCCTGGAGGGCCGGGCGAGCCAGTTGGCACGCGATGACGGCGGCGTCGGCGGCGAACGCATTCTCTGCGGCGCTCAGCGCGGCCCCTTCCCCCCACAGGCCCAGGTGTGGCCGGTACGGGACGAGGGCGGAGTCGCTGATGACCCCGGTGTCGTTCAGGTCTGCGGTCCATTGCCCGAGCCGGGTCAGGGCTTCGGCCGCGTCGCTGGGGTGGGGCAGGCGCAGGGTCAACTCGGTGTGGGGGCGGTCGCCTTCGTCGTGGGCGGTGACCCACCACACGCAGTGGGGGAGGTCGGCGGCCAGCGCGGGGAGGTGGTCGGTGAGCAGCGCGCGGCGCACCTGGGGCTGGCAGTGCAGGCGGGCGCAGAGGTAGCGGGAGGCGCCGGGCAGGTAGGCATGGTCGCGGCGGAGGATCGGCGTGCTGCGGACGGCGGGCCCGGGTCGGGCGGGCGCGGAGGACGCCAGGTAGGTCACGAACTCGTGTGGGCGCCCGCCGCACCAGCCGTAGGCGTTGTCCGGTTCGGCCTCGGTGAGGGTGAGCTCTCCGAAGTGGGGCCGCTCCGTGTGGGAGCGCAGCAGCGCACGGTGTGCCGGCTGTTCCAGGTCCAGGCGGAGCCGGTGGTCGTAGCGCTCCAGGTAGACGTTGCGCGGCAGCCTCCACCGTTCCCGCAGGGCGGCGAAGGACTCCTCCCATTCGGCGGTCGAGGCGCTCGCCGCGGGCAGGCCGGTGTGGACCAGGCGCCAGGTGGCCGGGCTGAGGATGCTGCGCCCGGCCCGTACGCGCGGCAGGAACGCCAGATGCCGCGCCGCCGCGCCCCAGTCCCATGCGGCGAGGTTGCCGATGCTGCCGATGAGCCGGCTGCTCTGGCCGCGCTGGAGCTCGTCGATGAAACGCGCGACGGCGGGCGTCTGGCACTCGAGCTGAAGGGGATGGGGAATCGCCGCTTCCAGCACGCGCTGCCGCGACAGGGAGACGAGGTGCAGCCGTTCCCCGTGGCAGGTCACGGCAAGATCACTCAGCGGGATGAGGTCAGGGTCTGCCGGCCGGTACTCGGACAGGGAGATCAGGGGGGCGACCAGGCGGGGGGTGCGTGTGATGTAGGAGGCTCTCGGCATCAGGGAGGGGAAGGAGACCTGCACGGGCAGCGCGCCGCGGACCGTCGTCGGGCGTCGGGCCATCATGCCCAGCAGGTCACTGGGGGAGTCTTGCTCGGCGAGCAGGGCGGCGAGCCGGCCGCCGCTGAAGTGGCCCCACCCGCGGCCGGTGCGGCGCACCGCGAGGCTGAAGTCCCCGGCCTCCAGCTGCTGCGCGTCCGCGGCGTACACCGAGGCCGTCAGCTCGATGTGCGCCGGCATGTCCTGTGTCGCCGCGGGTGGCTGCCCGGCGGTGAGCTGGTGGACGAGGTCGTCGTCGAGGACGAGATCCTCGCCCGCGGCCCAGGCGCGCTGGGCGAGGGCGGCCAGCAGCCGGTCGCGGTGCAGGGCGTCGGGCTCGGGGGCCCGCGCGGTGCCGTGGAAGTCCTCGGGCAGGCCGAGGCCGCAGTGCGGGTCGAGCAGGTCCGTCAACGCGATCAGCGTGCCCTCCCCGTACCGGCTGCGGAACCGCTCGCGGTAGCGGATCCACGCCTGTGTCCCGCGCGGTTCCGGGGTGACCCGGGCCAGGACGCTGGCGGCCGCCTCCGCCTCCCAGGCCACCGCCCGGGGCAGGACGACGGTCGCGTCCAGGCGGGCGTCCACGGCGAGCGGTGAGGGCTCGTCGGCTAGCGTGCGCATCCGGGCGGCGATCTCGGTCCGCTGCCGGTCGGCCTTCTCCGACAGCGGGTCCTGGTCGTCGAGGTCACGCATCTGCGCGTGGAGATCCCGCAGGGCGAGGGCGATCTCCGCCGCCGGGCCGCTGCGCATGGCGCCCACCCGGTCGAGCTCGGCGATCACGTACCCGAGGGTGTCCGTCTGGGTGCCCGAGGGCTGAAGACTGGTCAGCAGCATCCGCTTGGAGATGAGGACGTCCAGCAGTTCCTCGGCGTCGCGCGCAGGGAGATCAGGGTGGACGGCGCCGAGTTCGCGCACGAGGTCCCCGTACGGCAGGGGCGTGCGCGCCAGCTCGATGACCGACCTGACTGCGGCGGTGTGCCGGAGCGACACCTCGCGCACGGCCGTGCTTGTCTCCTCCAGCTCGCGCGGCTGCCAGGGCAGGACGAGACGTTCACCGCGTACGCGCAGCGCGTTGTTGGCGAGCAGCCGCAGGCGCTGCCGCACCTCGGGGATTGCCTCCAACTGCTGTACGACGGTGGCGAACCACAGGCCGGCCGGACGGGTGAGGGTGCGGTGCGTATCTCCCCACCGCGCTTCGGCGTTCGGCCCGAAGCGCCCCTCGGCGATGCCGGCGTAGAGGCCGAAGGGGGTGGCCCGGTGGGCCAGGCGCAGGACGTAGCTGAGCAGGGTCAGGGCGATGCGCCGCAGGGGCTCCGCCTCGGCGGGCGCGTCCTTGAGGGTGTCGAGTTCACGGGCGAGGTCGGGACTTGCGTGCCGGACGGCGGCCGCGATCTGCTGGACGTCCCAGACCTCGAGCGCCCAGCGCCGCCACGATGCCGTCGCGGCGGGCGCTGCGGTGGTCGGGTCCGGCGCCGGCGGGACGGGGAGGTCGTGGAGGAGCACGGACCGCACCATGATGCCGGGCTGGGCGCGGAACAGCGGGCGGGAACCCATGGCGTCGTGGCCTTCCTGCTGCGGACAGCTGTCGTAGTGGTCGGGGGCGAGGCGGATCAGGCGTCGGGGAAGAAGTGCTCCAGCGCGTGCGCGGTGTGGGGGACTTCGGTCTCCTGGAGGTCGAGCACCTCGATGAGAGCGGGGCTCGGCGGCTGGTCGCGCGGTTCCTGATGTCCGGCTGCTTGCGGGGCGCCGGTTGTCGGAGGGGAGAGATGGCTGAGGACGGGCATGGTCACAACTCCGGTGCCGGAAGGGAGCAGGTGGACATGTCGGCCGCGATCGCGGTGACGATGGGGTGGAGCAGCAGCGGCTTGCTGAGCGGAGGACCGTCCAGGTTCATCCACCCCCCGGTGTCGTCCCGTTCGTCCATCTGCCAGTGGAAGGGCGGCAGCGTCACGCTCTCGCCTGTGTGGAGGTAGGTGGTGCCGGGCGGCCAGGCGGGGGTGTCGGATCGCTCAGGCAGGAAGACCCCGCGCTGCCCGGCGTAGGAGAAGACCCAGCCCAGGGCCGAGGCCGCCATCGTGGCCCTTCCGAGGGTGCGCACAACGCGATCAGTGAGGGGGCTGGGCATCAGCAGGACCTCCCAGCCCGGCCCGACTGGCCTCGACTGCGGAGCACTGTCCAGGCTCCCCGGTCGGGCAGGGGCCGTGCCGGGCGAGCGAGTAGCGAGGGTCACGGCACGGGTCCTTGCTGGCAGGGTTCCGGCGTCCCGGTCCCGGGCGCGCAGGTACGGGGGGAGAGCTCGACGGCGAGCGGCGCGGCGCTGTACCCGCGCAGGAGGTTGTTCAGGACGCGGACCGGCTCGCCGTCGAGCGTGAGGTGGGAGCAGCGGGCGGCCAGGGCCCGCAGGACGGTTCGGGCCTGGAGCTCGGCGAGCGGGATGCCGGCGCACAGGTGGGGTCCGCCGCCGAAGGCGAGGTGTTGGTGGTTGCGCAGGCGCCTGACGTTGAACTCGTCGGCTTCGTCTCCCCAGTGGCGGGGGTCGCGGCCGGCGGAGCCGTACAGCAGCCACACCTGGTCGCCCGCGGGCAGGTGGACGCCGCCGATGTCGGCGTCCTTGGTCAGCAGCCGCCCGAAGCCCTGTATGGGGGCTTCGAGTCTCAGGGCCTCGTGGAAGGCGGGCGTGGCCCAGCGGACGGGGTCGCGGCGGAGGACCTGCCACTGCTCCGGGTGCCGGGCGAGCTGGACGAGGCAGTCGGCGAGGCCGAGGACGGTGGTGTCGATGGCCGCGGCCGTGTAGGCGGAGGCGAGGGGCACCGCGTCGCTCTCCTCGATCTGCCCGGCGTCGACGGCTTCGAAGATGGCCCCCATCCACGACTCGGAGGGCACGTTCTCGCGGATCAGCTTCTCGTGGAGCATCTCGACCATGCGGGACGCCAGCGGCAGCGCCTGCTGGTAGCGGTCGCCGTGCGGGCCGAACACGTCGAACGTCGCCGCGGCGCCGGACAGCAGCACCTCCCGGTCCGCGTCGGGCAGGCCCATCAGCTCCATCACCGTGTCGCAGACCATGTGGCGTGCCAAAGCGACGGCGTCGAACCGGCCCGGCTCTGTGTACTGGTCCACCAGGCGTTCGGCGCGGTCGGTGATCCTGCGGGCCAGGGTCTTCATCGCGCGGGGGGCGAGCTGCTTGGACAGCACCTTGCGGAGCTTGGCGTGCTGTGCGCCGTCGGAGGCGAGGACCGTGCCGGCGAGGATCTCCTGGTTCGCCAGGGCGGTGAGGGCTATCCCGCCCTCGGAGCCGAACATGTCCGGGGCCTTGAGGATCGCGGCGAGGTCGGCGTGCCGGGATATGGCCCACACGCCGTACTCCTCCAGGTGCACGGCGGCGCCGGTGCTCCGCAGGGTGCCGTACGCGGGGTAGGGGTCGGTCAGGAGCTCGTCGGTGAAGAGGGGAAGGGGGCTGGAGGGAGAGAAGGCGGGCATGGGGGTCCTTCGGATCAGGCGGTGGCGGACTGGCTGAGCCGGTACTTCAGGAGCGTGAGCAGCGCGAGGGTGCTCGAGCCGGACTCGCGGGCGTCCAGCTGGAGCAGGGGGATGTGCGGCGGCAGAGCTATGGCGGCGCGCAGGTCAGCCTCGCTGTAGGCCGGTGCGCCGTCGAAGGCGTTGACCGCAACGATGTAGGGCACGCCGCGGACGTCGAAGAAGTCGATGCTCGCGAAGCAGTCGGCGAGCCGCCGCGTGTCGGCCAGGACGATGGCTCCGACCGCGCCGCGGACCATGTCGTCCCACATGTACCAAAACCGGTCCTGGCCGGGCGTGCCGAACAGGTACAGGGTGACGTCGTCGACGGTGCGCCGGCCGAAGTCGAAGGCGACGGTGGTGGTGGTCTTCTTCTCGACTCCGTCGGTGCGGTCTATCCCGGTGCTTGCCTCGGTGATGACGGCTTCGGTGTTCAGCGGTTCGATCTCGCTGACCGCACCGACGAACGTGGTCTTGCCGACCCCGAAGCCCCCGGCGACGACGAGCTTGACGACTTCCGGAGCGGGTTCAGTTGGCACCCCGTGCCCCCCTGGTTTCTTCTTCGTATTGGGCCTGCAGGGCGGCGTGTACGCGCTCCATGAGGCGGTGAGTGACGTTGTCGTTGCGGGACATGTCGACCGGGGCCTGGGTGGTCACCATCTGGCGCTGCCGGAGGTCGGTGACCAGGACGGTGATGACCCCGACGGGCATCTGCAGCAGTCCGGCGAGCTCCGACACCGCCCTGGGTTCGGAGCACAGGTCCAGAACGAGCTGATGCTGCTCGCTGAGCAGCCGCCCTCCGTGTCCCGTCTGGGCGGTGATCTGGGTGTCGATGCTCAGCGTGGCGTCGGGAGCCTGGGTGCGGCCGCCGGTTCCGGCGTACGGCCGCGTCCGGCGGCCGCCCGACGCCGCCGTCACAGGATCGTCCCGCCGTGCTCGCCCGTGGCCAGCTCTCGCTGCTCGACGTCCAGCATGCCGCCGAGCTGACCGGCGAGATCGGTCAACTCGAAGCCGAGCTGGCCGAGGGTGGCCTCCTTCGACGCGTGCACGGCGATGACGCAGTGATTGCCGGCGCGGCTGGCGACGCACCAGCCCTTCTCCGTTTCCACCACCGTGCGCAGCATGTGGCCGCCGCTGATGTAGTCGGCCTGCCGCTGGGCCAGGGTGGCCATGCTGCTGGTCATCGCGGCCAGGTGCTCGCCCAGCTCCTGGCGTGCGGCCTCGGCGGACTTGTCCCTGGAGGGGTCGGCGGCCACGTTCGTCCAGCCGCTCATGTAGCGGAAGATGCCGTCCTCGGTGACGACGACCGCTCCGAGCACGTGAGCGATCTGGCCGACGCGCTGGTCGAGGAGGTTCTGGATCTCGGGGTTCATGATGTCTTCTCGTCCTTATCGGTGGGGGTGGTTCTGAGGGGCCTGCTGTGTTCCGGCCTGGAAGTCCGCCCAGTCGGCCCCGACTTGCTGGGGGTCGGACTCGTCCCTCGCGCCCCGCGGCTGGGGGGAGGGAGCGCTGTTACGCAGGATGGGGTTGAGGTGCTGGCCTGCGTGGCGGCGCGGCAGCGGTACGGCGTCGGCGTCGGTGGCTGCCGGAAGTGCGCCGGCGCCGAGGTGCTCGGCCTGACGCTGCGCATGAGCGGCGGCCGGGTCCAGGGCCGGCTGTCGCCGACGAGGCAGGGAAGCGCGTGACGTCACGCCGTCCGCGGCCGTCGTAGTGGGAGCCGTCGGCGCGGCGGGGCGGGCCGGTGCGGGAGGCGCGAAGGCGTCTTGCTTCACCGTGGTGAGCGCCTTGTTGTCGATCATGACGACGGCGGTGATCCCGCTGTACGCGGATCGCCTGAGCGACACGTTCAGATGGTGGTTGCCGGCCAGGCGCGCGACGACGAACAGGCCGAGCTTGCCTCGCCGCTGTGCCATGGCCTCGAACGTTGCCTGGTTGTGCTGGGCGAGTTCGGCGTTGGCGGCGTCGATGGCCTCCTGGGGCATCCCGAAGCCGGTGTCCTCGATCTCCAGGGCGATTCCGTGCACGGCCTTGACGCTGCGCACGGTCACATTGCCGGTGGAGTTGCCGATCCCGTTCTCGATCAGCGCGGCGACGATCTTCACTGTGGCGGCCGCGTGCTGTGGGGGGATGAAGGCGGTGTCGGTGACCTGGTTGGCTACCCGCTTGGGAGAACCGGTCTCCACCGCGGCGTCGTTGACGAGGTCGAGGATCGACCTCGGCCGGTCGTAGAGGTCCTGTCGCATGCTGCCGGCCAGCGTCCCGACATGCTCCTGGTGGCGGCGGCTGGCAGAGACGGCCCCGTCGATGGTGATCAGGTCGTCCAGCAGGGCAGAGTCGACGTCCGGCCGGGCCATCACCTTCTCCAGGTGGCCCAGGGCCCGGTTGATGTGTCCGAGGGTCCGTTCGGTCGCCGCCGCGACGAATGCGCCGATCCCTCGGCGATCGCCGGCCTGAGCGGCGGCCTGGCGCACCGCAGTGCGCTGGGCCTCGATCAGGGCGGCTTGGACGTGGCTGAACTCGTCACCGCGGTCCGGCTCGAGGAATTCAGCTTCTGCGTCGACCGCTTCGCCGCGCATCAGCCGGTCCACGACCTGCGGTAGCCGCTCGGCGCCCTCCTGTGTCTGCTGACGCAGCTGACGCAGCCGCGAGGAGATGGAACGGATCAACCAGATGATGAGCCCGGCGATCAGCAGGATCGCGACCAGGCTGAAGGCGGCCTGGAGGAACACCTGAGTGCGGATCTCGTCCGCCCGCTGGAAGCCGTGGGCGAGCAGCCCCTGCGTCCGCTGCAGGTTCAGGCCGGCGAGCTGCCCGCTGGCCTTCGCGTACGCGTCGTCCCACTGGAGGAGGGAGGACCGGCCGCCGATCTGCCCGTTGCCGAGGTCATCGGCCGGCGGGGTGATGACCGACCGCTGCGCCGCCTGGAGCTCCTTCCACTCCGGGCTCGCGGTGATCTTGTCGTAGAGCGCCTTCTCCTGCTCGGGCAGATAGGGAGCGATCCACCGCTCGTACATCACCTGCTGGGTGCCGTACACCTCCGCGAAGGCCACCCGGTGGGCGTCCGTCATCTGCCCGGATTCCCGGGCCTGGGTGATGAGCATGTCCTGCTGGGCCAGGGCGTCCGAGGCGTAGAAGAGCCCGACCAACGGCCTGGTCTCCAGGGTGAGCGGGCCGTCGTCCATCGCGCTCAACGCCTGGTAGAAGCTGATCATCCTGTTGATCAGGGAGGTGTAGTAGCCGGTGGCCTCATCCGGCTCGCCCTCCCGGGCATCCACGCTCTTACGCACCCGGGGCAGGTCATCGAGCTGCCGGTAGACCGCTTCGACGTACTCCCATCGGTGCCGCTGGTCGGTGCGCAGCTCGGTGCCGGACAAGCGCCTGAAGGACGCGAGACCGGCGTCGGTCTTGCCCCGTTGCGCCTTCAGGGCCGCCTTCGCTGAGGAAGACGGGTGAGCCAGGTAGGCGGCCGTGAGCTTGCGCTCGGCCTGTGCCGCGATGAATAGGGGCAGCGACGCTTCGCCGCCGAGGCGTCCCGTGGTGCTGTCGTTGCGCAGGTTCCTCTGCTTGTCCCAGGCCGGCACGGCGTTGACGACGACCAGGGCGAGCAGTGCGGTGATTGCGACGGTGGCCACGACGATGAGTCGGGTGCGCACCGTCATGATGCGCCGCGGCGCCCTGTGGCCAGAGCGGTCTATGGGGGTCATGAGTCCTCGGACGGTGGGAGGGGTGGAAAGGCGTGGGGGCGTGGACCGGCTGCCGCGGGTGCGTTCTGGGAACCGCGGCAGCCGGGAGGGCAGCACGGGGGATCTGCCACTCGCTTTCGGCTTCCGGGACCGGGTCGGCGGTGTGCCGGGACGGTCCCCCGGTCCCGGAAGCCGAAAGCCCACGGCGAGCACCGGCGACGAGCGGGGCATGGCGTGTCGCCGGGCTCGGGTCTATGCGGGGGGCCCGCAATCGCTCAGCGAACCCGCAGCGGCACTGACCAAGTCGGCTGCCCGACTCGACTGACTCCGCGAAGGGATCCTGGCGGGACCGGGCGTCGGCGTGCGGACGAGCGCGGGGAGGGGCAGCGGCTCGGTCTTGGCGAGATCCGGCTCGACCACGTTTCGGTGGCCGTCCACTGCCTGGTCGTCGGAGGGGAGAAGATCTTGTGTGGCCGTGCGACGCGGCAGGGCGTTCTCCGGGAGAGCGCCGACCAGGGCCTGGGCGATCTCTGCAAGCCGGATGGTGAGGATCACCAAGGGCATGCGTCCATCCGGCACCGGCTCGTCACGGATACGGCGTGCCTGGCTGACCAAGTCCGGGGCCGTGTCGTCCAGGAGCTGTTCCAGGTGAGGGAGCTGCCGGCGCAGGCCCGCGAGGAGCAGCGTGACGTCGTTGTCGTCGCGGGGCAACGGTGACGCACCCAGCACCCGTTCCACCAGGTCCTCGACGGCATGCACGGCGCCGGGCGACGGGGAACGCCTACGCCAACCAAAGGCCTGGCGTAATGCGGATAACACGTAGTCTCCGATCTGAGAGGGCCGCTGCGAGGGGAAGGGCAGGTGCCCATACACCTTCTGCCTTGCGCCTGTCGATGCAGTGCGGAGCCTGGCCGCCGCAGCATTCGACAGCGGGAAGGCAAGCGCGTTCGGCGGCGCACTCTCGGAGGCCGCAGGTCCTGCTCCGAAGTGGTGGGCCGAAGAGCGAGTGATTGCATAGACGCTCACGATGCTCGCCTCCGGGGGGTGTCGAGCTCCGTCCACACGGTCTTGCCGCTGCCGGACGGGTCGGTCTCGACGCCCCAGCGGTCGGAGAGCTCATCGACAAGCCGCAGACCGCGCCCGCTCGCCCGGCTCGCAGAGAACTCCCGCTCCTTGGGCCGTACGCCGGACGGATCACGCACGTCCAGGCGCAGCTGGACGTCAGACCAGACGACGGTGACCTTGATGGTGATCCCGGGCGGGAAGCCAAGGCAGCCATGCAGGACCGCATTGGTCACGAGCTCCGTACAGATCAGGACGACGTCGTCCGCAACGTCACCAAGGCCGTCCTGCTCCAGCCGTGTGCGCAGTTGACGCCGCACCCGCGAGACGGCCGCCCGCTCGGCGGGCAGTGAGACCTCGAACTGGGGCTCGTCCGCGCCGCGTGTGCTGGCACTGTCAAGGGGGAGGTGGGGCACGGCACACACTCCTTGGGCCGGGAGGGCCATGCCCCCATGCGGCATAACGGCGGGTAGAGCCGTCGGGCAGCCGGGCTTCCTGAGCGTCAGGTGGTTCATCGGCCGCTTCTCCTCTCCTGCCATCGGGCTTTCAGGGCCACTCGCCCGGCGGGTTCGTGTGGATGAGGTCCTCGAATCACCTGCGCTGCCGCAGGGGTTGAGGAATATCGTCTTCACGAGACAACCGCGTCTTCGCGGCGCTGGGTATCCCGGCAAGGTCGCGGGACCAATGAACGTGATGAAAGATCGTTTCGGGGACGAGGACGCACCATGGGGCGTACGCGCAACGTCAAGCTGGCCGCTGCGATTGCCCAGGCGGGCCTGTCTCAGGCCCGCCTGGCTGCGCGTGTCAGGTCGGTTGCCGCGGAACATGGCGCCGACGAGCTGACCGGCGTGGGCCAGTCCCACATCGCGAAGTGGGTGGGCGGCGTCGTCCCCGAGCCCCAGGCTGCCCGTATCTTGGCCGAGACGCTCTCCCGATGCCTCGGTCGCCTCGTGACGCTCGCCGACATCGGACTGACGGCGGACACCGACGAGCTCGAGCTGCCGGCGTGGAGCGACGACCCACTGACAACGCTGGTGACGCTCGGGAGCAAAGACATGGTGGACATCGACCGCCGACACCTGCTGGCCACCTCGGCTTACTCGGTGGCTGCCCTGGCCCTCCCCGACGACCAGTGGTTCGAGCGGGCCGCTGACCGAGCCCGGGCGCGCAAACCCCTGTCGAGCTACGTGGTGACGGCTCAGGACGTCGAAGACGTACGGGAGATGACCGCGATCTTCTCCCGCCGCGACCAGAAGCGCGGGGGCCGCGCCGGCCGCGCCGCCCTTGTCGCATACCTCCGCACAGATGTCGCCGAGCTTCTGAGCGGCCGGTTCCTGTCCGACGGCGTCCGGAGCTCGATGACCTCCGCCGCAGCCGAACTCGCCTACCTCGCGGGATGGACGGCCTTCGACGGGCGGGAGCACCCCCTCGCGCAGCGCTGGCTGACGATCGCCACGGGCCTCGCCGAAGAGGCCGGAGACGCTCCGCTGGCCGGGCACATCCTGCGGGCGATGGCCCACCAGGCCGTCGACCTTGGGCAACCGCAGGAGGCCGTGCGGCTGGCCGAAGCCTCCCTGTCCAGCCGCCGTTACGCACACGCCTGCTGGCGGGAACGCTCGCTGCTCGGCGTCGTGCACGCTCGCGGTCTGGCCGCGGCCGGCGAGAAGAAGGCCGCCGTCGCCGCACTTCTGCGTGCGGAGCAAGACCTTGGACGGGTCAGCGACGGAGAAGACGAGCCGAACCGGGTGTTCTTCTACACCGAGGCCAGCCTCGCCCATGAAACCGCCGCCGCTCTGCGGGACCTGGGCGACCTCAAGGGCGCCGAGACGCAGTTCCACCGCAGCGTCCGGACACGGCGAGCCCAGTTCGCGAGGACGCACTCCGTCACCCTGGGCTACCTCGGCGCTGTGCAGGCCCAGCAAGGACACCTCGACAGCGCCTGCGAGACCTGGAGCCAGGCCCTCGACGCGATGACCGGCGTCCAGTCGGGCCGGGCGAAGGAGACCGTTGTCCAGATGCGTCGCGCGCTCTCGCCCTTCCGGAACCGGGCTGGAAGCCAAGCCGCGGAGCTGGATGCGCGCGCCCGCTCCATGCTGAGCCAGGCGTAACCTGCGGGACGTTCCCGCCTGGACCCGCGCGAACCTGCCCTTCCCGACCCGGCGGACGTCGCGGTCGTCGGGGCTCCGGCCCGGACCGGTCGGCGAAGGCGCGCACTGCGCCCCATAGGCTGACCGGGTTGAAGTGCCGATGAACCTCCGCCGGGGCCGGGACGGCCCAACGCGCAGGTGACGAAGGGGACGCTGATGGCCAGCCCAACGCGGATCGAGATCACAGCAGTCGCGCAGGTCGTCGCGGGTCATATCGACCCCGTCGACGACTTCCAAGGCGGTGTGGAGTCGATCATCCGCATGAACGAGGACTTCCCCCTGGAGACCCTTCAGGGGCTCCAGGAGTTCTCGCACCTGGAGATCCTGTGGCAATTCAACCGGGCCAGCCCCACGGACGTGGCGCTGCACGCGCGTAGCCCACGCAACAACCCGGCCTGGCCGGCCACAGGCACCTTCGTCCACCGGAACCATCGACGACCGAACCAGCTCGCCGTCAGCCATCCGAGGCTGGTGAGGGTCGAGGGACGAGATCTTCACGTCACCGACTTCGACGCGGTCGTCGGAACCCCCGTGTTCGATGTGTCGCCGTACTTCCCGGTCATGGGCCCCCGCGGAGAGATCCACGTCCCCAAGTGGGTCGACGAGATGCTCGGGAACTACTGGGATGCCCCGCCCGTGAAGCGCTAGCCCATGTCGGGAGCGCGCCATCCGCAGATGCGCACGTTCCTGGGCCTGGCGAGAAGTTGAGCGCGCGATCACAGATCCACCACCCCAGCGGTCAGCACGGCCCGCACGGTCTTGCCCTGCATGTTGGGATCGGCGAACCATGTGAGGTCTGTGATCGCCCGCCGCCTGACGAGCTCGATCAAAGGACCCTTTCCAATCCCGGATCGAACTTCTCGGAAGTCGGCGAACCCGGGGTTGAAGTCCTGCACATCAACGAGCAGTTGCTGCTCCACTGTGATGCTCAGGCATGCGCGAAGAGCTGCTTCCGTGTTCGCGGCCGCGCGGCCGTGCTGGAGGGCGTTGTCCACGAGTACGGACAGGACCTGCAGCGCGGCCGGCACGCTGCCATGCCAGTTCAGCATCGTGAGCCCGACGCGTCCCTTGACCCGGGCCATCCGCCGGGCTGTCGGCATCGCGAGCTCGACAGGGTGCTGCCTGGTGATCGGACTGCCGATCGGGGTCAGACGGGCCACCGGGGCCAACCATCCTGAGCCGACACCGTTGAGGGGATGCACCCACGCGCGGTCTACTGCGTAGACGCCGGGGCCGGCCGCCACTCGGACGTCGCGTCCGCAAGTCACGTCGCGCGCTAACTGAACAGATGACGGCGCCTGGAGAGCCCCAGCGTCCGGTGGGATGGCGTCCCGCCGGGAGGCGCTGGGGATCCCCCTGTCCTCGTCTCCGCTTGGCGTCATGGACTTGCCTCTCAAGCCTCGGCGTCATCGCTCACAGACCCGCGCTCTGCCTCTGAGACGGCATGGCACGGCAGTTGACCGCCACGAAGTGGTTGCGCATCGTGGTCGCCTACTTACGATGGACCTAACTTGGCACAGACCGCAACCTCCTGAGCTACAAAATGCAGGACTGCGTGCGGAAGAAGTGCAAGCGCTCCCCTCGTAGCCTTGCGGCGGCCGCGTCCGTCACACTGACGGAAGACAAGGACAGAGGAGGACGAAGGTGGGACAGCCAGCGCGACGTACGGCTCGCCGGCGCCGGTTGGGCACCGCTCTGCGCGAAGCGCGTGAGAAGGCAGGGACCAGTCCGGAACAGGCCGCCAAGGCCATCCATGGCGACAAGCCGAAGATCAGCCGCATCGAAACGGGACGCCATCGCGTCAGCCGTCTCGAGCTGGAAACGCTGATGGATCTCTACAAGATCAGCGATCTGAAGGTACGCGCATGGCTGGTCGCGCTCTCGGCCGAGGGTCAGCGGCGCAGCTGGTGGCGCACCCACGGCGACAGGCTCGAACCGGACTTCAAGGAGCTGCTCGCGCTCGAAGAGGACGCGGAACGAATCGTCGCGTTCCAGCCGCAGGTCCTGCCCGGCCTCCTCCAGACGAAGGAGTACGCCGCCTCCGTCATCAGCGCCAACGACCCGACGCTGGATCATGAGCAGGTCGACTTCTACGCGAACATCCGGCTCCGCCGTCAGGACGTCTTCGAGAGGGACACCTTCCTCGACTACCTCTGCATCGTCACGGAGGGCGTGCTGCGCCAGCGAGTGGGCGGCGCTGAGGTGATGAAGGGCCAACTGCGGCATCTGCTGGAGATCGGCGCAAAATCCAACGTGGAGATTCGCGTCGTCCCGTTCAGCGAGCAGGGATATACCGGAACCAGCAGCGGGGCCTTCACGCTCTACAGTTACCCAGACCAGCTGGATCTCGATGTCGTGCAGGTGGAATACCTGGACGGGACCCTATATCTGGAAGAGGAGACAACTATTCGAAAGTACAGAGACTCGCTGGACCTGCTGCGATCGTCGATGCTGTCGACATCGAAGTCGAATGACCTGATCTCGGAAATCCGCCGAGAGCTTTGAGACGCGAAGAAAGTGAAATGATGCGGCACGACCTGCCGGAAGGCAAGTGGAAGAAGTCGTCCTACAGCGGAGCGCAGCAGGGGGACTGCCTGGAGGTACAGACGACGGAGGAGGGCCTCGTGGCTGCACGCGACAGCAAGGCCCCTCACCTGGGCGCCTTCGTGTTCGGCGCTGACCAGTGGGCGGCCTTCGTCGACGATGTAAAGAGCGGCCGCCTCGGGTGATCACCCGGACGGAAATCTGACGTCCGAGCGGATACGCCGCGAGTATGTGCGCCGACAGCGTCCCTCCCCAAGGTTGGTGGGGAGGGACGCTGCATCTACTTTCCCCCTTTAGAACCCAAGCCGCAACAAGCCCCTCCGCATCCGCGGATCCCCCTGCTGCAGTCACATCACATTGCAGGCATCGCTTCGACCGCTCTCCCGAAGGGGGCCGGTAAAGGGACAGCACGAGCGTCCCGCTCAGCGGTCGCAATCATGTGGCAGGAGAGTTAGGCGCCTCGTGCTCCGGCGTCGAGGGTCTCTGCCGCACCGAGCGCCGCCAGGACCTGAGCACGTCCCTCGGACAGAGGCAGGGTGCCGAGAGTGATCGCTTCGGCGATACGCGCCGCGTGTTCCAATGCAACCGCCACGCCGGTCGGTTCCCTATTAACGGTCAGCAACTCGTACCCCGCGCGGAGCGCGGTCGCGAGGTCGCCGCCGTGGTCCTCAGGGCCGTTCGCGGCCAACGGGCGCAGCCACAGGTCGGCATGGGACTGCACGATCTGGGTGTAGGGGCGGTAGTCGGTGACGGTCCCACATCGCCCGCCGGCTCCTTCAGTGCTGCGCCGTCCACTCCAACTGTTCGCCAGCCATCGGTGGCGTCGGCAGACCTCCAGCCGGTAGTCCACCGACCGGTCGTGTGCGCGGGCGCGCCGTTCGATGACGACGGTCGACGGCTCGGTGCACGTAGTGATCTGGCGCAGGACCGGCACAGCGGTACCTCCTCCTGGTCGCGGATGAGGATCTGATCATGGCCAGGGAATGGAAGGACTATCGTCCACGATCGGACGCTACTGATGTGACCCCCCTCTCATTCTGCGGCGACGTGCGGGTTGCGGCGCCGACCTTCGTGGTGGCCGCAGTGATCGGGTGCGCCTCGTCGGCGTTTACCCAGACCCCCTCGGCGACCTGGTAGGAACCCGTCGGCGTCTCTCCCTTGGGCAGCCCATTGGGGAAGATCCAGAAGCCGTTCTCTCCCCGGTACGCCCCTGCGGCCTCCCGGGCTTTCTCGGTCTCAAGGGCTTGGCGGACGGCGCCGCACGACGTGCACGGGCATTCAGCCGGCTGCACATCGGCGAGCCAGGATTCGTACAGCTCCTTCCCCCTGTTCGTGGGCAGCCCGCGGCTGATGGCGACCGCTTCGAGCATGGCATCCCATCGGGCGGTCTCGGTTGCGGGCGGTACGACGGTGCCTCCGAGGGTCCGGTGGCTGCGCTCTTGGTGGACGTGGCGGAAGACGCGTACGGACATGCCGCGAGCCTGACAGCCGAGACACTACGGGACCAGGGCCTTGCGGAAACATGCGCGTCAGGGGCTCCTGCGGCATGACACAACCAGTCGGTGCGGAAATGGCCATGCCCCTGACATCAGTCAGGGGCATGGCATCCCAAGCTGCAAGCAATGCGACGGTGTTGGCGAGAGGCAGCAGGATGTGTTGCAGGGCTACGAGATGGTGAGGATGCGATCCAGTTCGGCATCCAGTGCCGCTCGCACGCTGGGCACAGAGGTCTCCCGGCCGTACGGAACCACTTCGGTCGTACGGCGGAGAAAGTCTTCGATCGGCGGCCGAGGGGCCGTCAGAAGCGCGCTGGCGTCGCCCACACGGAGACGGAAGACGATGTCGTCTGCGTTGCGCGGATCAGGACCGATCTGCACATCCCCTTCTCCCACCTGCCGGACCAGGCCGTCTCGGATCAGGTCGCGGTTCACGTGCCAGACGACAGGCTCGTCTCCCATGCTCATGCGGAAGACGATCCGTACGGCGTACGGGTCTTCCAGCGCGTAGTGCAGAAACGCTGTGATGACGAAGCATGGGTGCGGCTGCGGCATGTGGAGCCTCATCGCAAAGGCGGTGCTGACCGGCTCCTGCACATCAGTGCTCATCGAAACTGATCTCCTCGGTAGTGAATGGCAGGAGTGTCTAGCTGAGGCCGTTGAACCGGGGTTCCGTCGCGAATCTCTTGCCATCCGTGAGCAGGTGTCGACGTTGGTCTCTTCGGGGACTGAGCACGCAACCTACGGGGTGGAGCGGACAACCATCCGGAGCTCCTGTCTGTGATCACCACCGCCGACGGGCCGTGTCCGGTTGACCGGTGAGCATGCGGCGGGGCCACCACCGCGGTGGCCCGCAAGGAGGTCACGACTTTGCCCGCCGACTACATCCCTTCGCCGGCCGAGACCGCGGAGGCCATGCCTGCAGAGATCGAAGATCAGGTGCACGCTGACTACGCCGACTGGAGTGTGGTGACCAGTGTGGACGAGAGCCATCCCTTCCCCATGCTGGTTCTGGGCAACGACAGGGCCGAGTTGCATCTTGAGCTGGGCCCGGAACGGCTGGACGAGCTCCTCGGTGCGCTTGCCGCACAGATCCAGGAGAGCGACGACGGTGATCTTGACTACCTGGAGCCCGATGATGCTGCGCGGAAGCCTCTAACCAGGCGGATCGGTTCCAAGGCAGTGAACGCCTCGGGTTGGCCGACCGCCGACCGCTGGTGGCGGTCGGCCGATTCAGGTACGCGCATCATCGTCGTCGGCGTCATCGTGGCGGTCATGGTGCTCGGGCTGCTAGTGACGTTCTGAGCCCAACGTGACGAGGCGCCGTCTTCTCCAGCCCGCCGGGTGTTGCTGTCAGGCAGTGCGGTCGCTGCTTCCTCGAATGAGAGCGAGTTGCTGTTCATTGGGCAGCTGGTCGAGAAACGTCGCCTCGCCGTACTGCTGCGCCTTGGCGGACAGGGCCTCTTCTTCTGTTGCGCCTGCAAGGGAAGCCCAGGTGGCGGTGCACCACGGCTCACCGACGAAGTGGTGCAGTCGGCCGTGGGAGAAGCACCACGCGAAGACGATGGGGTCACTCAATGGTTGTCCTGAGGTGCTAGTCGCGAAAGGTGGTGATGGGCAACGTACCTGGCGGTACCGACAGTCATGCTGTCGCCGCGGAGTGCTCTGCTTCATCGTTCGTTGAGCGGGGTCCCGGGGTAGTGAGTGCGTCGGCCGTGCGGATGCTGGAGTGCAGGGGCCAGCACAGGACAGCCCCGAGTGCTCCAGCGCCGCAGATGGTCCATGTCGCAGTCACTCCTCCGCCGTGGCTCAGGGACCAGGCGGCAAGGAGAGGCGCGGCGATGACCGCCAGGGCGAGGTTGCTGCCCCACAGGCCGGCGTACCGTCCGTGTGCTCCAGGCGGGGCAAGGCGGGAGACGAGGTCGCCGGCTGCGATGAACAGGATGATCTCGCCTGGGACGGCGGCGGCTGCGGCAAGGCAATAGCCGGCGGTGGAATCCGCCAGACCGGCCAGGCCCATGCCGGCGCCCAGGAGGAGGGCGCTGGTGGCCAGCAGACCGGTCATGGGCCCTCCGTGCGCAGCGCGTCTGCTGAGCCATGGGGTCATGAACGGGGACAGGATCAGTACGGCGGCCGCGTTCGCTACCTGCGTCCAGCCGTATGCGGTGGCGTCCAAGTCGTCGTAGCTCATCAGCATCGGAAGGGCCGTGAAGACACTGCCGGCGCAGATGAGTGCGCAGAGGCTGGCGAGGGAGAGCAGCCACAGACGGGCATCGCGTACCGCGTGGGTGTACCCCGTCTTGGTTGCCTCGGGGCCGGTGCGGCGGGTGTACGGAGGGAGTAGGAGTACGGCGGCCACTCCGAACATCGCGCAGGCGAGCGCATTGACCCAGAACAGTGTCGGAAGTCCTGCTGTGGCGGCAAGATAGCCGCCCAGTGATCCAGTGAGGGCGGCGCCGATGTTGACGGCGAAGTGTCGCCAGCCGTTCACCAGTACCTGCTGCGCCTTGGTGGGGAAGGTGTCGTCGATGAGTGTGGTGATCACCGGCCGGGCGGCGTCGTAGACCACGCCGGTGAGGAGGGCGGCGGTGATGAGCCCCGTTGGGGAGCGCAATTCCGCCAGGATCGGCAGGATGACCGCGGCTGTGGCCATGGCGTAGGCAGTGTTGCGCGCGGTCCGATGCGGTCGGACAGCCAGCCGCCGCCCACCTGTCCTATGAGCCAGCCTGCGCCGAAACTTGCCACGACCCAGCCGGTCGTCTGTGCGGAGAAGCCGAGGCTGTCGGCGTGGTACGGCAGGAAGGGGTAGGCGAAGCCGAGGGCACGGATGGCGAAGGTTCCGATCAGGGCTGCCCAGATGATCGGGGGCCATCGGCGGTTCTCGGCTGGTGTTGTGGTGGTGGCCTGCGGCGAAACGACGGCAGAAGGCACGGCTGCTCCAGGGGTCAGGTTCCTTGTGCGGGGGTGGTCGCGCCGAGGCCTGCTCGGTCAGGTCAGCGCGGGGGTGCGGATGGAGTCCGCGAACAGGGCGGCGGTATCGGCGGCAGCTGCTGCGCCGGTGCTGTCGGGGCGCCGAAGGAGACAGCGGACGATGGGGGATCCGACTACGACGCCGGCGACGTGAGGGGCGACCTGCTCGGCAAGCTCGGGGCTGGAGATGCCGACCCCGGTGACGATGGGGACGTCGGACAGTCGCTTCAGCCTGCGGGTGAAGGCCTTCAGGGCGGCTATGTCGAGGTGTCCCTGGTAGCCGGTGCGGCCCGTAACGGCTGGGGCGTACAGCCAGCCGCTCGCAGGTGCGGTGACCTGGCCGAGTTCGGTGTCGGTGGCCTGTCGGGGGGTGAACTGCAGGTTGTGGAGTCCTGCCGCCCGGGCGGCTACGGCCCACTCGGCAGCTGCAGCCGCGGGGAGGTCCGGGATCAACGCTCCTGCGGCGCCGGCGTCGGCGAGTTCACACGCGAATCGACGCGGATTGTGCGCGCGTACGGGCTCCCAGTACGTCATCACCAGCACGGAGGCTTGGGTGGTTTCGGCTGTGCGCCGGACCGTGGTGAAGACGTCCTGGATCTGTGTCCCGTGTTCGAGGGAGCGCTGGTTCGCCGCGGTGATGGCCGGTCCGTCGAGGGGGGCATGCGGGTGGGGCAGGCCGATTTCGAGAACGTCCGCTCCGGCCACGGAGAGCATCTGCAGGGTCTCGATGTCCAGGCCGGGGGCCGGGAATCCGGCCGGCAGGTAGGCACCGAATACGGGTACGGGCTGGGCCAGCCTGGCGGTGAGACGGGCCGCAGCGGGGGTGATGTCGTGCACGGAAGGTCCTTGGGGGAGTGATCGGCCGGGGCCGGGAGGCCCGGGCTACGGGGCGGGGGTGGGAAGCGGATGTGTTTGTTCCTGCTGCGCGTCTCGGAGGGCCTTGGCCAGGGGGCGGCACGCGGCGACGGCGACGAGTGCGCTGCCGACCAGGAGGGCGGCGACCAGGGGGCGGCCACCGGTGTTCAGCGCCAGGGCTATGCCGAGCGGCGGAAGAGAGGCGACGGCGGTTGCTCCGCTGAGGACTGCCTGGTAGCGGCCGGTGGCGTTGCGGGGGGCGTGGGTCGAGATGTAGGCGCCGAGCGCGACGGAGAAGGCGATCTCACCGGGGACCAGGAGCGCGGCCGCGGCGGCGTACCCGAGGGTGGTGTGCTGCAGAGCGGCGAGGCTGATGCCAAGCCCGAGAATGGCGCAGCCGCAGGCGAGGATGGGGACGAGCGGATATCTGGGGGTGTCCCCGGAGCCGACGAGCAGCCGGGTGAGGGGTGGAGTGAGCGCCAGGACCGTGATCGTGTTGGCGAGCATCGCCAGGCCGTAGCTGGTGGGCGGGAGTCCGTCGTCGGTCATGAGTAGCGGCAGGACAGAGACCAGTCCCCAGGCGCAGGTCATGCCGCAGACTGCCGCGACGGCGATCCAGCGCAGTGAGGGGTCGGCGAAGACCTGGCGGTAGGTGACGGCCGGGACGTCGGCGCTGTCAGTCGCGGTCCGTGGTGTCAGGACTCGGTAGGCCACGGCCGCAAATCCCAGGCACGCGAGTCCATTGACGACGAAAAGGGCTTTGTAGCCGTAGTGATGGGCCAGGTATCCGCCGGCTGCCGCGCAGATGGCTATGCCGACGTTGGAAGCCCAGTACAGCCAGGACTGCGCACGGGTACGGCCGGCTTCACTGTCGATGGTGGCGTTGATCTGCGCGCTGACCGCCGGCCGGTGGATCTCCATCGTCATGCCGAGGAAGAACGAGACCAGGAGCAGGGCGGGAAACGACTCGGCGATCGCGAGGGCGAAGCAGGCGAGGGAGGACAGCGCCATGACGAGCGAGAGGCCGACCCGTTGTCCCAGCCGGTCTGTAAGGGCCCCGGCTGAAGCGAGGCCAGCGCACCAGCCGAGTCCGAATGCGGTCAGTGCTGCGCCTGCGGCCGTGGTGCCGTATCCGAGCCCGTCAGCGACGTAGTAGCCCAGGAAGTCCCATGCGAAGCCGGCGGCCTTGATGAGCAGAGAGGAGGCAAGCAAGGTCCAGACGACGGATCGCGCCGCTCGCATCGCTGGGCTGACGGGCGGGGTGATGATGGTGGGGGCGGTGGTCATGCAGCTGCTCCGGATACTTGAGGGGCGAACGCCCGGTTGTGCTGGTGGGAGAGGGGTGGGTGGCCCGGATTGAGCCCGGACCTGTCGGCCGTCTCTGGAACCCGACGGACAAGTTCGAGCGCCGCGATGCTCAGCCCCGACCGCTTCGTCTTCGTGGAGGTGCGATCTCTTGTTCCAGCTCGAGGTCGGCGTCGATCTCCTGCTGAATCGCCGGGTCGTACCGGGGTTCGAGGAAGACGTCTTGCCAAACCGGTCGAGGTGACAGCGGCTGCCGACGGGCTCGCCCGGGAAGGGTGGTGCGTGCGCCCGGGACCTGTCGGGGTCGGGGGGCTGGCTGAGCGGGTGACACTGCGTCTCCTCGTCGTGGCGTGAGCAAGTGGGCCGCAGAGGGCATCAGCGGTCTGGAGGGGTGGGCGGTGCCCCGGCCCTGGGCCGGGGCACCGCCCAGCGCGTGTGGGGGGAGCCCGCGTTGCGGGCATCGCGTATACGGAGGGCCCAGCGGTGACAGCTCGCACCGCCTGGCAGGTTCGGCTAGCCGGCGAGGCTGAGGAGCATGTCCTTGCGTATCCAGCCGTAGGTGTTCGCGGCCATGCCGCTCTTGGACCGGTAGATCAACTTGCCGTAGTACCAGTCACCCTTGCCGCAGTAGATGCGCAGGTCGTCGCCGTCGTAGAGGAATCCCTTGGAGGCGTACGACGTCCCCGGGCCCGATCGGTAGTTGATTCCGTTCCCGTCGACCTGGGCGTTGTGGTCCGCCAGGTTGTAGGTGCAGCTGGAGGCGGTGGCCGCTGACGCTGCCGGTGCCAGGGCGGCCGCCCCGCCGGCCATGAGGGCCGCGGACAGGGCGACGGTGGTGAAACGGCGGATGGACTTCATGAGTGCTGCTCCTTCGATCGCTGGCGCTTCCTGAACAAAAGCCATAAATGCGACACGCCTGAGCAGGCGGGGGTAAGGGGTGTTCTCACCCCCGCCTGATCGGTTGCGACGTGGTATTACGCGGCGTCGGGCTTGCCGGCGCCTCGAGCGGCGCGGCGCTTGTTGATGCCGGCGACTCCGAGGGCGGCAACGCCGGCCGCGAGCAACCCACCTGCCGCCAGGCCGAGCTGGGTGTTGCCGTCCGCTCCGGTATGGGCGAGCGATCCGCTCGGCTTGCTGTCCGCCACGTTCTGGGTGGTGTCGGACACCCTGCTCGCTTCGGACTTGCCGTTGCCAGCTGCCTCACCCGCCGGCTTGCCCGACCCGGCCCCCGGCGTCGACTCGTCGCCACCCCCAGGGTTTGAGGTCGGGTCCGGGGTGGGGTCGACGCTCGGGTCCGGCTTGGGGTCGGGCTTCGGGTCCGGCTTGGGGTCGGGCTTGGGGTCGGGCTTCGGGTCCGGCTTGGGGTCGGGCTTCGGGTCCGGCTTCGGGTCGGGCTTCGGGTCGGGCTTCGGGTCCGTACCGGGGTCCGTACCGGGGTCGGTGCCCGGGTCCGTACCGGGGTCCGTACCGGGGTCGGTGCCCGGGTCCGTACCGGGGTCCGTACCGGGGTCGGTGCCCGGGTCCGTACCGGGGTCCGTACG
>NZ_JBSFVZ010000005.1:0-52761 GCF_053592575.1 Streptomyces sp. NPDC002640 | reverse complement strand
TCCGTACCGGGATCGGTGCCCGGGTCCGTACCGGGGTCCGTACCGGGATCGGTGCCGGGATCGGTTCCCGGGTCCGTGCCCGGGTCGGTTCCCGGCTCGGTCGGGTCGTCCGCGGGCGTCACGACCGTCTTCGCGTCGGCCTTGGCCCCTTCGTCCCCGGCCGCATCGGCCTTCACCTGCGCCGTGGCGCTCACCTCTGCGGCCGAGGCACCGGTGGTGGCGACGCCCAGCACGCCGACTGCCATGACGGCGGCCGAGGCCACCCGCATCATGCGCCGGCGCGGCGTCGTACTCCTCTTACTCATGCGTCTCGCTGCCCTTCATCGCACGTTGGCAGGCCGCCGCGGATCGACGATCTCCAACGAGACGCACAGTAGGAACGGAAGCGGACACCTCCCTCGAAGCGCATTACCGGCGGCCTCGACCACGCGCCGGGGTGGTGACCACTGTCCTGTTGGGCCCCCGTCGTCAGCGCCTCGGCACAGCATTCGGCCGCAGAAGAGCCTGTCCGCTCTGCTTCATACGTTCAGGACATGAGTAGTTCACAGCTTCCGACCCACCCAGCGGGGCTCGCAGTGCCGGCACAGGTCCCACCAGTGCCTCTTCGACGCCCTCCAGAGGCTCGCGCACCGCCGAGGATGTCTCGCGCCGCCAGCCGAACGCCGTCTCTCGACAACGAAGGAAGTAATCCATGCGACCTCTGACCCGCCGGGCCGCGACCGCCACCGCGGTCACAGCCCTCATGCTCGGTGGAGCCACCGCCCTCGCCGCTCCCGCATCCGCAGTCGGCTCCACCGCGTGCACCAAGAACGTGGCCGACTACACCGCCTGGACCTCAACCACCGTCCACCTCCGCAACGGCCCGAGCACCAGCTACACGTCCCTGGGCCTGCTGCGCACCGACACCAAGATCACGGTGGCCTGCTACGCAAAGAGCGGCACCTGGGCCCACATCAAGGTCCGCAGCGGGGCCAACTCGGGCAAGACCGGATGGATCAGCGCCTACTACATCTCGGTGCCGATGCAACTGGACTAACCGCGCCACAGGGCGCGGCAACCGCCCCCGAAGGCGCCGTTCCGGCCTTCACGCCATGGGTGGGCCCTGACGCGAGAGCGCCAGGGCCCACCCAGCCCAACACGGCCAAGTTCCACCGATTCCTGAAACGCCACCTGAGTCCTCCCCTCCCTGCGGAGCCTCGGAAGGAGACACATTCCGTGAACCGACCACCCTTGGCCGCCCACTACGGCCTCGGTGTGATCTTCCCCGTTGTCGTATTGGACAGCAGCGGATGGAAGCAGGCGGCGCCCTGGGCCCGCCCCCAGCGGGCCACAGAACGCGATGACCTCCTGGTCCTGCGCTGGTCCGGTTTGGACCAAGACGAGGACGAGTCGGTACAGCTGCTGGTCGCCCTCGCCCGACTCGCACCCGACCCGCTCGACGACGAATCAGCGCTGGCGGCGTATGCCGAGCAGTTGCCCCGCTCCGCACGTCTGATCGCGCTGCGACCTTCCGCACTGATTGGCAGCTGGGCGGAGCGCCCCGGACAGCAGCAGCCGACGGCCGGCCGCGTCGCATAGCCCCTCTTACCGCCCGACCTGCACCACATCGGAGTCGAACATGCCCTACACCGACGAACCGGCTGTCGCCGTCATCACCCCGACCGGCCTGAGCAACCGCCGTCTCGCCTACCTGGAGGAGCTCTATGAGAGCCTCCGCCTGCAGACAGAGGTGACGTGGGAATGGATCATCGCACCGAATGGCCCCCGCGCGGATCCGGAGCGCATCCCCGAGCTGATCGCCAAGGATCATCGAGTGCGGGTCTGCGCCCGGCCCGATCCGGGTCCCGCGCCGGCTCGGAATACGGCGCTGAACTACGTGTCCGCACGCTTCGTCGCCTTCGCCGACGATGACGATCGGCTGCCCGAGCGTTCGCTCGCTGTGCGGTACGACCGCGCCATGGACAGTGGGCTCCGGTGGGTCGCCGGCTGGTCCGCCGACTGGCGGGTCGACGGAAGCCTGGAGACGTGGATGTGCCCGACCCCGGTCGGAAGGCACGAGCCCGGAGACGTCTGGACGTACTGGCCGACAGCCACTGGCAGCAAGCCCCCGTTGGGGCACTGCATGCTCCTCACCGACACCCAGCTCGCTCGGGCCGTAGGCCATGGCGGGTTGCACAAGGGTGAGGACTACACCTACGTCATGGGGGTCACGGGCCGCAGTGCCGGGGAGCTGCTGCCCGCTGTCGTCTACCATCGGCGGGACCACGATGACCAGTGGACAGCCGACGTGGACTACCGCGATCAGGCGGAGTTCGACGCGCGTACGCACGCCTGGAACCAAGGTCGGGCCGAACGAGCTCTCTACCGGGCGCTGCACTCGTGTAGGTTCCGCGATTTCGTGAGCAATTCCGCGTGATCATGAGCACTGTCCGAGCAATTCCGCAGTTCGGTGAGCAGTCGATCTCGCGACCTGCGGGTTCGTCGAGACCGTGGGTACGGTCTCTGGCTCCGTGACCGTCCTGGTGCTCATGATCGGCCGACAGGGGCAGTGCTCACGAAGCCCGGATTCCGGCGTTTCCGCAGCAACCACTGCTCACGAACTCGCGGAACCTACAACTCGCCAGACTGCCTGAACGAGGCGAAGTCACTGGTCTGACTGCAAGCCCGGGTGGTGGTGCCTGCTGGATCATTCCGCAGGCCAAGGGGCTGGCAGCGTTGGGTCACCACGTTCCTCGCGCTGCCGGTCGATCGCTCCAGCCTCATGAAGCCGGCCGACGTGTGGGTCTGCATCATGTCCGCTCGGTCTGCGGCATCGCTGGGACGGCTGGGCGTGGCACAGAGGGCAGCTCAGGCTCAGCGGACACGTGAAGCCGTCGGTGAGACCACCGCACGCCCAGCCGCACTCCGCGGCGCCCAGGGCGTGACCGCGGCGGTCGATGAGGATGCCGGCGCCGAGCAGCTTCAGGTAGTCAGCCTGGTAGAGGGGAGCTGGCACCGGTTGAGTGATCCCATCGGCGCCGAGTCGAGCTCGGTCTTGAAGCACAGTCCCTCTTCTGGTTCGGATCTCGCCGGTTCGGCCTTGCCGTTGGTGCCGTCATGCGGCTGTGAGCTCCGCTTCATCGAGCAGCAGCATGGCCTGATCGAGCACGGTGGTCCTGACGTTGCGGTAGAAGAGGGCGGGCGGCCAGAACAGCTCAGTCGGCTCCTGCATCCGCATGGTGAACCACAGCGCCTCACGCATGCTCTCCAGCACGTCGCGCGTCTGGCGCCGTCGCCACGCTCGGCCCGCCCACGTTCGCGCTCCGGCAACGTAAGCGTCCACCAGTTGCTGGAACCCCAACAGCGCCCGGCGCAGGTGGTCCTCCGCGACCCAACCGGCGCTGCTTCGGCTCAGGCCGTATGCCTCGTAGCGGTGCACCAGGCCCGTGGCCGCCTGGATCTCCCGCACGACGTCGCTGGACGCCAGAGCGTGGGTGAACTGCTGAGTCGTGATGCGGCGGGGGCGAGCGTGGCGGGCCGTGAACACGAGGTCCTCCGAGGCTGAGGCGGGGTGAGGGCCACAGCTTCGGGCTGTACCTGGCAGAAGCGAATCTCTCGCGAGAACCGCCTCAACGCCTTCCACCGCCTGCAGCGTCTGGTGCTCGCCCTCGGTCACAGGGCGCTGAGTGCTTCCTCCGTAGCTGCGGCGACCCCGCCCACCTTCTGCGCCAGCTCCATCAGCTCCTTCTCCTCAGGCTCATCGGCGTTGTCGAGGATGCCGGGGAGCTCGCCGCCCGTCGCGGCGATCACACGCATCGCGCGCAAGAACTCCTCGTAGCGGTCAGCTTCCGCCAGAGCGGCCTTGCTCGGGGGCGCGACGGCAGGCTGGACAGGCTCCTGTGGCTCGTCATCGAAGCCGTCAGAGTCGAAGTCGGTATCAGCGCCCCAGCCCTCGCTGTCGTCGCGCCGCGAGGCGGGGGCCGCACCGCCCTGCCGGGCCTGGGGTTCGTCCTCGCCGGCCCACATGTCCTCCTCCGGTGGCGCGTTTCGAGAGTGCGCACGGAGCGTCTCGTTCACCGCCTCGTCCATGTCCTCCGAACTATCGGCATCGGCCAGGCGGCTCTCCAGAGCATTGATCACTTCGGCGTCACGGCTCGGAGCGACCTGGCGCAGGGCGCGCTCGGTCAGCTGCAGCTCCAAGGCGTCGTCACCGAGCCGTTCGGTCAGCTGGTGGGCGAAGGCGGCGAAGCGCGCCAGTCGGTAGCGGTGCGCTCGGGAGGAGTTGGTGAACTCCTTGAGTACGTACTCGCGCGGGTCTCGGTAGCCCAAGGGCTCCCATGCCTTCACACGGACGATCTCCGTCATCGTGCCGTCCAGCTCGTCGGCCAGATGCAGGGCGCGTTCCGTCAGAGTCCGTGCGTACTCCGGAGTACAGGGTGTGCCCGGGTCATCGACGACGACGCCGGTGATGACGCCCGTCTCCGGCTCGGTCGCCTTCTCAAGGCTGGTCTCGGAAGTGTGGTTCATGATGCTCTCCGGGGGTCTGCCGCTGAAGCCGATGCAGGGAGCACTGTGCCGGGTAAAGCGGACACCCTCCTCGGCCGTGAACACGGTCGTCCTGGAGGGGGGCATGGGGTGCTCTAGCGAGTGCAGCAGGCGTCGGCCGTGCACCGGTGCACGGCCGACAGGGTGGTGGCATCGACTCGGAAACGCTCTGCGCGCTCGCTGATGCTCGTGCGGCGTGATAGCCGGGGCTGGGACGATACCGTCACTGCGGTGGCAGCCCGCACGGACCTGGGTGGCCCTTGAACTGCGGGCACATCCGGCTGAGCCGGTCGATCCAGCGGCAGCAGTATGTGGTGAACGCCCCGTCGGCTGGGACGTGCCAGAGCGCCTCGTCTTGTTCCCGCTGTCGTTCCGAGGGCTGCTCGGGGACGCGGAAGACATCGCCCTCGGCTAGGCCCAACTCGACGTCGTTGTCGAAGCGAATGCAGTACGGGAACGGGGTGACGTACTGCCGGACCAGCGTCACGCGGCCGAGCGCCCCGGCCGGCACGTCATGGGTGAGGCAGTAGTCCGCCGGCTCCGCGCCCCACCCCTCTTCAGCCTCCAGGTCCTCGTCCGGGTATGAGCCCCGAAGGCGGTGGCTGGCCCTCACCCGGTCGCCGACGTGCAGTGTCAGGGAGCCCACCCGCACCCGGCGCACCAACTCCAGCCGGTCCAGCAGCGAGAGCTTCTGCAAGAGGTCGTCGAGCTGCGTGTTCATCCGCCCGTCGCCCCATCGGTGCGCTTCTTGGTGGGGAGGGCAGCGAGCGGGGATCGATGGCCCTTGGGGGTCGCGTGGACAGCCCGCCAGTCGATGCGGCGGCTCCGGAGGAGCCGGTCCAGGTCGGCCTGACGGTAGAGGCGAACCAGAGTGTGGTGCCGTCCCTCGACGATCTCGGAATGGGTGAGCAGGCCGGCCCGAAGGAGGTGGTCGAAGTCGCTCTCCCTCACGCCGAGGGTCTTCGCCGCCGCGTCGCGCAGGTGTAGGCGGCCCGCGGCCGAGGCGCGTTGGACCGTACGGCGGTCGCGGAAGGTTTCCAGAGCGAGGCCGCAGTAGAGCGGGCGGGCGTGGTATTCCCCCCTGACGGGAAGGTGGCCCCGGCGGGCGAGCTCGGCGGCCGTGCCGGAATGGACGGTGATCGAGAAGCGGTCGGCGAGGTGTCGTTCGGCCCGGGCGGCGCCGACGTCCGGGAGTGTTCCGGTGGCCTGCTTGATGGTGTCGATGCGGGCGATGGCGTCGTCGAACACGGCGCGCGACCAGCGCTTACCGTTGACGTCAGGGCCGGGGATCAGGCCGAGGCGCCGGGCGCGTTCGAACTGCCACAGGTGCAGGCCGGCGCGGTCGGGGAACTGCATGGGGCCGTAGGACTTGAGCGCCGTACCGGTCGTGGTCACGTCGGTTCTCCGTCCGTGGTGTTACGGCTCTGCGGGACGATCACCGCTGACATGGCGTTGCCGGTGAGGGCCAGGACCCCGGCGATGGCTGTCGGGTCGCCGCGTAGCTCGAAGAGGATGTCCAGCATCCGCGCCCGGCCCTCCGCGCCACGTGGGACCTGCTCCAGCACGCTCTGCACGACTACCCGGGCGCGGGCGGTGGCCGACACCAGGTCCTCGACGTGCTCGAGAGCCTGGTCGAGCCGCATGCCCCGCACGGCCCGCAGGTCTTCGGCCACGGTGAGCGTGGTGACTGCATCGGCGCGATCGAGCACCAGGCGCTTGAGGTCCGGGACACCGGCGGCCGTACGGAGTCGGTCCGGGCACCTCTTGAAGACGACGCCGGACAGAAGCATCTGCGCGACATGCAGGGTGTAGGAGAAGCCGAACTGTTCGGCGTGGGTCGCCATCGCCGGCAGGCCGGCCAGCGACGAGGCACCCGGCTGGGTGTGGGCCACCCAGCACTCGGCTGCGCGTTCCTGCACGATCTTCCAGTAGTTCACCGGTACTCCTCGTCGTACTCGAAACCGTCGGCCTCGGCTTCGTCGGCCCAGCGTTCCTCGTCGGCCGCGTCGAGCGCGTACTCGATGCGCCTGTCCTCGTCCGGGTCGTAGGGCTCGGCGGCCTCGTCGGCCATGGCCTGGTGGTAGGCGGCTTCGTTCTCGGCTTCGTACTCGGCGCGCTGCTGCGGGGTGAGGGACGTCAGCCACGCTTCGTGCTTGGCGTGCTCGGCCGCGTCCCGGGCCTCGACGTAGCCCTGCCAGACGTAGGCGGCGAAGTGCGGCTCGGGCCCGCACCACGTCCAGTGGCCGGGGTGGCCGGCGGGCTGGGCGCAGCGTCCTCCGTCGATGGGGTGTGCGAAGCCGCGGCAGCGCAGGACGAGTTCCGTCGAGGGAGTACGCGGTCGGCGGCCGGCCGAGGCGTGGTCACGCTCGCGGCGCAGCTGGGCGAGGACGTCGGGGAAGCGGCGCCCGGTCGTACGGGCGATCTCCCGGGCCTTGCGCTTGAGGTAGTCGCTGCCGGTCTTGGTCACGGTCGCTCCACAGCGGGACCCCACGCTTCCCGCCGGACGTCGCGTGAGTGGGCGCAGCCGGACAGACGGATCCTTCGGGTGGTACTGCGCGGGACCCTGGTGCAGTCCTTGTCCGGCGGCGCTGCCCCGGTGCGGCGTGGGCGCGGGGCGGCAGCGGAAACGGCGGTTCGCGGCATGCCGTGGCGTACAGCTACACGGTACCGGCTGCCACCGACACAGAGGCAAGACCGCCGGGCGGTGACCGGTGTTGCACGAGCGGTGCCTGGTGATGCGTCAGGCTGGGATCGGCACGGGAAGGGAGCAGTTAGTGGCCACCAAGGCGCAGGCGGCATGGGAAGCGCTGAACTCACGGCAGCAGACCTACATGACGGTGCTGTACGACCAAGACCAGGCGCAGGAGACCGCGCGGGCGCAGGACGCCGCCGCTGGCTGCTACGACGACACACCGGCGTCTGTGTGGCGGTGGATCGACGTGGTCACGCCGGGAGCGAGGCTCACCTCGGTGCAGCGGGCCCTCGCCCTTCGGGACGTCCGGGACGACGGCGCCGGGTCGACGCTCCAGGCGCTCCAGCGGTACGGGCTGATCGAGGTCCGGGACGAGGTCGTCGAAGGGCCCAGGGGGAAGTCCCGGACGGTGAAGGCGAAGCTCACCCGGGCGGGGCGCGCGGCGGTGCGGGCGGGAACAAAGGAGCCGGGTCGGCGCCGCGCCGGTGAGCTGTCGGAGTACGCGTGGGAGCGCCTCGTCCGGCTGTGGAGGGCTGACCCGGGCACGGGGCGGATCTGGGGCCATAACACCTACGAGGCGCTCGTCGGCCGCCCGTCGCCGCCGTACGCCGAGGGTAAGCAGGGCGATTATCGGATCACCGAGGCCGGTCGTGAGCACTACCGCACCCTGTGGGCTCGCTACGCCGTGCTGTACCCGGACGTCGCCGCCCCGGACCCGGACGGCGGCCCCGAGCCGTGGCCGGCCGAGCTGCAGCGGACGCTGGACCGGATGAAGGGCTCGGTCGAGCTGGCGCACCGGGCCCAGTGGTCGGCGCACCGCCGGTGGGAGGAGGCGGAGCGGGACGTCGGGAAGACCGCGGCGCCCCGGGAGGGGGAGGCCGATGCGGAGTGGCACGCCCTGCTGCTGGAGCAGGCGCAGGCTCGTAGCGCGCTGGCGCTGGTGCATCGGGAGCGGGCGACTGCGGAGGCGGTCGTGGCCATCCGCCGGTACGCGCACGCCGTCTGCGTCGCGTACACGGCCGCGGTCGAGGGCAGCCCGACCGGGTCGGATCTGACCGCCGCGGTGGTGGCCGCGGCCGACGCGGGACGGGACAGCGTGAAGGTCCCGAAGCCGCCGGTGTGCGGCCTGCACCGGGTCGACACCGCCGTCCAAGAGGCGTACGGCACCCTGGCCGGTACCCGAACCCGCAAGCGCCCGCTGCCCAAGCAGATGCAGCCCTCCGCCCGGTCCGTGTGGCGGGACTTCACGGACCCGCCCCAGCACGACCTGGTGGTGCGCCGGCTCCTGGAGTTGGCGCGGACCGTGGCCTCGTACGTGGACGGGGGCGCGCTGCGCCGGGAGCTGCATCCACCCGCCGTGCCGGACGCTCCGGCCGACGGGTCTCCGGCGGCTGGTGTCACGACCGGGTGAGGGCCCGTTCGGACAACGCTGGGCGGGCGTGACCGTCTGCGGGGGCGTCGAGGGGGCACCACCCGCCGCGGACCAGCCGGTCGTTGAGGAGGTCGAGCACGTCCGCGTCCTCACCGTTGAGGTCGGGCAGCACAGTGCGTGGCCCGACGGGGCCAGCGAGGAGGAGCACCTGGCCGCGCTCGCGGACGGCCGAGACGAAGGCGTCGGTGAGGTCGACGGCGCCGAGGAAGAAGTGCCCGTGCCCGGCGTCCGCGTCCGCGGGCGCGGTGGCCGCGCGTACTGCGACCCAGCTCGGCGCCAAGGGGCCGGTGCCCGGGTGCTCCAGGCGTACCGACCAGCCGTGCGGCCCCAGTTCCCCGGCGCCCTGGGCGGGGAAGCCGTCCTCGAGCAGGTTGAAGTCGAAGAACTCGTACAGGCTTGGGTGGGGTTCGTAGTTCTCCACCTCGGCGTTCAGCAGGAGCACGGGCAGTTGCGGGTCGTCGGGCTCGTCGCCCGTGAGCAGGTGCGCGGTGGCGGTGATCTCGTAGGCCACGACGCGCTGCTCCCCGTCCTCGGTGCCGGCGTCGACGCGGACGGTGAACGGCTGCGAGGGGACTTCGGCCGGCACCGCCCAGCGGATCTCCGAGGGTGCACAGGCGAGGTGAGCGTACTGCGTCATCATCACGTGCGTGCCCGGGTTGAGGTCGGGGTCGAAGACGGACACGGTGAACTGCACGCTCGTGGGGTCGGTGGCGGTGTGCACGTCCTCCCCGCACTCGTAGCAGTCGTACCGGCGTGCGGTGCGCTCGGCGAGGAAGGCGCGCAGGTCGTACTCGACGCCGATCTGGTCCCGGCCGTCGACAAACCGTTCGACCTCCTTGGTGAGGGCGAAGCCGGGCTCCGGGACGGTCTGCTCTGTGCGCGGGGTGCGCAGGCTTCGCAGGGCGGCGGTGTACGGCATGCCGGTCTTCTCGGCCAGGGTGCGAGCGCGGGCAGCGAGGCTGTTGCTGGTGTTCTGGTTCTTCGTCACGGCGGACGGCTCCACGGGCGGGTCTCCCACGCCGGCGCCGCCCCAGTTCGCTCGGAGGAGGGTGCGCGGTACTACTCCACGGGCCCTTGCCGACGTGGCGCCGGTGCCGGTCTCCTGGCCGGCGGGCCTTCGAACCCCTGCGTGCCACTGCTGCGTGGGAGCGGGTGGCGGGTCTGCGCGGTGCGTGTCCAGCGCTGAGGGCAGCGTAGCGGCTGCCGCTGCCAGCCGGACCGCACACGCCGGGTCCGGCGTATCAGACCAGCTGTCCTCGGCAGCGGCGGGCACGACGACAGGTCGCGTTCTGTGGCGCCGGGCCGGTTTTCGGACAATCAGCGGCGACCCGCCGTCTGACTCGTGTGTGGGACGTACGGTGAACCGACGCCTGCGGCGGGGCGTTCCCCCGTCGTCCCGCCGCGGGAGTCCTGACCTGCGAAGTGCGCGCTGGCTGAGTGCGAGTCGGCACTACGGTCCGTTCACGGATGGACGTCAGGCTGAGGGCGGCCGTCGCGGCAGGATGTCTCGGCACATGGGACTTCTCGGACGCGCCAGTTGCCGTTCCTCGGGATGTGATCGCACAGGCGACGCTTGACCTCCCCGTGGATGCACTCCTCGCTGATGTGAAAGTGGCGGGTGCGCTGCCTTTCCGGCGCTGCCGGTGCGGTGGGGCGTCCGGCTTCCGCTGCTGTTCGTACCTGGTCGGGGTGTGCCGTTCGCAGCAGTTCGGTGATGGGTGACTCGGGCCCAGCAAGATCAGGGGTGGGGGTGGTGTGGGGGCGCAGCAGCCGGTTCGCGTTGAGGGGGTGTTCGTCATCCGGCTGGGCGTCAGGCGCGAGGAGGATGCAGGGGATGCCTCGGCGGTCGGGCCCGTGGGGAAGGTCGGCAGGGAGGAGATCGGGCTCCATCCCGTCGTTGAGCAACTGGATGATGCGGAACAGGAGCTGCTGTGGGCTGGTGGGGTCGGCATCCGCCGCCTGCCAGGCGGAGTGGTGCGCAGAACCGGCTGGCAGAGACGGAAGGCGTTCGGGCCGGGGGTGGCCGATGGTGTGGAGCCGACGGCCGTCGGCTGCGAGGACTGCTTCCAGCCACCACAGGTCGCCCTCCTGGCCGAAGGTGAGATAGGCGGCTCCTGGGATCTGCTCCTGGAGGGTGGAGGCGATGAGCGTGATGACGTCGCGGGCGGCGTCGCGCCGCAGGGCGGCGATGTGCTTGTAGGTGAGCAGCGGGGAGATCATCGGAGGGGCGGGCACGGAGCGGGGTCCTCTCGGTCTGTGAGTTCTTGGGTGATCTCTCGGTGCCATTCACGGTGTTCACGAGCGCGCTCGGTGCCGTGGTCGAGAGATTTGAGGCTGTGTCCCGGGCAGCACCAGTCGCGACGCTTGCCCAGGCGGGTCATCAAGGCCGCCACGTGTTTTCTCCCTGTCCTGTCCCCTACATGCCTCCGGCGGGCCAGGCGGAGTTCGCCTGGCCCGCCGGTCGGTCGGTTTCACCCGTGCTAGAACGGCGGCTCGTCGCTCGGGGGAGCCGAGTTGGTGGCCCACGGGTCCTCGGCGGGCGGGTCTCCCGCCGCCTTGGTCGCCTGGCGGGCGTTGCCGAACTCCTCACGGCCCGTGCCGTTGCCGGTGGTCTTGGCGATCTTGGCCGTGGCGTTCTTGAGGCTCGGCCCGACCTCGTCGACGTCCAGTTCGTAGACCGTGCGCTTGGTGCCGTCTCGGTCCTCGTACGACCGCTGCTTCAGTCGGCCCTGCACGATGACGCGCGTGCCGCGCTGGAGCGATTCCGCGGCGTTCTCCGCCGCCGTCCGCCAGACCGAGCAGGTCAGGAACAGGCTCTCCCCGTCCTTCCACTCGTTGGTCTGCCGGTCGAAGGTGCGCGGGGTGGAGGCCACACGGAACTTCGCGACCGCCGCGCCGGAGGGAGTGAAGCGCAGCTCCGGGTCGTCGACGAGGTTTCCGATGACGGTGATGACGGTCTCTCCTGCCATGCACTTCTCCTGGTGTGAGTGGGTGGCGGCCGGCGCGCACGTTGCCGGGGGGGGGTGGCTCGGTGTGTGCCGGCCGCCGTGGGGTGGTGACGAACGAATGGTGTCGGGGGAGGGCGTCGGCGGCGAGATCTCGCGAATCTCAGGCCGCCTGCACTTCGTGGGTGTTACGTCGATGGGTGGCGGCCGCTGCCTGCGCACGCAGGTAGTCGGCCATCTCCTGCGGGTCGTCGCGGAGGTCGAGGAGTTCGTCGGCGAGGCGCCGCGCCAGGCCTGGCTGATGACAGGACAGAGCCTCCAGCAGCCGCGTGCTGATGCCGGCCAGGGTGGTGGTCATGGCGGTGTAGGCCAGTAGCTGGACGTCAGGGTCGAGGTACTGGCGTTCTGTCTCGGTGCGGCGCAACGCGGCCAGTCCTTGGTCGAGGATGTGGTGGCGCAGCTCGGTGGTGAACACGACGGGCGGTCCCCTTCATGTGCGGATGGGGTGAAAGCATCATCGCCCGCAATCCGGACACCCCCTGCTGGCCGTGCCAGTCACCGATGGCACGGCCAGCATGGGCGGATCAGACGCTGTGCACGACCTCGGGCCGCTGGTCGGCTCGGGCCACGTACCGCTCTCCGAGTACCCGGGGTGCGCGGCCGGAGGCGCGGTCGAGCATCTCGGCACGCCATCCGTTGCCGGGAGGGACGGGAACGCCGTGCGGGGAGACGGCGTCGATGGGGAGCTTGAGCGCCGCTGCCAGCTCACGCCGCTCGGCGGTGGTGATCTCCTTGCTTCCGGTCCGGCGCTGAAGCGCGGTGGTGATGTGCAGCCACCCGTCGGGCTTCCGCGTCACCGACCAGTGCTTGCCGGTCTGCTTGCGCAGACCCGCGCGGAGCCCGTCCTGGACGTCCTTCTCACGGTCGAGCCGTACCGACTCCCTTCCGGCGGCGTCCGCCGGGTCCACGCTGATGCCGCCTTCCGACCACACCTGCGGTGTCTTGACCGGCTTGCCGGTCTTCCCGTCGACGGCGCCGGCCGCGTACAGCCAGCGGCCGTCCTGCGCCTTCGCGAACTGGTCCGCTCGGCTGCGCTCGCTGCCGCGCCATGCTGCTCGGACCTCCCTGATCTGCGCGTACGACTTGCGGGTGAACCCTTCCTCCGGGGCGTCCTTGGCCGTCTCCTCGCGAACCGGGGCGGCTGCGGGCAGCGGCGCGCTACGCAGCGGCGAGCCGACGGCCGGGTGGTCGGCGGCATACCGCTTGGCCATGGCCAGACCGACGACCCGAACGTGCCGGCAGGTGTGGTTCTTCTTGAAGTCCCGGCAGGTGCACTGCAGGGTGGCGCCGTCGTCGCGGTCCGTGGACAGCTTCATCTGTCCGTCCGCGTCGTTCCAGGCGACCGCCTGACCGGTCACGCTCGCGTCCAGGAACTTCGCTCGCGCCTGTGCGACCGCGACCTTTCCCGAGGAGAGTTCCGTGTCGATCCGCCGTCGGTCGGCGTAGAGGAGCGATCCTTCGTTACCGAAGCGCAGTGCCGCGCTCGGCGGGACCGTCGCGACCGCCGGAGGCATCTGGACCGGCCGGCCGGCGGCACGGGCGGCCTGCTTCTCCGCCTTGATCCGGGCACGGCGAGCGCTGTCGTCCTGCCCGGCCCGGGATCCGGACACAGGGCAGGAGTGCGCGGAGGTCATGGAGGCCCACTGGCCGCAGGTGGCGCACTTACGCTGCACCGACGCCTCGGTCGCTTCAGCGACGTTCTCGAACTGGTAGGCGACGTTGTTACCGTTCTTCGCCCAGACCGACTGGCTGACGTAGCTGGTCAGGGACGAGGCCGCCATCATCTGCTGGTACTGGCCGGGCGACATCCGGTAGGCGTACGTCTTGGCCGGCATCACCTGGCCGTCACGCTTGCGCGTGTACGGCCTGGTCGTGACCTCGAGGTAGCCGGTGTCCGGGTTGTAACCGACCTCCTGGATGCGTGCCGACGCCGGAGCGTTCGACGTGCGGGCCTTCGACAGAGCGGTGGCCGTGGATATCTGCGCAGGGTCGATCCCCGCGTCCAGAAGCCGCTTGTCGATGTCGATGCTCTTGGCGTACCAGTCGTCGTAGAGGGCGTTGTCAGCGTCGGTGAGCGGCGCGGTGTCGGGGTTCTGCCCGCGCAGCTCGGCGCGGCTTCGGATCTTCTCCCGGATCCGGTCCGCCTCGCGAGCGTGCTCTTCGACCTCGTCGAGCAGGGCCGCGTTCGGGCATTCGTCTCGTGCGTGCCCGAACTGGCCGCAGCCACCGATGCAGCGGATCGCCGCACCCGCGATCTCGGCCTTCTTGTCCTTGAACTGGATGCCAGCGTGATTCCGGTAGGCCTCCTCCGTCTTGGCCTGGCTGCGGAGCTTCTCGAACTCCTCCTCGTCGTAGCTGCCCTGAGCCTCCAGATCGTCCATCTTGGAGAAGATCTCCTCCATCGCCCTCTGGCGCTCGTTGACCCGCTGGCGCAGGTCTTCCAGCTCCTCGACGCGACGGGTGTTCGGGCACTCGTCCTTCAGGTGCCCGAACTGTGCGCACTGCTCGCACTTGACGGTGCCCTGGCCGACACCTCCGACGAGGGAGTTCGTGATCTGCTGGTCATGCTGCAGAGCCGTGTCACGTTCCCTGCGCATCTCCTCCATCTTGGTGAGCCCCGGGCCGATGTGCGCCCAGTTGTTGCGGGCGGCTTCATCGGCCCGCTCCTGGTGGCCACGGATTTCCTTGTCCAGCTTCTTCCACCGCGCCCGGGCATCGTCCCGCTGCGTGACGAGGAACTGGTTGGGGCAGGCACTCCGCTCGTGACCGAACTGGCCGCAGCCACCGATGCAGCGGATCGCCGCACCCGCGATCTCGGCCTTCTTGTCCTTGAACTGGATGCCAGCGTGATTCCGGTAGGCCTCCTCCGTCTTGGCCTGGCTGCGGAGCTTCTCGAACTCCTCCTCGTCGTAGCTGCCCTGAGCCTCCAGATCGTCCATCTTGGAGAAGATCTCCTCCATCGCCCTCTGGCGCTCGTTGACCCGCTGGCGCAGGTCTTCCAGCTCCTCGACGCGACGGGTGTTCGGGCACTCGTCCTTCAGGTGCCCGAACTGTGCGCACTGCTCGCACTTGACGGTGCCCTGGCCGACACCTCCGACGAGGGAGTTCGTGATCTGCTGGTCATGCTGCAGAGCCGTGTCACGTTCCCTGCGCATCTCCTCCATCTTGGTGAGCCCCGGGCCGATGTGCGCCCAGTTGTTGCGGGCGGCTTCATCGGCCCGCTCCTGGTGGCCACGGATTTCCTTGTCCAGCTTCTTCCACCGCGCCCGGGCATCGTCCCGCTGCGTGACGAGGAACTGGTTGGGGCAGGCACTCCGCTCGTGACCGAACTGGCCGCAGCCGCCCTCTCCGGTGCACTGCACGTTGCCGGTGCCCGGCTCGGCAAGGCGTACCCGCTGCGCCGAGGTCAGGGCCGGACGGGTGGGAAGTGAGGCCAGCTGAGCGCGCCGTTCCTCCTCCATGATGCGCAGGGCCTCACGGGAGACGTTGCTCTGGCCGATGTCGGCCTGCTGCCGGGCGGTGAAGCCTGAGACGGCCAGCTGGTCACGCCACTTGTCGGTCAGGGAGATACGCGTGTTCTCCCGCTCCGACTTCTGCCGGCGGACGAGCGACTTCCAGCGGCTTCGGGCCGCCGCGGCTGAGACTCCCATCGTGCGGGCGTAGACGTCGAAGTACCCGTCCTTCGCCTCCTGGTTGCGCTGCAGAAGCACACCGAGGCGCTGCATCGCCGCCAGGTCCTGGCCGCGCATCTTGTGCTTGGGCTGCAGCGGCCGGCCGTGCTCGTCCTTCCCCGTCTTCAGCCGGGCGATCTCCTGATCGATCCGGGTGACCATCCCCGGCTGCCGGTCGCTGTCCCGGTACTTGTCGGCCTGCGAGATCCGCGGGTCGCTCTCGATCTGCTGCTTGAGGCCCTTGAGGAAGGCCAGCTGCTCCTTCTCGGTGGGAGCCGGGAAGCCCTCGTACTGGTGACCGAACTCGTGCACGCCCGACTGCAGCTCGAAGTCGTCATAGTCCGTGTACCCGAGCTGCCTGAGCAGGTGCTTCTGATAGCCGATGACCGCCGAGCGGCCCTTGTTCTCGCGGCAAACCACGTTGTGCCCCTCCAGTGGATGTCTTACTGAAGGGCGATCTTGCGACTCAAAGCGGACAGCCCCCGTTCGGGCCGTCTGGGGGCCGAACGGGGGCTGTCACTGGTTGTCGTTGCGGAAGTCACGGCGCATGGCGATGACCGGCGGGCACAGCAGCAGCAGACCGATGAGACCGAGTCCCGGCCTGTCGAGCAGCAGGCCAAGGCCTGCAGTCGCTGAGCCGGCGAAGGTGAGCACCAGCATGGCCCGGCGCCGTTTTCGGTACTCGTTCCAGGCGGCGAAGGCGGCGGTCGGCGGCAGCAGATGCATGGTGATGAAGGCGATCAGCTCCCTCACCGCTGGAGACCTCCTTCTTCACGTGCGGGCGCCGTCGGAAGCCGCGTCGCCGGCGCGGCCGGCACCTCAGGCGTCCGCGGCCGCGCTGCTCTCCAGGACGGAGGTGTACAGGTCGTCCATCGGCACGTACTCGCGCTCCTGCAACTCGATGACGCCGGCGCGTCCGAGAGAGGACAGGTACGTGAAGGGGTCGATCGGATCGAGGATGACGAGGTTCTCCGGGTGCTCGACCACCACGACGACCTTGCGGCCGTCGGGCATCTCGGTCTCCAGGCCTGAGGAGGGCTCGCTGACGTCCCCGTCGACGTACTCGCCGCGGTTGAGGACGAGGGGCACGGGCGCCGACCACTCGCCGAGCTCTTCCTCCGCCGGGTTGCCCAGGTCGTCCTCGGCCGGCGCCAGGTAGATCACTCCGGTGGGCACCGTGCCGGCGGCCGCGGCGGCCAGCAGCTGCTGCTCCTCCTCGTCGAGGCTGTTCCAGCTTCCGTCGTCGTGGGCGGTGGCGTTGATGCGCTGCTGCAGCGTGTGCCGGATCGTGGTGGCGTGCGCCGACCGGGCGTCGAACGCTGCGAGCTCGGCCTGGTCGATCGCGTCCTGGTTGCCGCTGGCTATGGCCTGCTCGAGGGCGGACTCCAGTCCGGCGTAGTCCGGGATGAGCTGGGCGAGGATGTCGGCCGGCCGGTCGGCGAACACGCGCAGGGCCTGGTCCCGCAGGACGGCTTCGAAGGTGTGCGGCCGCTCCCGGCCGATGAGGGGGAGGGTGTAACCGTGCCCGGGGGACTTCATGTCGGCGGTGTTGGTGACGACGACGGCCGGCGCGGGCCGGGCGGGGTCGCACTGCTCGACTCCGAAGTCGGGGGTCTCGGAGTTGTTGATGGCGTTCATGTGGTGGCTCCTGGTCTGGGACGAATGTTCGGGGTGTGTCGTCCAGGTCGTCATCGACGACCTGGACGTGGTCGCGGAGGTTGCGTCGAGGCTTTCCGACGCGCGGGAGGTGGTCGTGGTGCGGGCTTCAGGCAGTTGCTCGTTCCTCGGTTCCAGCAGCTAGGCGGCCAGCTCGTGGCTGGGTTGTGGGCGGGACGGTAGACGAAGGGGCGGACACCCGGGCTCGACGGCTTCCTCGCCCTCGGCGAGGAGTTCGTGCGCACGCTGGCTGCGCAGGCCGAGGCGGGCCAGGGACTCGGTCCAGTTGAGGCCCTCGTCCCGCAGGAATTCGAGTTCGAGGCGAAGCAGGTCAGGTGTCCACTCGCCGGAGCGCCCTGCCGTGCGTGTACCGAGGGGCTCGGCGGCCGGCTGGTCGATGTTTTCCTCTTCCCAGGCCAGCGGCGGGTCCCACCGTTTGGCCAGGGCTCGCTGGCGGGCGAGTTCGGAGGGCCCTGGCCGATGCGACAGTTGCCCCCAGGCCGCCAGTACGGCGGCTTTGACCGACGGGGTGGCGCTGCCGGTCTGGTTGAAGTCGGTGAGGGACTTGACGGTGGTGCCGCCCGCGCGGGCGATGGCGTTCAGCGTCCAGCCGAGCGCGCACAGTCCCCGGAGGCGGCGGATCAGGCCGACATCGGTGACCCCGGGACGACGCTGGAACGCAGGAGCAGGCAGCTCGGTGAGCGCGAGAACCTGGCGTGCCATCGTCGGGTGGATTCCTCTGCGAAGTCCTGCGGCGTGGTCGTCGATGACGCTCGTGAGCGTGGACGAATTCACCCCGGCTGTCTTGGCGATGAAGGCGATGCTGGCCAGTTCGTACGCCTCCTGAAGTTGTCGGACGTGCTCGACGACTGGGGTGGCGTCAACGGCGTCTTTCCGGAGGGCCGGTGCCAGGTCGGTGGCCTTCAGGGCGAGCAGTCGTTCGGCGAAGCGGACCTTGATGGTCCGGGGCCGGCCCGCCCGCACGTCCTTGAGGGTGGCAGCCAGTGTGCTCACCGTCATCGTCGCGGCGTGAGCTACGACGGCTACTGAGATCTCGGGATGTTCCACGAGGATGCGGTCCACATGTTCCACCACTGGGGCAGCGTCAGTGGACTGCCCACCGTAGCCGCGGGCTTCGTTGGGAAGGTCTGCGGCGCTGAGCAGGAGCAGGCGGTGGGCCACGTCGGCGCTCACGTTGCGCTGCTGTCCTCGCTCAGCAGCACGCAGAAGGTCTTTCAGGGTCGTGGGGGGCACCTGCGCGTGCCGGGCCATGGCCGTGACGGGCAGGTGCGGACGCTGGACGATCAGGTCCTGCACATGTCTGGCGGCTGGCAGCGAGTCGATCACGCCGGTGTCGAGAACGTAGCCGGTACGCCTCCGGTCCCCTGCGGCCGTGGTCGCCGACGGGTGGAGATCGTTGAGGGAGATCTGCTGCGGCTCCTGGAGGGTCGTCGCGTTCACTGCCTCGGCGTGTGAGGTGCCGACGCCGGTGATGCGGATGCGGGAGCCGCCGTCAGGGCTGCACGACCAGTACACCTGTTCAGGTGCAACGTGGTGGTCAGAGGTCATGGTGGCGGTGCTCCTGTGAGGTCTGCTGATGCTTTCCGGGTGGTGAGCCGTTCGAAGGGTGGTTCTGGGCAGCTTAGGAGGAGGTGATGCCACCTCCTCCTCCTGGCGAGTTTCCGCTGAGCACTGTCGGCGGGAGAGCCTCGTCGGCGGTTCCGCTCGGAGGCGGGAAGAGCTGACGGCCAGCCGCCTGCCGCCGGTCACGCGGGCCAGTGCACCGGCCTGGCTCGCGTGGGGTACAGCACCGGCCTGCGCCGCTGTTCGCTGACAGCCCGGTCGGCGCGCGCCTGAGCGTCCTTCTCGAGTTCACCCACGTCGTGGAAAGCGTCGCCGCGGGACACGGTGACGTTCGGACCGAGCCGGAACAGCACGGCGTTGACGGCGCAGCACGCAACGTGGATCTCGTCGATGTCGTTCATCCACCACCAGTAGTCGGCGGGATCCTTCCCTTGGAACCGCAGCGTGGCGGCTGCCGCGCGGACCATGGTTCCGGTTCCGGCGCACGGCTCGATCAGCCGGGCACCCGGCGGGACCGGCTCGGTGAGGAGGATCTCCGCGTGGTGGTCGGCCGCGATCGCCGGAGTGAAGAACTGGCCGGCCTTCTGCCGGTCGGTGTAACTGCGCATCCGTTGGACCAGAAGACCGATCAGGTCTTCGTCTTCGCAGCGTGTGAGATCGCTGGCGTACTCCAGCAAGCCGGCACGGACCAGGATGCGGATGTAGTCGCTGAGCCCACGAGTGTCGCCGTCACCCGCCTGGGCGAGCCACTCGTGGAGAGGGCGCGCTGCCTCGGCCAGGACAGGGTTGTAGGACCAGAGGTTGTTCCACACCGCACGCAGGACGTCGGTGGCCTCCTGGTCGTCCAGCGGGAGGAGCAGCGGACCGTAGTCAGGGCCCGCAGGGGTGCGGGGCGCTGCCAGAGCGAGGGCGGCGAGCGTGCCCACGGCAATCGGCAGGTCGCTGGTACCCCCTCGGTTCTCCAACCACCAGGCCAGGGCGACATCGGCGATGTGGCGGGCGTGGTCGCGGCCGGATTCGGGAGCCATCGCGCGGCGGAAGGATGCCGGGGGTATTCCGTACATGGTCATGAGTAGGTCTCTCCCTCGGTGGAGCAGAGTGTTCGGGCACACGTGATCCGCAGCCCGGTGGGGCGGCTCATGAGCCGCCCCACCGGGGTCTGGGCGGGTTAGGGCGAGACGATGAGGCCGTTGGTCAGGAGGGCGACGGCAGCAGACAGCTGCTGGGGCGTCACGAGGACGGCCAGATGGGCGGAGACCGACTTCTGCCCGTGCGAGGCTGTGTCGAGTGCTGCCTGAACCACGCGGCGCACGTCTTCCGTGACGTGCATGTGGGCCTCGGTGTGCGACAGGTCCGCAGCCGTCACCTGACCGCGGCCCATCATCTGGTTGGCTCGGGATGCGACGTCGAGGACGGTGGAGGGATCAGCCGGGCGGGCGGGGGAGACGGCGGAGATGTTCACGCCGCCAAGGGAGTTGCGGAAGCGGGCCGGGCAGCGCGCGTGGAGGTTGCAGGTGAGTTCAGCAGCGAGGTCGCGCACCGCCGGCAGCCCGTACGTTTCGGCCAGAAGTGTCATGTGACCGAGGGCGGAGTGGAGGTTGCCCTGCTTGACGTGGGCGATGTAGGCGTCGGTGATGGCGCGCAGAACGAGAACGGGTGCGGTCGAAGAGGTCAACGGACCAGGCTCCTTGCCATGTGAGTGGGTTGAGGGTCGGCAACGCGCACCGTGGTCAGCCAGCGGTTCGGCATGTGCGGTGGGTGCCGGCCGTCATTAGGGCCTTGGAACAGGCATTTCGCCGAGCCCTCGCGAGTAGGAGGGCGATCGCTGCGCCTCGGGCCATGAAGTTGTTCGCCCTTCGCCGGACAGGCGCAGACGTCGCCTCACTGCTGCTTCATCCGGTCGGCATGGAGCAGCCCGGTCGGCTGGGGGTCCTGTGAGCGGTCCAGCTTCTGATGAGGTCGGGCTGTTGCCGCTCTTCCACGCACGGAGGGTCCGCACGCCGGCGGGGCACCCCGCTTCGGCAGGCGCCTTGGCGCGGGCGCCGCGGGGTTGGTCGCGGACAAGTCGTAGGCACGTGCAGAAGCGCGCCCTCCCAAGCCGGGGCCGAGGCCCTGGTCCGGGAGGGCGTCTCCGCGTGAGCTACGCGACCCGATCGACGTGAGCGAAGATCACAGTTCCTTCGGAGTCGACGTTGAAGCCACGTTCGCCAGAGTGGTGGACGAACTGGTACGTCCCTGGGGTGACGTTGACGACGGTGTCGCCCGAGTCGAGCGTTTCAGGCTCCCCGCCCATCGAGAGCCAGTGCTCGTAGTCGGCGAGGGCATAGGACCAGATGTCCGTGCAGATCTGAGCCAGGCATGTCTCCTCAGGGATCGATGGAGTCTCGTCGTTGTCGAAGTCGATCCACGGAGTGGCGATGATGTAGCGGTCCTGCTCCGTGCGGTAGAGACCCAGACTGCGATCGCTCGCGGGCCCGAAGGCGCATCCGATGGCGGCCATCGCCTTGATGGCTCTGTCCCGGCCAAGTACGCAGTTGTAGTCGACCAGGGCGTCGTCCCCCCAGTTGTAGACGGGACGCAGGTTGTCGGAGACGAGGAGCTTGCCGGAGGGCACGCTCAGGGTGATCGTCGTAGTGATTCCGTCCGGGTGGGAACAGGGTTCCTGCACGTGGGCGGCTTCCTCGATGACCTCATAGGTGGGGTGCTGACCGCAGATACGGCAGCCGCCGAACGGGAAGCCTGCGGGGAGCATCTCCCCGCTGAACACATGCACCTCCGCTTCATTGTTCACGAACTGGTGCCCGTTGGCCTCGCTGATCGGCAGTCTCTTGTTCCTGATCGCCATGAGGCGTGGCTCCCTGCGGTGTGGTGTCCTGCCTGGCACTGAACGGACTGGGCCAGGCAGGCGCGCTGGTCGATTCGGCTGTAATTAGGCACCCCCCACGTCCTTGGGTCCTCCGCGGCGCGAGATGCGAACACGGCAGGGGTCCGCCCCGCCGGGTGGCGTTGCCACCTGGTGGCCTTGCTGGGGGACAGCTCCGCAGCGCAGGAGCCCGCCTCCTCGTCCTCGGTGACGGGGAGAGTAGAGGGTCCTACTCAGGCTGCTGGGGCGATCATGGTTCCGGTGTTCTCGTCCGGCTGACTGAGGCTGATGACCTGCTGAGCCACTTCCGTGATCTCCTCGCCGTGCGATACGACCAGGGCCGGCCAGCCGAGTTCGGAGAGGCATGTGAGGACGGCTCGACGGGTGTCTGCGTCGTGAGCTGCGGTGATCTCGTCCGCGATGATCATTCCGATCGCGTTGCCACCTGTGATCTGCTCGGTGATGCCCAGCCGGAAGGCGAGTGCGGCCGTGGCCTTCTCTCCTCCTGAGAGGACCCGGGTGGGGCGTACCGTGCCCTCGGCGGTGTGCACGCGCGGGACGAAGGCGTCATCGATCTCGAAACGCACGTGCCGGTCGGTGATCTGGGTCAGCACGTCAGTGGCCGCCTGTGACACCGCTGCGGTGTACTCGGCCAACAGGTCGCGTCGGAACTGAGCAAATGCCGCGGCGGCCTCGTGCAGGATGTGCGCCGTATGGAGCTTGTCGGCTTTCGCACGCATCCGGGCTTCGGCAGCCTCGTGTGCCTTGGCCAGCACGGTCGCGCGTTCGGCCGCCACCAGGAAGCGGGTGTTCGCCTCGGACGCCTCGGCGGCTGCCTGATTGTGTTCGGCGCGTGCTGCGGTCAGCGCGCCCGTTGCCTCGGCCAGCTCGTTGGCCGTGACGTCGGGGTGTGTGGTTTCCCGCGCGGCCAGGTCGGCGCGCGCAGCCTCCAGCTCAGATTCAGCGTTGGCCAGCTGAGTACGCAGACCGTGTGTGTGCCGAGCCTGGACGAGTTCGGTGCCGAGCTGCTCGATGGCGGCCCGACCGGCTTGGAGGGCCCGCTCAGGGTTCGCCGGCCCGTCGAAGCCCGGGATGTGAACCACCACAGCGCTCACGGCCTCGTCGGCCGCGCGTCGTGCCGCCTCGGCCTGCTGCCGGGCGGCAGCCGCCTCAGCATGCACCGCGTCCAGACGAGTGGACAGTTGCGTGAGTTCCTGGCGCCGAGAGAGCAGCGCATCGTGAAGCTGGGCCGCCGCCTCCGCCTTCGCCTTCGCGTTCTTGCCGTCCCTGATGCAGCGCTCCCACTGGCCACGCAGTTCAGCGACCAAGACCCCCACGTTCCGCAGCGGCTGAACGCAGGTGGGGCAGCAGGCGGACTCGGCCGTGGTCAGCGCCTGTAGTGCCCGGCTGAGGCGGGTGTACTCGCCCTTGAGCGCCCCGCGCCGCTGCTCGTACTCGGTGTGCTGCTGCTTCGCCGATTCGATGCGCCGGTCCAGTTCCGGGTCGGCGAGCCGGTCGACCTCGGCTCGTGTCTGCCGCACTCGGCCGTCGATTGCGGTGGCATGCTTTTCGGCGGCATCGGTCTGTTCGACAGCTCGCTCGGCCGAGTGGACAGCGTCCCGCAGGACGTCCAACTGCCGAGTGAGGACCTCCGGTGTGGGAGTAGTACGGCCGGCCCGGCGCAGCTCCCCGGTCAGAGAGGCCACCCGCCGCTCGCACTGCTGGACCCGCTCATCAGCACGGGCCCGGTTGATCCGCTCCTGTTCCGCCAGCCGGTGCCGCCGCTGTACATCCTGGGCCTGCTCCTCGGCGCTACGCACCCGGTCGGCGGCCTGGCGCGCTGTCTCGGCAAGCTGCTCATGCGTCTCGTGAGCCTCAGCCGCCTGCTGCTGGGCCTCGTCGAGCGCGCGGCGGGCCTCATCGGTCTCCTCACGGGAACCGGGCATGGCTGCCGCCAGTTCCTCGGCCCGGCGGGCCTCGGCGTTCGCGATATCGACCTTCTTCGTAAGGTCGCCAAGCCCGGTCTGCTCTTCAAACAGCTGCTGGACCTGGGCGGGAGTGCCTTCGGCCAGCCCGGTCAGTTCGCCCTGTGCGATGAAGAAGGCCCCGCAGTAGGCCCGGCCGGTCAGTCCGGTCAGCTCGTAGATCTTCGTGGTGAGCTTGCTCGGGCTGATCTGCGGTTCGTCCTGGCCGCGGCCGGTGGCTCCGTTGGTCCACCAGCGGGCGTACGCCTCCTCTCGTACGCCGCCCCGGTGGTTGCGCTGCCGCAGGCCCCGAAGGGCCCTGTACCGCTGCCCGTTGAAGATGAAGTCGACTTCGGCTTCGCACGGTTCACCGTCCGCGCCGGAGCGGCGCATGTCGGCCTGCTTCAGTCCTCCGGGGACCTCGCCGTACAGCGCCCACACCATGGCGGACAGGAAGGTCGACTTCCCCGAGCCGACCGGCCCGTGCAGGGCGGTGATGCCGGTGTCGGGGATGGTGATCTCGCCGTGCCGGACCGAGCGGATGTTGCGGACGCGTATCCGGATGGGGGTGATCATGCGACTGCTCCGTCCGTGGGGCGGATGTTGACGCGCAGAACGGTGCTGGAGTCCCGCCCGGGAGGCGTCTGGATCCGGGGTGCGGCGAAGTGGAGGGTGCGCAGAGCCGACACCAGCTTCAGCTGCGGGGCGTCGCACTGGTGGTGCTCGGAACCCTCCACGTACTCGCCGTCCGCGAGCGCGAGGCTCCCGGCGTGAGCCCAGGCCGCGTCATCGGCGGCGACCCGGGTGGTCTCCGCGTCGGGACCGTTGGCGTACACGATCAGGGCAGGGGCGTTGCACGGGCAGGACCAGGCGTAAGTGCACACCAGAAGGATCGGCGTCGGGTCGTCCACGCTGGCGTGGCCCAGCAAAGTGGTTGTCTGCGCGTGCGGCTTCCACACACCGCTCCGGTACTCGTCCTCGTCCACCGCCTGCATGTGCCGCTCCGAGCCCGGGGCAGCATTGCTCATCCAGCCGACGGCGCGCAGCTGCCCCCGGTCGGGGTGCCGGGTGACGAGCTCTACTTCGAAGATCCGAGCATGCCCGAGCGCCTGGTGGGCGGCGGCGTCGGTGTAGGTGCGGAACGGCTCGAAGAAGTTTCTGGTGATCGTCAGGCTGGGAGACATGCCGGGTCCTTCGGGGCAGGGTCGCGAGGTGATGCCCGAAGATCACCATTTGACGAGGTACGGCGCGAGAATCCGCGAATCTGGCTCTGTGGTCTCCGGCCCTCATCGTCGAACCGTCCTTCTCACCTCTCGCTGTGGAGGGAGAAGTGGGTGGTCAGCGCCGATGATGACGAGACCGACCATGACCCCGAGGCCGAAGCCGCCCCTGGCCGTCCAACAGAGGGCCGGCCAGGGCGCCGGGACCGCGCAGGGCAACCGGACACCATCATCGGACGGAGGTTCCTCCGCTTGATCGGACGAGGTCGGCGGTGACGACGACACGCTTGGACGAGCCGTTGGCCGGCCAGCACGTGACGAGCGTCAGCACCGGCTTGGTGGGAGTGGCAGTGGGCTTGCCCGGTACCTGGGCGATGACGTTCACGTTGCTCGGGTCTACGGTCTGAACGGAGGCCACCTTGTACGTGTAGGTGACGCGGTTCGCCGTCGTGACGGAGATGGCCGCACCGGGCTTGATGCGGTCGATGTTCTTGAAGGCGGGGCTTGCCACGCCGGAGCGGTGGCCGGCTATGGCGTAATTGCCGATCTGTCCGGGACGTTCTGTGCCGGGGAAGTGCCCGACGCCGGCTCGTAGCTGTCGGCTGGTCACACCCTCGTAGACGGGCTGGGCCCAGTCGTTGCCGAGCGCTGGGATGCGCAGGACTTCGGTGACTGCACCGCCGCCCCCTGTGGTGGGGTTTCCGCCGACGCTGTGGGGGCCGCTGCCTTTCGGGTTGGAGGAGGACCAGGTGTCCAGTGCGGCGGATGCGTCGGACTGGGCCTTGACGGTCTGGTCCGGCACTTTCGGGTCGCCGCCGATGGGCTCGTCGGCGGCGGGTTCGTCGGGGGTGGCGGAAGTGGCAGAGGAAGTGAGCGGATCCGGGGCGGTCGATGTCGGCTCGGTGGCGGCGTGCTTCTGGGTGGCGGCGGACTGGTGCGCGCGGGTGGAGGGCTCATCGTCCCCGCGGGTCACCAGGACTGCGGTGGTTGCGAGGCCTGCGACGGTGATGGCGGCGATACCCGCGGCCAGGGCTCGTCGGTTTCGGCGCGGTCGGGTGGTCGGCTGTGCTGTGGGAAGGCTGTCGGGGCTGTGTGGTGCGTCAGACACGTGCGCTCCAGGGATGGGTCGGTGGGGCGCGGGCCGGGACGTGGACGTCCCGGCCCGCAGCGTCGGCGAGTGAGAGCCGTCAGGTTGTGGTCACGCGCCGGTCTTCGGCAGCTCGGTGATGTCCACCGGCCGCGGCTTCGGCTTCTCGGGCTGGGGGATCTTGACGTCGATGACGCTGACGTCGGAGGTTTTGCCGTCCACGACGGTCACGTTCTGGTCCACGGCGAGCTGGTAGCCCTCCACGGCCTGGACCTCGTGGATGGTGTAGGTGCCCGGCGGGAGGTTGTCGATCTGCCAGAGGCCCTGGCTGTTGGTGGTGCCCTTGGCCACCGTCTTGTTGGCCTCGTCCTTGACTTCGAACTGGACCCCGGACAGCGGCTTCTTGGTGTCGCTGGCGGTCTTGAGGAGCTTGATGCTCCCCTTCAGCGCGTTGACGGTGATCTTGAGCTGGGCTTCGGCGCTCGTGGTGCTGCCGGCGACGAGCATCCGCTGTGCCTTGTCGTTGGCGGGCAGATGGGCGATCAGCGTCGAGGCGGGCAGGTTCTTGGCCACCGCCTTCAGCTCGACGGTCCCTGCCTTGGCGGGTGTGATGGTGGCTGTGGCGACCCCTTCGTCGTTCGTGGTGACGGTGCCCGCGCCAGCGACGGCGCCCGCCCCGTTGAGCTGGATCTGGACGCCGGGGACCTTCTGCCCGGACGCGGCGGTGACGTCCAGCGTGATGGTGGTCTTCTCGCCGGGCTTGAACGCGGCGGGGGTGTGCACGTTGACCTTGTACGGGCCGGCCAGCTTGCCCGCCTCGGTGATGAACCCCTCTGCCTTGGTCTTCACCTCCTTCGGAACGTTGGGGTACGAGACCCGCTCCAGGGCCCGCTTGCCGTTGGGCAGGGCGTACGTGCTGCCCTGCTCGAGGAAGCTGTACACGGCCGCGTCGACGGCCGCTGCCTGGCTATCGCTGGCGGTGTCGCCGTACTTGGACAGCACGTACGCGGCGCGGGCGGTGTTCTCCTTGGAGACCTGCCGACCGGTGGCCTTCGAGGTCCAGGTGGTGACCTCGGTGGCCTTGCCGTACTGGCCGCCGGCCGTTGGACCGGCGAGGGTCGGGTCGGCGCAGTAGGCCCGGCCGGTGATGCCGCTGACCGGGGCCCCCGGCGCTCCGTACGCACCCAGGTGGGAGGCGTCCGGCTTGTTGAGGTCATCGGGGATGGCAAAGCCGGGGCCCCATTTGTCCGCTGCGACCGCGCTGGGGGCGGCGCCCAGCGCGGTCGCGCCGACCAGGAGGGCTGTGGCGAGAACGGTCGAGCGGCGCAGCGTCCGGCCCGGCGCCGGGCGGCGTGTGTTCAGGGTCAAGGTGTTTCTCCTTGCCGGTGGGGCCGCAGTTCAGCCCCGTCTGCCGTGCAGCATCGTCGGCAAAGCGGACACCTCCGCCCCGGCGGGTTCAGTCGGTGATCGCAGCCTCGCTCGACGAGGCGGAGGTGGGGGTGATCTCCTTGGCCCATTGCAGGGCCTTGGTGCGAACCGGCTCGGCGATGACGTCGGGGATGCCCATGCGCCGGGTCAGCTCGGCACTGCGGGTTTCGAATTCCGTGCCGTAGTCCGTGATCCGCCCTGTGATCCGGCGCTGCCGTCCCAGCGTGCTGTCCGCGTCCTGCGCCTGGGTGGGGTGGGGGTAGTCGATCTGCCAGGACGCGGCGGCAGAGGCGAGGCGGCTCCATCGCGGCTGGAGGGCTCGCAGAGCCGCTCGCTGGCCGGGGGTGGTGCCGCTGATGCGCTGGCGGACGATCGCCCCGGCGTCTCCGGTGAGCTTCGCGCTTTCGGGGTCTTCCAGTTCCAGCGCGGCGATGCGGTCGGTGATGAGCTGGTCGATGTCCTCGGTGGTCAGCTCGGCGGCGTTGATGACGGGAAGGTCGTGCTGAGGCCGCTGCCAGATGGTGCGGGCTTCGACGTGGACGCGGCCGGTGTCCTCGACGGTGACGTGAAGCCAGCCGCGCGGGCCGAGGTCGTCGGAGAAGCCCCGGGTCAGGGAGGAGCCGGTGTACCAGACCTGCCCGGGACCGTCGTGGTCGTGACCAGGTACAGCGCCGAGGGAGTGGTAGTGGGAGAGCAGCAGCGCGTCCCATCCGCGGTGGGCCCACTCCAGGGGGATGGGGCGTTCTTGCCCCTCGGGGTTGATGCAGTGGTAGAGACGGCCGTCGGCTTCGAACGTGCCATGGCAGACGAAGAGGTTCACGTGGCCGGGCAGCGGGACGGGGTCAATGTGGATGCCGGCGTCGGCCAGGGAGCGGTCCAGGCCGTAGTGGGACACTGCGTGGATGGCAAGGCCGTCGGTCGGCTGGTGGATCTCGTACAGGCCCGGGTAGGGGCCGGTGCCGTCGCCCGGGCCACGGCGAGGGTCGGGGTAGACCGCGTGCATGCCGAGATCGGGTCGGTGCATCGTGCCCATGGCCGAGATGTCCGTTCCCGCGCCAGCGCAGTGGTTGCCGCTGTTGCCCAGGCCCCAGATGTTGGCTCGGGCCCGCAGGTCGTCAACGCGGTTGGCGTGTTCGACGTCGCGCGGCAGGGGCCGGGCCCGGTGGGTGAGGTCGCCCCCGTCGATGATGCCCTGCACCCCAGCGTCGAGCATGGCGCGCATGGTCAGGTCGTGGGCGAGGTGCCCGTCGACAACGCGCTGGTTCCAGCGTGTCTGAGGGTGCAGTCGCATCCGGGGGTTGTGGTAGCCGAGGTGCTGGCAGCCTCGGATTCCCAGGGTGTAGGCCACAGTGGGTGCCCTTTCTGGTGTGGGTCCCGCCTGCGCTGTGGCGGGGCATGAACCGGGCGGTTCATGCCCGGCGACAGTGCACCGTGCCGGACATCTGGTCACGCGGCCGCGAAACTTCTCCCGGCGGCGCCTTGGCGGTGGGGGCCGCTACCGATGGGGTCTTACGCCGGGCGCGCCGTTGTGCCTTCGGAAGCGGAACTCTGGCGCCAGGTGATGAGTTTCAGGATCTGGTTGGCCAGCTTTTCGGCTTCGGTATCCGGCAACTGCACTTCGATCTGGCGGCCGGCCGCCGTCTTCGGACCGTCCGTGATTTCGGCGGTGAAACAGATGTGATTGTGTGCCTGTCCCTCCGCCGTGGCATGGCGCAGCAGTTCCTCTTCGGTCATCTGCTCGGGGGCCGATGCACGGGCGGCGGCAGATACCCGGGTGGCGAACGCGCGGGGGAAGGCGAAGCTCGTCACCTTGGCGAGCCAGGGATGCCCGCTCCCACGGGGGCGGCGTTGTCGACGATCGATGTCGATCTCCAGCAGGCTCAGTTCGGCAGCCTCGGTGATCTGGGCAAGGGTGGTGCCCTTCCCCCGGGACAGGGTCAGGAGCTCCCGCAGTGCGGTCTCGGCGAGCAGAGCCGAAGGGGTGGCGTGCCCGCTTCTCACTGTGCCGGTCCTTCGAGCTGGCGCGCCCTGGCCGTGAGGGGACTCCCAGATGGCTGGGTGGAGTCGAAGTTGGCCAGCTTGGCCCGGAGCTCGTCCTTCTCCACGTGCTTCCAGAGGATGCGGCCGCTGTCGTGCCGGTACTGCTCGGCGTAGTGCTCGCCGCCCGTTCCGGTCCCCGCAGGCCAGTGCTCCACGATGGTCACCTGGAAGGGCTGGCGCAGCCCTTCCAGGGTGAGGCGGATCGCGGCGGCGGCCGTCTCGATACTCATCGTGGGTTCGGTCGTCTCGGTGACCACAGCGAGAATGTGCTGCTCGTCCAGCTGCCATATGCGGCACGGACGCCACACGAGCTGGTTGTCGTTGCCGAGGTAGCAGACGGGTGTCGAGTCGATCAGAGGGGCTAGCACCGCGGTCTTCCTCCTACTGGAGGGCTGAGAGCCCGTACTCTGCGGCGTTCTCCCCGTCGTACGCCTGCGCCGGCGAATCTGCGGTGCGCGGGTCCGCTGCGGCCGCCGGGACGCCGACGGCGGATATCTGCAGCGCCTCGTCCACCAGGTCCCGGGCGGCCTCCAGGTTCTTGCGCAGGTCCGCGATCTCACCAGCCGGGCACACCGTGAGGACAGCCAGGCTGGCTTCGATGCCGGCGCGGGCTTCCGTCAGCTTTTCGGGGCTGGCACCCACGCTCTTGTCGGAAGCCAGATCGGTCACTGCCTTGAGGTTCCGCTTGATCCGGGCGGTGACCGCGCGCAGGGCAGCTTCGATGGCCTTGGGCTGACCAGCCGCGAGGAGCGCGTCTCGCTCTGTCAGGTCGAACTGGACGAGCTGTACGGGCTGAGGCATGAGACAGGTCCTAACCGTCGGAGTAGGCGCCGTCGGGTGATCCCGAGGCGGCGCCTACTCTGCCTCCCGATCCGGACAACCCCTTCGAAGAGCTGCGTCTTCGGTGAGAACCCGTCTCTAGACCGCTATCGCTCATCTCTCACTGTGGCGAGACCAGCGGGTGGTCAGCAACACAACGATGGCGAGGCCGACGACGGCTCCGATGCCGATACCGGCAAGGCCGCCCAGTACGGGGCCGGTCAGGTCCGCACCGGGGTCGGGGCCGACGGCCGAGGAAAGCAGCGCCGGGCCTTCGGCCGCGACCAGGCCGAGGAGCAGCACCGGCAGGCCAGCCGTGGGGTTGCCGTGGCGGTGACCGGAGACGGCCGAGATCAGCAGCGCCGCCCCCGTTGTCGTAGCGAGCACGACGCCGGCGTAATACGGGCCGGTGACGGACAGGTCCACTTCTCCTCCTGGAATCAGGCCGCAAGCGCGGCCAAGCGTATTGGTCCGGACTGACAAAGCGGTTCAGAGACGGTTTCTGAGGCATCGGCTCGGGCGGGGGACTCGCCGGTCGACCACCGGCAGGGGGGCGGAGCGTATGCCCTGCCGTCGCGGCGTACATCGGCCGTCGCGCGGGCGCGCGACGGCCTGGATCGTCCTGGTCTGCTGCCTCTCACCTGCTCGGCAAGAGGGAGCTTCGAGGTGGTCAGCTGGCGGTGAGCACGTAGACGTGCGTATGCAGGGCGGCGTCAGCGACGGCGTAGCGGGCGTAGAGACGGCCGGTGGCGCGGTGGTAGGTGATGGACGCGCGCTGGTGCCTGGCCAGGGTGCCCTGCAGGGATGCGCGTACGGAGGCCAGGTTGAGCGGCGTCGGGTTGCGCCGCTGGATGCCCCGGTCGTTCCCCAGGAACGACTGCATGCCGTTGAGGGAGACGGTGTACAGCAGCGCTCCGGCCGCCGGGCGGAAGACCAGCGCGTCGAGGGCTTCGCGTGTGGCGCAGCTGGTGCCCGGCAGCGGCCGGTGGACGGTTGGGAGGGCGGGAGCGTATGTGCCGTCCTCCGACGCGAGGACGGTGCGGATCGCGTCGTCGGAGCGGCTGCTGTGCTGATCGTCCAGTGTGGCCCACTGCCCTGCGTGGCGCAGGCCCCGGCGCCACATTGTCCCGCTGGAGCTGACGACGTCGCCGTCAGTGAAGCGCATGGCCACGAGGTTGGTGTGGGAAGCGGTGGTCATCTTCGGCTCCGTTCGTCGCTGCGGTGATGTGGTGCAGCGTGCCGCCGTGCAGCGCCGTTTCCCATCCAGGGCGAAAACAGGGAAGGCCATGGGTGCGCTTCGCAGAGTGATTCGTTACGTGCGCACCTGACTCGACGCCTTGTCCCGCTTGTAGGTGTGTGCGGGCCGCCCGCTTGCCAAGTGCTGCTCATAGGTGCGTGCACCGCACTTGCACACGATCTCGTCCATCACAGGAGGCCGAGGGTGGGCAGCGGGCCAAGGCCGTCATGGCGCAGGAGAAGGGCCTGTTCACCGTCGGCCCACCCCCAGCAGCGGACAGTGTCCCGGTGTTCGTCGGTGGCTCGCACCTGGATCCGCCGTCGACTGCCGACCAGAGGGTCTCGCTCGAGGTCGGGGTCGAGAACCACCAGGCGCGTTCCAAGGCTGTAGACGAGTTCGTCGCCCGCCTTGACGTGCTCAAGGAGCGCTGCCTCGACGTACTTCAGGGCGAAGTCGTAGTGCATGTAGAGATTGGCCCGGCGGTGCCAGGCCGCGACAGACCGGGCGTCCGCCCCGGTGCCCGGCACAGGCATGTTCAGCAGCGTGCGCTGGTTGCGAAGGTACGCGGCCCGGTGTGTGGCAGGCAGGGTGGCGGTAGAGAGCAGTTCCGTCACCTGAAGCCTGAGGCCTCGGCTGTCAGTCTGGAGCAGGGCTACCTGGACGCCGAAGGGGGTGGAGTAGACCCGGTGAACGAATCCAGTGGCCCGGTGCGGGCCGGTGGCCTTCTGTCCGACCCACGGCGCACGGTCCTCCTGGCACAGGACGGGGCGGCTCAGGTGCATGGGGTCGTTGAGAGGCAAGGGTTCGGATACCGCCAGGCTCATGATCTCTCCAGTGTCGGGCTGCCGTGTTCGACCGAAGATCACCAGCTGCGCCTCGGCAACGCGAGGTGCAGCGAATCGGCATCCGCCGTGGGGAGGCCTGCCGCCGACCCAGGAGGGCCGGCGGCAGCTGCCAGCACGTCGGCTCACCCGAGGTGAGCCGACGAATCGATCCGCGTGGTCCGCGGTCTCCTGTGGCTGCATCAGTGGGCTTCGCTGGTACCGCCGTTCGGCCCGACTGCCGTGGTGCCGGAGGGGATCTCGACGCGGTAGAACCCGATCAGCGGGTCCTTCTGCTCGGTCCAGGACCCGAATTTGACGGGGGACTTGCTGTTGGCGGCGTGGATTACCTTCTTGGTGGCCGGGTCCCAGACCATGGCGACGTGGACGGGGTTGGACTCGCTGCCGAAGAAGACGAGGTCGCCCGCCTGCACCTGGTCGGCCGGGACCTTGTGTTTGGACAGCTTGGAAAGCTGGGCGGTGGTGTCCCCTCCGATGTTGAGCTTGCCGCCGGTGGCCTGGTAGTAGGCCCACTGAGTGAAGGAGCTGCAGTCGAAGTCGGCCGGGTGGTCGCCCTGGAGACGGCGGGCACCGTACAGGTAGGTCTTGCCGAGACCAGTCTGCGCCCAGGCGAGAGCCGCGCGTACGACCTCGGAGTCCGCTGCCGGCAGGGGCCCGGTAGCACCGGCGCCGTCGGGGATGACGATCGCACCACCCGAGTCGGCGGCGCAGGCCTGGGCCTGGTCCTGGGCCTCGGCGTACTGATCATTGCCGTAGGTGGGCGAGGCTGTCGTCTTACCGCTCATCCAGTCCTTCGGGTTGACCGGGCCCGGGCCGCTGTTCTGCCCGGGCCTGTGCGGATCGCGGACACCGGGCAGGCGGACTTCCCAGTGCAGGTGGGCACCGGTCACGTTGCCGGTGGCGCCGACGTTGCCGATGTGCTCCCCACGCTTGACCTCCATGCCGACCCGGGTGCCGAACGTCGACTGGTGGGCGTACCAGGTCTGGACTCCGCCCGCGTGTTCGATCTTGGTGAGGTTGCCGTAAGCGCCTCCGTCACCGACGAAGATCACCTTTCCGTCGGCCGGGGCGTAGAAGCGGACACCACTCGGGGCGGCGAGGTCGATGCCGGTGTGGCCGGCCGACCACCGTCCGCCGCTCTGTCCGAACTCGGCGGTGAAGGTGAAGGTGCCCTGCTTCATGGGCCACTGCCACCCGACCGAGTTGACGCCGGAGGGTCCGCCGCTGGACGGTGTGCCGCTGCCCGGCGTGGGGGTGGCGATCTGCGTCGCGGGGGTGGTGGATGTCCCGGGGGCGGAACCGAGCGGAGGCGTCGACCAGCTCTTGGCCGGAGCGGACTTGATCTGTGCGGCGTTGGTGACCTTGGCGTTGAAGTCGTTGACCGGCTCGGGGATGCCGGAGGTCTTGCCGAGAGTCGGGAAGGATGGGTTCTTCTTGATCGTGTCGGCGAGGTGCTTCTGCCAACGCTCGATCATGGTGCTGTCGCTGGAGAAGACGCCCCGGTATCGGGCGGACTGGGTGGTGACGACCCGCATGTAGGTGGTGTTGGACACCGTGGAGCCCGAGTACCGGCGCAGCGCGTTCCAGGAGTCGGTCTCGGCCTTGAGGGCGTGGATGTAGTTGGCCGCGGCGAATGCCGCGTCCTCGACGTTGTAGCGGTCCTTGGCCTTGTCGCCGTTGCCGTCGTCGCCGTAGCTCTGCCACGCCGGGTCACCGAACTGGAGGATGCCCTTGTAGCCCATGCCGTTGTCACCGCCAGGAGCAGCGGACGGGTGCTGGCCGTAGCGGGTCTCCTGGTACATCTGGCCGGCGATCAGCGTCCAGTCGAGGCCCGGGTACCGGGCGGCGGCCCGGATCGAGGCGAGCATCATCCGCGGGGGTATCTCCGCCCGCGCGGTGTCGGACGGGAGGTACATGCCTTTGCCGGGCATGATCGGGTTGTAGGCACCGCCGCCGGGGACGCCGGTCGAGCCCTGCTGTGCTGAGGCGTCGTCCAGGCATGCGGCCTCTGCGGACTTCGATCCCAGGACTCCGACGATCGCGCCGAACGCGGTGAGGAAGGCGACGGCGACAGCGCAGAAGGCGGCGATGCCGGCGAGCAGCCACCACTTCCAGCGTTTGCCTCCTCCGTACCTGCCGGCGGCGCGCGCTGCCGCCCGGCGCGCGGCGGCCGCCGCTATCTTCCGTGCGGCGAGCGCGGCGATGGGGGCGGCCATCAGCTGTTCTCCGTGGTGCCCGCGTCGCCGACGCTGGCGAGCTGCAGGCCGGAGATCTTCCACTCGCCCTTGGTGTAGGTCGCGGTGATCTGGAAGTCGGTGCTCTGGCTGGTCTGCTCTTCCTGGTGGAGGCGGACAGTGGTGGAGGCGAGGGTGGTCACCGACCGGCCGGCGCCGTCGACGGGCGCGTTGCTGATCACGGTGTCGCGCTTGAGGTCGGCTGTGGCGGTGGAGGAGCACTTCGTCCGCTCGCACTCGGCCCACGCTCGCCCGGTGGGCAGGGTGGTCTGGTCGACGATGGCCGGGGAGCCGTCGGTGAGCTCGCGGGCCTTGGCCGTCCAGGCGGCGGCGTCCGTGCGGTAGGTGTACGTGCCGAGGGTGATGAGGTACTCGCGCATCACCGTGTGGGCGGCCGCGAGTTCTTGGGGTTCGATGACGGCTGGGACGGAGTCGACCGGCCCGGCCGGCGTGCTGGGTTCGCTCGTGGTGTCCGGCGCGGGAGCAGTGGTGTCCTTCTTCTCCCCTTCGGGGCTGCTGCGGTTGAGGGTGACCGCCAGGCCGACGAAGGCGGCCAGGGCGATCAGGGCGGCGGCGATGATGACGGCGCGGCGTCGTTCCACGGGGACTCCCTGGGACGGTCGGGGGCGTTGACGCCCGCGACCGTAGGGAGCAGACCGGACACCTCCTGGGGAGCTCGTGCGGCAGCTGCTTCAGCGGTGCCCGTTAGGCTGCTGCGGCTCCGCGGGTGGGCCACCACTCGTCGTGGTCTTCCTGCCGGCACAGGGCGCACCGGCCGTCGTGTTCTGTGGTCATCCCGCAGGTGCAGTTGCTGATCGGTCGTACGTCGACCGGCAGCTCCTCGCCACGCAGCGCAGCGAGACATGCCGGACAGAGCCCGTCGGGGAGATCGGTGCCGGCGGCCAGGCGGAGAGCCTCGTCGGGGACGACGGCCAGTCGTCCGCAGGAGGTGGGGAGCAGGGCGCCGGGAGGCGGGGCACCGAGGGATGCCGGCGTGGGGAGGATGTGCCGGTACCGGGGATCTGCGTCAGCGTGGGGGCTGTACGGATTGGGTGCGATGGAACTCATGGGGGCTCTTCTCATGCGGTGCGGGTGAGGGGTCAGCGTCAGCGGGAGTGCCAGGAGCGGTGTCGATCGTTTCGGAGGCTTGGGACTCGTCCTCCTCGGTGGGGTCGGGGACGACTTTCAGGCGGCTGCGCTCTTTGCGGAGCGCGGTGATGTAGACCCGCACGGTGTTCTCGGTCAGCCCGAGGCTGGGCGCGAGACGCTGGGCCAGCTTCCGGGCGGACAGGTCCGCGTCTGGCGAGGTCAGGGCGTCGTAAGCCGTCTTCACAGCGGCGCGACCGTCTGCGGGTGGAGCAGGGGGTTCTTCTTCCTGGGGGGACGGCGGCGGGTCTTGCTGCGCGGCGGTCGGGGTGCCTTCAGGCAGGTCGGGGGGTGGTGGTTCCTCCTGCGGGGTGGCGCTCGGTGGATCGGCTGGCGGCGGATCGGCTTGCGAGGTGGTCGGAGCGCCTTCGGACCGGTCGGGGGGCGGGGCCGGAAGTTCGGGTGCGTTGGATCGCTGGAGGACCGGTAGGGCATCGGCCTGCACGGGAACGCCGTACTTCGCCAGCCGCAACGGCATCAGGGCCTCGATGGGTGCTGTGTGCCGCCAGGCGGCCCCGTACCGCACTTCCAGCCCTGCTTCGTAGATCAGCCGGTCCTGCTCGAGCTTGATGACCTGGTCGTAGGAGCGAAGCTCCCAGAGCTTCATCCGACGCCACATCCGGAACGTGGGCACCGGCGACAGGATCCACCGGGTCAGCCGGACACCTTCCATGTGCCGGTCGGCCGTGATGTCCGCAATCCGCCCGACCGCATGTCGGGCGGCTTCGACTGTCACGACGAACAGCACGGGAATGACGGCGTGCATGGCTGTGCCGAGCGGGTCCGGCCACGCCGCCGCGGCGTTGAAGGCGATGGTGGCGGCGGTCAGGAGCCACGCCGTCTGCCGGAGCAGCGGGAACGGGATTCTGATCCAGCTCAGCAGCAGATCGAGGGCGAGCAAGACCACGATCCCCGCGTCGACGCCGATCGGGTACAGGCGGGCGAAGTCGCCGAACCCCTTGGCCTCCGCGAGGTCTTGGACAGCCGCGTAAGAACCGATGAAACCGATCAGAGCGATGATCAGGCCGCCGCCGGTGATCACAGCGACGAGAAGAGCGTGAGCGCGTGGGGCCCGGGTGGGCTGCGGCTGCTCTACGTCGGGCGGGGTCACTGGCGGGCTCCCAACAGTTCTGTGGCCCTGGCTGTCTCGCGTGGGGCATGGCCGCAGGTGCCGAGATCGCCGCGGTGATCAGTACGGGTGGTCATGCGGCGAACGGTAGGAAGCGAAGCGGACACCTCCCGTGGAGCCGGCGCGGCAGGGTTCCCTCTGGGCCGGTCGGCGTCCGTGTGGTCAGTCCTGGCGGCGGTGATCGCGCAGGAGAGCTGCGGCTTCCTCCCACCACTGGCGCCGAAGCTCCGGCTGTTCGGCTACCGCCCGGCACTGTCCGCGCTGCGTCCCCATGCCGCCGGTGAGCGGCCGCAGACACTGCGGGATCGCGGGAAGGAGCCTGTGGGCGTAGCGCTTGCCGCCGAGGAAGATGACCTCAGCGCTGTGCAGGCCGAACGTTTCGGCCTGCTGGCGGAGGTGGTCGCTGGTCACCGAGGAAGGGTGATCGATCGTCATCTCGTACGGGATGAGGGGCTGGTCGACCGTGACAAGCCCGTGCAACGCTGAGGCGATCAGGATCTGCGAGGGGCTGCTGGTAAGCGCTTCTGCGGCAGCGCGCAGCGAACGGTGGTAGTGCCCGGTGTAGAGCTTCCCAGCCGGCACTTCCTGCAGGCTGCCGTCGGGCTTGCGCTTGCGGGACTTGCGGGAACCACAGCTGATGATCACGATGCGACGGCGGTGCGGAGTGGGCATCAGCGTCTGCCCGGGCAGGTGTGCCGGGTGGGGCTGACGGCGTACGCGACCGCCACGATGCCGATCAGGGCTGTGACCATCATCGCGGCGAGGGCAACGAGGCTCATGAGTGTGGGGCTTTCTCCTCGGCGGGCCCGCGCGTAGGTACGGGCCCGCCCGGCGTGGATCAGGCGGCCTGGACGACCGGCTGCTGCGGCTGCGGCTCGAACTCGACAGCGGTACGGAGCTGATACCAGCGGTGGTCGTCGAGGATGATCTTGTAGATGCCGAGCAGCGCGTTCACCTCCACGAGGCGCGCGCCGGGCTCGTCCAGAGCCTTCCAGGCCGTGCCCGAGAGCACCGTCTTTCCGGCGTACTCGTTGTCGAGGCCGTAGTAGCGGACGTCGGTGAGCCGTTCGCGCAGGCGGCTGATGAGGAGCTCGTCGCTGGTGTCGATCGTGCGCATGGATGTGGTCTTCTCTCGGTCGGTTGGGGACGGCGCCTGGCTCGGCGCTCGTTGGCCGGTCTGTGGTGACGCCGGGGAACGTATGCCGGAGGCTGGGTGCCTACGGAGCGCGCGCGAATCCGAGCAGTCGGCTGTTGCTCAGCTTGTCGCTGCTGCCCTTTCCTCACGCAGAAGCTGGATGCGGGCGGCTTCCGCCCGGGGGCCGTGGACGATTCGGGCGAGCTGAGCGATACAGAGCCGGGCCCGCTCCAGGGTCGCCAGGGGGTCCACGACGGTGACCGTCCGACCGTCGACGTCGACCCGGAAGGTGTTCTCGCCGATGCGCCGCACCGTATAGCGGTGACCGGACAGGTCGCCCACAGTCCACCGGCCGTCGCCGTCTCCCTCAAGCTGTACGACGCTGCGGATCAGGTCCAGCGGGGTGAGTGCCGGATGTACTAGGTCGACGTGCTCTCCGAAGGCATCCGATGCCATCCGCCGGGTGGCGTAGTCACCAAGACGGCCACAGCCCTGCTCGGGGCAGGTGAGTCGGTAGGGCTGGGATGCGGGCCCGGTCTTACGGATCTGCGGTTGCAGCGGAAGTTGCGGCGCCGCCTGCTGTGGCTTCTCGTCGACCGGTTCTGCGCCGTCCTCTTCGTTCGCGGCGCCGGCGGCGTCCGTGTCAGCCGAGGAGGGGTGCGTCGGGCAGGCGCTAGTGTCACGCACGAACTCGAGCTGGACGCGGGCATCCAACTGCTTGTCGAAGTGGCATCCCGCGTTCTTGCACTGGGCCCGGTACTCACGTCCGGGGCAGTCCTCGCCCTTCCGGTGAGGACAAGGCTCTCCGTTGGCGTGCACGGGCTTGATACCGGCGCGGTGACGGCCCTTCACGAGAGGCCGGGCGTCGGCTGCGAGGGTGGGAGCGTGAACACTTCGCGGCTCCGTGCACCTGCCGTTGACGTTGGAGTGGGCGGGCATGTCAGTTCTTCCTTGTGGTCCGGTCGTGGCGGTAGGCGGCGTCAGAGGCGCCTTCGCAGATGGGGGCGTCGCAGCAGGTGGTCCTGCCGTTGCTGTTGAGGGTGATGTCGGTTTCCCCGCAGTCGCCGCAATGCGGGGTGAAGCCGCAGGGAGGCACTCAGGCCCCCTTCTTTGCGGGCAGGGGGACCGGCGTGAAGGCGTTGACGTAGTCGATCCGGCCGCCGGTCGCCGAGCCTTCGGTGAGCTGCCCTCCCACGGAGCACAGGGTCTGCAGTACGTCGGCCGACAGCGGCTTCGGGACGCCGTCCAGGACGACCCATCCCTGGAGGGTGCTGTGTCCGTCCGCGTGGACGGTGCAGGCGGTGATGCCTGCCGAGTGGCTCGGGCCGTGGGCTGCGAGGAGGAGGAACGCCGCGCGGGCCAGGTCCGGGCCGAGATGACGGTCGTGATCGGGTGTCGGCGCGGTGATGACGAGGGTGTCGCCCGGGAGGTCGGTGAAGACCTTGAGGGTGTGCTCGCCGTCTCCGAGCTGGTGGACCATGCCGCGCAGCAGCCCTTCCTGCATGCGTCCGAACAAGGCGACGTACAGGTCTGCCGGAAGGTTCTGGCGGGCTGCCTCGAGTCCGATGGCGTCTCCGCACCGGCGCAGCGCCTGCCGGGTCTCCGCGTGGTGGTCGTCTGCTGCCGGGTCGGTGTCCATGGCGGTCGCCTTCTCTGTCGGGGTGGGTCGCGGGGTGCCGACCGGAAGCTACGCAGAGCGCCGGCGAGGTCGAGAGGTCCGGCGAATTTGACTGCCCGACAGGCCAGGAGGCGGTCGTAACCAGCCCGTTGGGCCGCCATAGCGGTGTGCGCTCACGGGTGGGACGCCGGACAGGGCGGCTGAGGGGGCTGTGGGCACAAGAAGGGCCCCGGCAGGTGTCTGCCGGGGCCGGGGAGACCGGAGGATGTGCCTGATCAGCCGATAGGTAGAGCTTCCTGCTGCGTGGCGGCTCGTCCGGGGCACGTACGGGACGAGGCAGCGGTGGGGAGTTTCCGGGCCAGGTAGTCGGGCCAGGCACTGACCCGCCCGGGATGGGCGATCTCGTACGCGCCTTCGGCGGTGGTGCTGACCGGCAGAGGAACGAACGAGTCCGCCGACCGGATCGCGACGTGCCAGCCCAGCAGGCTGTCTGCTCCCAGGCTGGCTTGGGGGCAGCGGCCGTGGGGATGGGTGAAGTACAGCTGGAGGCCGCGTCCGGGCGTGAGTACCGAGAACGTCTCGACGGGGAACCGCGCTCCCTCTTTGTCGGTCAGGTCGGCCAGGATGTCCGCGCCGTCCTGGATACCCGGGGAGCGGTGACGCAGCGGCGGGAGTTCCCCGTTGGCCGGCACCAGGTCGAGGACGAGGAGGCCGGACGGGCAGGGAGCGAGTCCGACGTTGTACGGCCCGTGGTCCCAGGCGGCGTTGATCTTGTGGGTGTCGGAGGTCGCCTTCTGCTGCCAGTTCTGGACAGCGGGCGTGGTGGTGCCGGGCCGGAGTGGGAATACCCGCCAGCCTCGGGCGGCGGCCGCGAGCGCGGCGGACTTGAGCGTCTGTCGGGGTGGGTGGTCGGTGCTCACGGTAGAGGGCTTTCTGGCGTCGGCAGCCGCGCGGCCGTCAGTGCGACGGCCGCGCGGACTCTTCATCGGGCGGTGGGGCTCTGCGTCTGCTGGGGAAACACGGTGCGCACGGCATCGGCCAGGGCTCGTCCCAGCCACTGGGCGGCCCGCCGGAAGGTGCCGGGGAAGAAGTAGAGGAGCACGCTCACGGAGCCGACGAAGCACACGAGCGACAGGTGTGCGGTCACCCACGCGACCGTGATCATCACAGCACTGACGATCATGCACAGAGTCTCGAAGAGCAGCATCGTCGCGTTGGGGAAGGCGATGGCCAGGAGGCCGAGAGCGAGGAGAAGTCCGAGCTTCGAGCGCATGAAAGTCACCTTTCGGGGATTCCGGCAGTCAGGCGGTCGGCACCGCCGATGCAAAGTCCGGGTCTGCGGAGAACGCTGCGAGGGCCTGTTGAGCCTTGATGTGGGCGGCTACCGCCCAGCTCTTGATCCTTTGGACCTCGTAGGACTGTTCGTGGTCGCTGACCTGTGCCCGGAGCTTCGCAGTGCCCGCCTCCACCCGCCGAAGGTCGGCGAAAAGGTCGGGCGTCCGTGCCCGCTCCAGCCGGCCGACCAACTCCACCAGGCTCCGAATCTCGGGCGTAGGGCCGAGTCGGCGCTGGACAGTCGCGATGTCGTCGGCGATGTCGGCCATCCGGATCCGGAGCTTGTGGCGGTAAGGCCGCGGTTCCGGCCGGGTACGACCGGCGGGCCAGAGGAATCCGACGTCCTTCATGTCCTGGCTGCTGACGAACAGCGGATCGGCGTACGAGCCCCCGGGGCCGGCCAGGGACACGACTACGCAGCCGTTACCCAGCCGGGTAACGGCCAGCACCTCCGCGGCCGGACGCCACGCTCGCGGGTACAGCGTTCCGTCTTCGGCCCGTCCGTACATCGGGGTACGGATGATGTCGTCCTCGCCGAGATCGTCCCAGTCGCCCCATGTCCATCCTTCGGGCACTGCAGTGCGCGCGGCGTCCTGCTGTTGCTGACGTGCAGCGGATTCAGCGGCAAGGTCTCCGAGCCACACGAGGTCTCCGGCGGCTTCGCGGCGTGTGTCGTACTCCGGGCCGGAAGAACCGGTGCCCGCCCGCTGGTACCGCCACTTCCTGCCTCCGCCACGCCGGCTGACGATGCCGAGCTCACCGAGGCCGTCCGCTGATACCACGTACGTGTAGGAGCCGTTGCTGCTGTGGATGAGAGGTCCGAACTTCGCACGGGCCTGGTTGTCAGCCTTGCGCTGGATCTCCTGGTTCTGGAACGCCGCCCGCGCGGCGTCGTCCGCGCGCTGCTTCTGAACTCGCTCGAGCTCCCTGAGGCGACCGACGAGAGCGCAGACGGCGATGCGGCTCGGTTCACCGCGGGGTATGTGGGGTCCTTCACCGGTGGCCAGGAGGTGCCGTCGGTCCCACTGGAGGAGAGCAGCGATCTCGTCCGTGATGGACGTGTCGTCGAGCTCGGCAGCCGGCGTGACTGATGCGGGCATGGGCGGGACGGCTGCTGGTGCGGCTGTACTCATCGAAGGCTTCTTCCGATGCGGGGAGGGCTGTTCTGTGCCCAGAGCTGACCAGAGGGCACCCCCGCGGTGGCCGCTGCGGCGAATTCGGCGCCGCACGGGCAGGCGGATCCGCATAGGCCCGGGCGCCGGCCGCTCCTTCAGCTTGGGGAAGGCCCGGACAGGTCCCGCGGTCAGCGAAACGGGCAGCACCTGCGAGCCCACCGGGGAGCCAGGCCTCTGCCAGGGCTCCCGGGCGCGCTCGCTTCAGATCCGGCGTGCGCGGACCTCCAAGATGCCTGGTGCCCGGTGCGCCCAGACGGCGCCGTCGGGGACCAGCACGCTGTGTGTGTTCAGCAGCAGCGTCGCTGCCGTGTCGGTCGGTGGCTCGGGCGAAGCCTCGTCCCTGCTGCAGACGGTGAAACGGGTGCGCTGATCGTCGTAGATCTCCAAGCTCCACTGCCCTGAGGCGTGGATGAGGCGGACAGTGACGGGATCGGCAGAGGATGCTGCGGAGGTGATGGTGTTCAACCGAGAAGGCCTTTCCCTCTGGGCAAACGGACGTCGGTGAGGTTAGGAGCAGCCACTTTCAGGGAGCGCCCCCACGCGAATCAGGGACGCTCCGGTCGGCGGAGTCCTGCTTGGTGCCTCAGCGACATGCTGCGAAGCGAACCGGTCAGCAGCGGCGGACCGTGCTGGTGGTCTGCTTCGCGAGGCAGACCACCAGCACGGTCATCACGGGGTGGGGTACGCGTGTCGTCCGTGCCGTTCCCGCAGGGCCGTGATCGTTGCCGGGGCATGCTGCGTGGCCGAAGGGTCGTCCAGCACGTCCTGGAGGACGCTCCAGTACATGGCGGTCGGCAGACCAAGGCGGTCTTGGATGTACGCGTCCTGCGCGGAGGTGTCTCCCAGCTCGGTGACATGGGTTGCAGAGGCGAGGACGAGGAGGGCGTCGCCGGTCAGTGCGTTCATGAGCTCCCTTCCCGTAGTGGGCTCCCGCGTCAGCTGGCGGCAGGCGTGGCGGGGTTGTTCTGGCAAAGGTCCATGGCGTCGCCGGGCTCCTCGGTGCCGCCGGCCCAGCCGACACGAGTGCCGCTGGGGGTGGTGCTGTAGCCGTAGCAGTGCCACCCGGCGTGGGTGGCACCGGGAAGATTCCAGTCGTGGGCGGCGTGCTCGGTGGCGCCGTCGTTCGTGCACTGAGCGGGAAACCGGCCGCAGGGGAGGGCAGGGGCGTAGATTGTGAGGGTCATGCGGGTGGCGTGCTCCCAGTGGTCGGTGGGGCTGGTCGGGGTTGACGCCACCGAAGCTAGACGTCAGAGGGCGCATCCTCGGAAAGCTGGCGAATTCGGGCGGCTGGTGGCGTTCGCTGGAAGGGGTGGGCCAGCGGGCCATATCCTCGAAGGCGCGCCTGCTGGCGGGGAGCGAACCGATCCACCGCCCGGACAAGGAGGGTCTCCATGACTGCGCAGCCTGTAGAGCCGGCACCGCGGCACCCCCGCAAGACGCTGCGCGGAATCCGGGAGGCTCTGCCTGCCGACCAGGTGGCGGCGTTCGAGACCGAACGCGACGGCCTCGACCTGGAGGACCTCACGCGCGTCGCTGCCTTCAGGGACAAGTGGTGGGCTCGGGCAGTGACCGCTCGTGATGCGCAGCTGGATTCGGACAGCGACGCCGGCATGGCTGGCGACCTGGACCTCGCGGAGCCGTGGTCGCTGGCGAGTGGCCAGTGAGCGAGAACGACGGCCGTTCTTCACAGCCGCCGGGAACGTGGCCGTGGGCCGGCCCGGCAGGGACGGGATGTCGTCCCTGCCGGGCCCGGGACACCGCCGCTTCCCGATCGAACGGCCCGGCCGAAGGAGAGATGTTGCAGGTCACCGCTACGGTCACGATGACCGATGTCACGCAATACATGATCGTTTCCGGCGTTCCCGCGTACGTGGTGATGGACGGCGCCGACGTGGCATACATCCTCGACCCGGAGGCGGTCGTCATCGAGTACCGCGCACGGCCGGGCGAGGCGGCCTACATGCCGTTCAAAGCCGCCGTGACCGGCTATCGCCTCGGCCCGGAAGGCCGCATCGGTGACGTTCGGGCGTCCGGCTGGCAGATGCTGGGAACCTATGAGCCCGACGAGACGCCGCAGTGGCTGCGAGATCTGGCTGAGCGGCACAGGCCCAGGCACAGCGACCTCTAGACATGGGGTGGCCGCGTGGCGCCGCTCGGCGTCAGTCCGCCCACACGATGCGGAGGATGATCACGAAACGCTGCTTGGCCTGCGCATTCCGCTTCGGATCATGGACCTGGTAGGGGATCACCAAGGAGCCCTCCGCCGCCACCCGGTCCCACTCAGGCCGGCTCGGCGAACGAGTCGACCCTGCCCGGTACGGATCCGCGATGATCCGTCGGATCATCGCGTCGACGGCATCCTGCGGCGTCGGGGCGGCCGGGTGATTGGTCAGCTCCTCGTACTGGGCGCGGGCCTGCTTGGACGGGGAACCCCCAGCGACCGCTCTCAGGCTGGCTTCGACCCAGAAGCCGTCGCTCAGCATGCGCTGCGAGCTTGAACAGGGCGACGATGTCGATTGACGGCGCGGTCCGGCCGACGACCGCACCGTCAACGGCACGGTGGACACCGGCTGGACGAACCCGGCCTCAGGCACCGGCAGCGAGTGGCCCGGCGCTGTCAGGCCTTGTCGGTCTTCTGCGGCATGACGGCCGCGACGGAGTCGGCAATGGCGCGGGCCAGCCAGCGGGTCGCCCTGGGAATGGCGGTGGGGTTCGTGCGGGCCAGCACAGCAACCGCGCCGATGCAGCAGATGAGGGCCAGGTGAGCCTTGACCAGCGCTACGACGACCAGCACGGCGCTGATCACGGAGCAGACGATGCTGAAGAGGACCATGCCCAGGCTCGGGAGCGCCGCCCACAGGAGACCGAGTGCCAGGATCAGGGCGAGCTTACGCATGATGTGTCCTCCGGGGTCGGGTCGCTTTGACGAGGTGGAGATTCGCACCGCATGGCCCGATCTCCTCAGCGCGCGCGAAACCGGGGAGAGCCGCTTGAAGGGCGGGTGAGCGGGGTGACGTGTTCCTAGCCGAAGCCCTTGCTGGCCGTGGGCGTTCCGGCCGGGTGCCAGGCGGCGGGGGGCAGGTGGCCATGGTTCAGAGACGAGCGGACAGCGGAGGGCATGCCTGCGGAGCGCGGCCCACGTGGGCCGCGCTCCGACGGTGCCTCAGGCGCCGTAGGGCGGACGGCCGGGGCAGCCGTACGCGGAAGGCGCCAGGTCGACGAGTGCGTTCCACTCGCCGATGGTGTCGCACACGGTGCACCGGCCCATGGGGGCCTGGTCGTCGATGTGCTGCTGACCGATGGGGAGCACGTGGTGCGGGCGGGTAAGGTCCGGGGTCCGCACGGTGGAGATGACGACCTCGTCAGTGGGCTGCAGCGTCGCCGTGCTCATGTGGCGCTCCTTCGGTCCGGGCTGTTCTTGATCAGCCGCTGTCTTGTGGAGCTGAAGGTAGGCAGCCTCGGCGGACGACCCGTTGGCGCCGCGAAAGTCCCCTTCCGGATGTCCGGCAGCACACGTTCGCAGCTGCGCGTCGGTGTCACGTACTGCCGGACAGCGCGCTCCAGTCGAGCGCGCGGGCTCCCGCCCGGGCAGGCGGGAGCCGTCTGGGAAGATGATCTGCATCTGGCTCACCGCAGGATTCACCCTGGCTGTACGGCCGGTGTCGATCGTCGCTGATCACCGAGGGCTGCCCGCGGGCCTATCGAGTCGCGGCCGCGGGCGTTCAGCATCCTGGGAGAGCTCAGCCTTCGTCTGCTCACGTCTGCTCGACCAGCTCCGCCGCGCGCCTCCTGCTTGGCGAGGGTCACCGACGGGTCCGACTGGATATCCGGCAGCGTGCGGAGAGGCGCGAGGAGCTCGCGGTACTGCGCGGCACGCTTGCGGTGCTCGGCCGCCTTCCGGGTCAGCTTCTGCTGTTGTTCGCGCAGCTCCTTCAGCTTCTGCCGCGTAGCAGTGAGAAGCGCCGGGGCGCGGTCCTTGGCAGCGGCCAGGTGCAGGGCCTCCGCGTCCGGCCGCGCGAGATACCGCAACGCGAGTGCTCGCAGCACACCGGACGCCCGTCGTTCGGTGGCCACCGGCGCGGAGCAGCCGGTGGTGGGAGAGAGCCGTATGCGGGCCGGCAGCCGGTCGGGGGTGGTCAGGGTGATGCGTCCCGTATCGCCGCTGCTGCTCCAGCCGCCGCTCAGGCGAACGGTGTTGATGGTCGGTTCGTCGTGTGCTTCATGGCCGTAGCGGCTGGTCGGGACGCCGTACGTAACGTTGATCCCTTCCGGCCAGGGGGTGCTGCTGTACCGGTAGCGCTCCACGGTGAACGATCCGGCGACCCTGGCGCCCTGGACGTTGTAGACCACGCTGCCAGGCCGTATGCCGGCCGGGGCGGGGGTCTCTCGTACGGTCATGATGCCCATCTGGTGACCGTGACGGTCGAAGAACGGCACCTTCACCGGGGTCGGGTCTGCTGGAAGGACAGCGCCTGCCCGCCGGCGCAGGATGCCGGTGAGCTGGTTGACCGTTCGGCGGGCCGAGACCCGCTGGGCGGTCACCTTCTGGATCTCGGCCTCGAGCTGGTCGGCCTGCTGCTCCTCGTACCTTGCGTGCTCGTCTGCTCGGGCGACCGCGGCCGCCAGCTTCAGCTCGGTGACATCGTCGCGGTCGCGCCACAGCTCCAAGAGGCAGCGGACCACTGCTTCGGTGCGTTGACGGGTGCCGTCCGGCAGTCGTTCGGTGAGGAACGTCCGGCCGGAGGCCACGGCGTACGGGCCCAGGAAGTAGCGCGTCGGGATGGCATCCGGGTCGAGCCCGGCGGTGTGGCCATGGACGCCGACCCGGTAGACGACGGGCTCGTCGGGCCGCGGTGTGTAGTACGTCTGCGGCTCCAGTCCGTCGCCGTACTGCACCTGGACCGTCGCGGGCAGCACGGTGCCACCTCGCTTGGCCTCCGGGGCCACGATGAAGGTGCCCTTGATATGCGGTCCGGTGACCTTGAATCGGACCCGCCCATGGGGCAGAACGGTGTCGAGGACGGTCAGTGTGCCGATCCCAGGCACGCCGACCGTGCGGGGCGTATGTGTCGGCACAGACATGGTCAAGGCTCCAAGGCGGATCGAGTGGGTTCAGGGCCCTCGGGCGCCACCGCGATCTGCGCGGCCGGCCTCGGGGTGGGAGCGAAGGTAAGAGGAGGAGCTCAGGTGCGCACGGCACGGCGAATCCGCGCCTGCGACCACAGGAAGTGGGCCGTCCGCAGCCCGCGGACGGGGCGCCGTTCCGGGGCGGCTCTGACCTTCCGATCGGTACGACTGGCCGGCCCTTTGCCCGGGAGCCGCCGGCTCGCGGAGCCAGCGGGGTGCAGGGGCGGCACGAGGAGGTGGGGACGGACAGGCCAACCGCCCCAGATCAGGTCCTCGACAGCCGCCAGCCCCGGGAGGAACCCCAGGGCTGGCGGCGTAAGCCGGTCACGCCGCGTACGCCCACGCCTTCGGCGGTTTCCCGGTGTGGCTGCGCAGACCGCGCCTGCGGAGCGGATCATGCCGCTGCGGGTCCACCGGGACGACCGTGGTGATCGGGTCTACGTCTTCCGGGAGCAGATGGAAGTTGACCCAGTGCGGTTCAACGAACATCGTGACCTCCTGAGTCCGCTTCGGGCCGGTCCAGTAGCGGTGGAAGTGCCCGGCCCTCTGGTGCGGCGCTCGCTGCACTCCAGAGGGCACACCATCGCCTTCCGTAACCCTTCCAGCAGCACGCCTGGCCGCGTGGAGGCGAGGACCCACGCGCCAGCCGACCTCAACGAAGAAGGGGTCCCGGTCGCGCTGCACAGGCCTCTTGCGCTTCTTGCGGGTGGGCTTGACGACGGGAGGTTCGACGACGTCCCGGTTGTCGCAGCACAGGTACACCAGGATGCTGAGAGCGGGCTTCAGCAGGGCCTCGAACAGGGCAAGGACCGGCTTCTCTTCAGGGGTGCGTGCCCATCGGGCTTCCGCTCGCGCTGCGGCGAAGCCGACCGCCTGCTTCAGGGTGAACTGCCGCAGCCCGGTGGGGATGTGAAGGCGTATGTACGTCTGCTGCCGCACCTCTCCGGTGTCGTCGTCGAGCAGGTCGATGACGAAGAGCAGACCGAGGCCTTCGATGTCTTCGTCGGTGTACGTCTGCCGCTCGGGCAGCTGGTTGTACCCGTGGACGAAGAAGCCTCTCACCAGCCCGTCCGACTTCTGGTAGCGGATCGGCCACGGGTCCGGGAGGACGACCAGCGGATTGATGTAGGGCAGGTGGTCGAAGATCCTGCCGGGCAGCTCCTTGTACGTCGACCGATACAGCTCGGCGGCCAGGTGCTCGTTCACATCGAACGTCACCCGACCGCGCCGGGCCCACATCCGGTAGATGCCGACGTGAGAGGCCTCGTCGATCAGGTCGGCCTGGTCCGCAAGGGTGAAGCGAGCCGGAACGTAACGCGGCGGGGTGACCACGCGGCCGCCGGAGAGCTGGTCGAGAACGGGAGCGATCCACACGTGGTTCGAGCGGAGCTGGTCCTCGCGGGCCTTCAGCTCCTGAACGAAGACCTCGTTGATGTCGTGGGTGCGCAGTGCTCGTGCGTGAGAGTTCGGCATGGCTCTACCTGGTCGTTGGCGGCGGGGGTCCACGGAGCCGCCCGGAGGCGGGACCGTGGCCGAAAGCTACGAACCCGGTGGTAGAAGCTCATCTGGTCGCGAATGCCGGGTGGCGGAGGGCGAGCTGGAGCTGGTCACCGGCCTGTGTCAGGACAGGCCGGGCCGCTGCTCAAGGCGTCCGTCCGCCGCCGTCAGCCGGTGTGTTCGTCGCGGGTCTGGACCGCTGCTCCGACGATCACGAAGCTCACGGGCACCACGGCGGGCAGCCAGATCCACCCGTCGGCTCCGCGCACCCAGTCCGTGAGCGTCAGGGCGCCTACGCCGAACACGATGAAGCTGAGGTAGCCGGCGTTCATCAGGTGCCGGCCCTGACCCCGCAGGAGTCTGGGGCGGCGCGGGGCATGAGTTCGGGGAACGTCTGGGTCCTTGGGTGGGGTCACGGTGGCTACTCCTGTTCGTGGCGTCCGTCCGCCGACTGTGGCGGCCGCAGCGGACAGCGCGGGCCGTGCCGGCTGACTGGCTGGAGGAACACGGAAAGAAGAGAGGGGGCCGCTGGTGCGGCCCCCTCGGGTGATCAGTGATCAGGCGTTGGTCAGCGCACGTGCGAGCGCACGGCCGACCACGGGGCCGAAGTTCGCCGGGTCGCTCAGGTACTCGACGTGAGCCCCGTTGGGAGCCCAGCCCCCGTCCCTGACGCTCAGCCACAGCAGCAGCACACCCGCGCGGGTGAGGTGGTCGGCCGCCCGCTGCACATCCGGCTTGTTGGGCAGTTCTCCATCGGTGATGACCACCGCAACGCGCGCGCCGGACTTGCCCGTGAGATTCAGCGTGCCGTCCAGCGCGTAGAGAGACTGGCCGCAGCCGTCGGATCCGCCGCTCCAGTCCATGACAGGCACCGGCACCGTGGCCGGTCGCTTGCCGGGCTTGATCAGCGCCGTGCCTATCTCGGTGGGGTTGACGCCGTTCCAGGCCACGGAGGCGACGGTGCCCGCCAGACGCGGGGACGCCACAGCGTGGGCAAGGGCCCATCCAGTCGACGCAACCGGCCCGATCCAGGGACTCATGGAGCCCGACACGTCCAGGCTGATCCCCACCGTGAGAGGCGGGTTCTCCTCCTGACGGCGAGAGGTGCGCTGCCACGGCAGAGCAGACACCTCCGTACGAGCCCGGATCTGCGCCTCGCGGCGTACGACCTCCCGCATGACCATCCGGCCGGGCGGGGCGCTGACGGCGCGGGTCGTACGGTTCACATCCCGGTACTGCGCCTTCGACAGAGCGTTGAGCAGAGCACGCGCCTGCCGCTGCTGGTTCTCGTCGGGCTTCACCTGCCGGACCTTGATCTGTCGATATCCGACGCCACCGCCAGCGAACACGTTCTGCGCAGCCTTCATCGCTGCCTGGCGGCCGGTGTAGTCGGGCCGCTTCGGGAGGATAACCGCGATCTTCGCGTGCGCGGATGCCACAGCGGCGCGAGCGATCTGGTCGACAACGCGCTCAGCCACAGTCGGGGTGCTCTGCTGGTCGCCGTCGCCGTCGCCGTTGCCGCTACCGCCGCCGTCATCACTGCCGTTCCCGGTCTGAGAGGGGTCACCCCAGGTAACCGCGCCGCACGGCATCATGACGGTGATCGGATCGTTCTCGGTCTGCCCGTCCTCGGCGTCGCCGGAGCCTCCCTGGCCGGTGCCTCCCGACGGGGAGCCTGTGCCCTGCCCGCCCTGACCTGCCCCGCCGCCATGGCCCTGCCCGCTGCCGCTCTCTTCGCCGTTCTGCTGGTCGTCGTCCGCGTCGTCCTGCGCGAGGCGGGCGACTCGTGCTCCCAGGGCGATAAGCCCGTCCTGGTCGTCGTCGTCCAGCTCGAACAGCTCACGGAAGATGCCGTTCAGCTCGCCCATCACAGCGTCACCGAGGATGCCCGTCACCTGATCGGTGACCGGCTGTACCTCATAGTCGTCCAGCACCCCACCGGCCGCACGGCCCAGGATGAGCACCGCCTGGTGCACTGCGCCCGGCACCGACTTGTCATCGTGCCCGCCGCTGACACCGGTCAGAAGAACGTGACGGGTGGAAGCCCGCAGCCACGATCGGTCGCCAGGCCGGTCCTGAATCAGCCGGTGCTCGATGCGGGGCTCCTCCAGGATCGTGGCCCAGCGCACGGCCGACGCGTTGTGCTGCCGGGTGGGAGCGAACTTGGTGTGCTTGGCGTGCGCGGCCTCGTGGCAGATGGCACCGGCGAACGCCGGGTGTGCACAGCGGTCGGCCCACGCGTTCGGGTCGATCAGCGCGGGGTTCGGTTGGCCCTCAAGAAGCTGGTCCGGGGCGAAGCGGCCCTCGGCCAGCGCCGGGTAGAACTCCGCGTACTTGCTTTCCGGAGCGCCGGGGTGAACGACCGCGATCACGTCGTCACGTTCCGAGACGGTCGAGAGCCAGTCTCCGGTACGAGCCGACAGGGCGAGCCATGCCGGGTGCCTCACGTCGTCCCAGGGGGAAGTCACAGGCGCTTTGGTGCGGGCGGTCATCGCGGGGGCCTTTCGGTCGGCGGTTCGTTGCGCCCTGATTGGGCCACCGCCCACGGCCTTGGAACGACTCGCCGCGAATCCAAGAATCTGAAGGTGGAGAAGGCCTTGTGGCGCCTGGGAAGTGCCGCGGACAGCGCCGCCGTGCGCTCGGCGGAACACCCCTGCCGGCTGCTGTCGATGGCGTCTGCCTCCGGGCGCGGGTCGTGGAGCGTGCCTGCGGAGCGATGCCTGGCTCTCGGCCCGCTGAGCTGCCCAAAGCCGCTGGCACTCGGAGGACGGCAGGCGGTTGAAGAGCTCACACCGTACGTCGGGAAGGCCCCAACTTGCGCCGGACAGACCGAAGTTGGGCGTTTGCCGGGGTTCTCATAAGTTCAGGGCATCGCAAGATCCCTTCCCGAACGAGACACCCGGAGTTCCCGATGTTCCTTCTCGGCTTCAAGGTCCAGGACCTCTCCAGCCCGCAGCAGAAGACCTACGTTGCCGTTGCCACGTCCACCGGCTACTGCCACACGGCGAGCGCCGGGCACACCAAGCCGGTGTACCGGCGGGCCAATGCCGTCGGGGACTCCGGAACGAAGAACCCGAAGGTGCTCGCCAAGGAGGCCTGGCAGGTGCTCCAGCGCAAGTGGTCTGAGAAGCACGACCGCAAGGGCTACAGCAACATCCTGATCAAGCCCATCCTGATCGACGACTCGGGCCTGTCGGAGGCGGACTCGAAGGACGCCCGCAAGACGGTCGAGTACTTCGAGGTGGAGGCACAGAACCCGGCCGGTGCCCACGTCGACGCCGATGTGCTGCGCACCCTGGCGAAGATGTTCATCGACGGTCAGCTCTCCCAGGCCCAGCCCGCCACGGCGGCCCCCCGCGCTCAGGCTGCCGACCAGCGTGACGCCATGATCAAGGGTGAGCGGGAGTACTACCGTCCCAACGGTCAGATCTACCGGCCGCGCGACCTGGGCGGCCACCACGACGTGGCGACGCTCAAGCACCTGCGCACTGCCGGTATCCCGGTGCGTCTGTACGGCCTGCCCGGTACCGGCAAGTCCGCCCTGGCGGAGGCGGCTTTCGGCCGGGACCTGATCACGATCAACGGTCACGGTGACATGACTGTCTCCCACTTCGTGGGCTCCTACCTGCCCCAGAACGACGGCACGTTCAAGTGGGCCGACGGCCCGCTGACCCGCGCGATGAAGGAGGGGCGTCCGCTGTTCGTCGACGAGATCACCCGTATTCCCTCTGAGGTTCTGGCCGTCCTGTACTCGGTTCTCGACGGACGCGGAACGCTCAGCCTCGATGACAAGCCGGATGCGCCTGTCGTGAAGGCTGAGCCGGGGTTCTACGCGCTGTGCGGCTACAACCCCGAGGGCATCGGAGTGCGACAGCTCGATGACGCCCTGGTGTCCCGCTTCGCGGTCCCGGTGGAGGTCACCACCGACCTCGACGCGGCCAAGGCTCTGGGCGTCCCGGCGAAGTTCATCAAGCTCGCGGAGAACCTGCGCACGAAGGATGCCAAGGACCGTGAGGACGGTGGCGCTGGGGTGTGGGTCCCCCAGATGCGCGAACTGCTGCTCGCCTCGAAGGTGGCCAAGACGGCGGGCGAGATGTTCGCGGCGTCGGTCATCGTGGGTCAGTGCCCCCGGCTGGAGGACGTACCGACGGTGACCGATGTGGCCTCGAAGGTCTTCGGGGCGACCGTGAAGGCCCTGGCTCTGGGAGGCCAGGTCTGATCCTGGAACCAACCCTCTGTTGCGGGCCCCGTTCGAACGGGGCCCGCAACAGAGGGTTGGTTGGAGGCCGGCCGCCGGACAG